>JBBUHH010000031.1:0-18672 GCA_038055775.1 Patescibacteria group bacterium | reverse complement strand
AAAAAAGCATTAATCTCTAAACAATCCTTTCAGGGCTGGGCCCCGAGAGTAACAAATTATTAGAGGATAGCCCCAGAGCGGATAAATCCGACCAGAACGTCCTATGCAAACATGTATAACCTTTTGAGCTGATTGCTTAGAGATTAATGCCTTCTTTCTCTAAAATATATTTTACTATATGTACAACTACGCAAGTGCTATAATGTGTATAGCTATGTGCATACTGTGTGTATAAATGTGCTACCCGAGCAGTATAGCATAATATGAATACAATGTCAATATCTAAACAAAAAGAATTAAAGAAAAATCCGCCGGCTGGTGGAGAAGAAGTCGTTCTAGACCAAACCCTGCGCCCCACCCGTTGGGAGGAATATATTGGTCAAAAACACATAAAAGACAATGTCAAAATCCTCTTACGGGCGGCGGAAGAGCGTGGGCATATTCCGGAGCATATCCTCTTCTACGGACCGCCCGGGCTAGGCAAAACTACGCTAGCACACCTAATCGCCAAAGAAACTGGGCGACAGATGAAAATAACTTCCGGACCGGCTATAGAAAAAGTTGGCGACTTGGCTTCTATTTTGACAAACCTCGCCCCCGGCGACATTCTTTTTATAGACGAAATCCACCGGCTGAATAAAATGGTGGAAGAAATCCTCTACCCTGCCATGGAGTCGGGCGTGCTGGACATAATCATCGGCAAAGGTCCCAGCGCCCGCACTATCCAGTTGGATTTACCTCCCTTTACACTCATAGCGGCAACAACCAGAGTAGCAATGATTTCTTCCCCGCTCCGTTCGCGATTTTCTGGCGGAGTCTTTCGTTTGGAATTTTATTCAAATGAAGAGATAGCGAAAATAATAGAGAGATCAAGTAAACTTTTGGATATCGTTCTAGAAACCGAAGCCTTGGCGGAAATAGCCAAGCGCAGCCGCTTTACTCCCCGCACGGCAAATTACTTTTTGAAAAGGGCGCGCGACTTTGCGCAAGTTAACAGCAAGGGTAATAAAAAAAATCTAGACAAAAAAATAGTAAAAGAGGCGCTTGATATGCTTGCAGTAGATGAAATTGGGCTGAACGCCTCTGACAGAAAATTCTTGGAAGTACTTATTGAAAAATTCAATGGCGGCCCCGTCGGACTGAAAACCATGGCGGCGGCATTGTCTGAAGAAGAAGCAACCATAGAGGAAGTGGTGGAGCCATATCTGCTCCAGCTAGGTCTCCTAGAGCGCACAGCCCGCGGCCGAGTGGCAACAAAGAAGGCGTATGAACACCTAGGATTTGAGTTGAAAACGGGACGGGAAAAGTTACTTTAGACTCCAATTTTCCAAACTCCTTTTTCTAAAAAAGCTTCAATTGTTTGTCTAATTGCTTTATTGATAAGATTAGAATGGGACAATTTTTTATTTTTCGCGTATTCACGCAGAGTAATAATCTTTTTACCCTCCAAATATGCCAATCGTTTGTGATAGCTATTTGTTAGCGCTTTGCCGACAATTTCCTCCATAATTTTTGTGGCGCCTTTTTTATCAAACTCATTAAATGCTTCATAGTATTTTTTTCTATCAATAAACTTTATATTTATAGGGACAAAGCCTTCCCGTATTAATAAATAATTATTGAGAACCCGCCCGATACGTCCGTTGCCGTCTATAAACGGATGGGTATATTCAAAATCAAGGTGCAATCTTGCCATACTTTTAACAATATTCTCGTGACTAGTAGAATTATAAACAGACATCATTTTTTCCAGCCTTTCCACTATTTCTTTTGGTGCCGGAGCAATATGGCTCCCCACCCGTACATGTTCGTTGTTGATTCTCCATCTTCCGGCAATATCGTCCCGAATGTTTGATATGAGCATTTTATGAAGAGATAAAATTACAGGAAGAGTAAGCTCTTGTTCTTTGGCTTTTTTGTCTATATAGGAAACAACTCGCGCAAGATTTTTTGCCTCAAAAATTTCTCTTTCGGTAATAAATCGGTCTAGATCAATCTGCAAAAGTATCTTTTCCGTTTCTTCGAGTGTGAGTGTGCTATTTTCGATAGCATTTGAGTTATAAACTTGCTCTGCAATTTCTGCTTCACTGACAAGTGAAATTAAAGCGTCTTTGCCCATCAACGCTTTATAATACCTTTCTCGAAGAGAATTTATTTTATTAAGTACCGCAGATATTTTAGCCATATACACTAAGTATAGTCATTTTCACGCTTTTGTCAAGATAATCGTGAAAATTGTTCAAAAAAGCGCGTTTTTCACGATTTTAATGAAAATTGCGGCACTAATCTAATATATCTAATATACTAGGTTGTAGATAGCACTTTAAACTCTATCTGCTCAAGCTGGCATCCCGACGGGAATTTGAAAATTTAAATAGTTCATATTTTGAGGTTTTATTCTTTTACTTGCGTCTAGTATTTCGATACCAAGAATTTTATTTCCTTTCCCTATATCTAAAACGATTCCTTCCTCAACTTCTTTGTTGCGAGAAAAAACTCCCTCTTGAAAATGAAGATACAGCGCGTCTATTGTTTTGTCATAAGTGATTTTCATATATTTTAACTCTTATTTTATTAATTCCCAAATTACAGAAACGATGACTTTGGAATTTTTTTTCTTTATAAAAACAACCTTAATTATTCCTTTATTAAATCTCTTAAAAATCAAACTTTTTCCTTGATAACCTAGACCAACATTATCGGGTTTGAGCAGGGCATCCTCGACCATTTCTTCTGTAATCCCTCTCAAGATCATTCTCTGTCTAGCATGTCGTGTGTAGTAAATCATCTTTTGAAATTGAAAATTGAAGAATGCTTTTCATGCATTCAAATATATCATATAAATAAGTAAATTTCAACAAAGTCGTAATATGAGTTTTCGTCATAATTGACCGTTCGTCCAAAGGACGATATGGCTTGCACTCATGGTGCTCCACCATACTCGCTTATCAAAGGACTAATAGGTCACCATAACTATGAACCGATATATATATGTCAAATGGGAGGTGGGGAAAACCCCGAACCAGAGCAAGCTCGGTACGGGGCAGGCTCAAGTAGTTATAAAGTAAAAAATGGAGACTAGAAAGGGTAAATTTTACTCGTACAATTCTGGATGAGTGCCGATGTCTGTAAAACAGACTGTGTTTTCATCAATATAATAAAACAGAATTCTGTAGTCGCCTGTCACATTAAAACTCCTTTCGTCTCTATGTTCGCCAGAGAGTGAGTGATTATTCAATATAATATTGAACGGGTCTTCCCTAAAAAGTCTGATTCGTTCAAGAGCCTTCTTTTGCACAAACTTATCTTTCTTCTTAAAAGATTTCTTAAAGTTATTATTAGAAGTCGTATTGAGCATAAACTAAGATAACAAATAGTTCTCAAAATCTTCATGATTTGTAAAAACTTTATATTTACCACTTTTAATTTCTTCTCTTGCATCTTTAAATGCTTTCCTCAAACGAGCATTTGGAATTTCGGGCGCAGTAAATTCTATCCTTTTTTCTATAATTAGTTTCCTTAAATAAGCATTAATGGCAATAGAAAAATTCAAGCCCATTTCGTCTAAGACTTCTTTGGCATCTTTTTTAAGCTTAGAATCTATTTTAAAATTTATAACTGCTTGTGACATATATACAGAGTATATACCGAGTATGTACGGAAGTCAAGGGGAAAATAAAAAAAATCGCCGAAACAATCTTCCGAAAGTCCCAGCGACTCTTAAAGATTGGAGTTGGGGGGTTATTCTCACTTCACCAAACACCCCCCCCAACTCCCCCTCCTCTGACATAGTCAAAATAGAGAAACATCCCTTAAACCCTTATCCACTTATGATGTGGCTTAGCTTCCCTATTAAAGAACTATGTCTTTTATATATTACCACTAAAAATGTTAAAATTACCGAATGCGCATTTTAGGCATCGACCCCGGGTTTGAAAGATTGGGCATAGCTGTTTTAGAGAAAAACACAGGCAAAGAATGTGTAATTTTCTCCGAATGTTTCAAAACTTCGGCTAAATTGGAATTTCCCGAAAGATTAAAACTCATCGGCGATGAAGTGAGGAAAATAATAGAAAAATACAAGCCGGAGGTGCTGGCTATTGAAACTTTGTTTTTAAATACCAACCAAAAAACGGTGATGCGGGTCGCCGAAGCGCGCGGGGTTGTTATATACGAAGCAACGCAGGCGGGACTAAAAATTTTTGAGGCTTCTCCGCCACAAATAAAAATGGCGACAACGGGTTATGGACGCTCAGACAAGACGCAAATAAATAAAATGGTGAAGATGCTCGTGGATTTAGATAAAAACAAAACATCAGATGACGAATTAGACGCTATTGCTATAGCCCTGACTGCTTTCGCACATTTGAGGTAGGGGTTAACCCGCACACTTACTTGCAAGACGCGCCTTTGGCGCATTGTACTCAATATCTTGCAAGTAAGTGTGCGGGTTATCCACACTTTTAGTCTTCTTGCTATTGCCAAGCTTTTTCTATTTTGTTACAAAGTATGAAATTATTAGCGGGTCGCTAAAAATACAAAAACTAAAATGAGCTACAATGAAGATGAAGAAATAGAAGATGGTTTTAGAATTGGCGCTGATGAAGATGAAATAGGAGAACCCCTCGACATGCCTGATATCTCTGAAGAAATACCTGAAAGCGATGATCCGGAAGATAAATATCACTAGAGAGTAAAAACTTTCACAAATCTTTTTTTGCCTATTTTAAGCGTCAAATTTTCCGTAATTTTTATATTTTGATCTTCAATCGCGCTTTTTTTCTCTAAATCATGCGCTCCTTTCCCTAAGACCAGTCTGCGCCATTCGCTCTTAGAAGAAAGAATTTTATTCTTCACCAAAACTTCGCTCAAAAGTTCTCCAGCTTTTGCTTTGACTTCTTCCATTTCATCCGGAATTTCTTTTTTTTGGAAAGTATTCTCCCAAACTTCTTGAGCTTCTCTTGCTTTCTTCTCGTCATTTAAGTCTTTCACAATCTCAAAAGCAAGACGCTTCTTGTTTAAAAGAGGATCTGTATTTGGAATTTCTTCCATAGGTATCAGTGTTAAGGACTCAAAACATTGAACAACCGCTTCGTCCGGAAAGGCCATTATTTTACCAAATAAGTCTTTCGGTTTGTCATCTAAAGCAATAGCATTTCCTTCTGTTTTGCCGATTTTCACCCCGTCCTTATCTTCCAAAAGTTTTGTGGTCATGACAAACTTTTCTTTTTTTAACATGTTTCTCATGAGTTTCCGCCCCATCATCATATTAAACATCTGATCTTTCCCGCCCACCTCTAGATCAACATTCATGGCGACAGAATCATACGCCTGCATGACGGGATAGAGAAACTCGCTAGTGGAAATATCCTGACCTTGTTTCAATCTCTCCTGAAACATATCTCGTTCTATTACCTGACTGTAGGTCAAATTTCCGGCGATTTGTAAAAACTCTATCGCGCTTAATTTGCCTAGCCAATCTCCGTTAAAAAGCATTTCCGCCGGGTTGTCCCCGTTAAATTTTAGAATTTTAGATGCTTGTTCTTTATAATTCTTGGCGTTAGCAAGGGTCTCTTCGTGGGTAAGTACCTTTCTCGATGAAAGTTTGCCGGAAGGATCGCCTATCATAGCAGTATAATCGCCAATCAAAAAAATAACATGGTGACCAAGCTTCTGCCACTCTGCCAGTTTTCTCAAACCCACCATATGGCCAATGTGAAGCTGGCTCCCTGTCGGATCAAAACCTTGGTACAGTCGCAATTTTTTGCCGGAACGCAAAACCTCTTCCAACGCTTCTTTGGAAGGATAAATTCTATCAACCCCTCTAGTAAGCAATTCGCTAATTTTGTCTCCTGATTTTTTTGCCTTCATGTTCGGATTCTAACATATTTGCTGGTATAATTGAAATAATGAAAAAAATCTTCAGAACCAGGAGATTCTGGAAAAATATGGCGCTCTTTTTTGCCGGTATTTTTGTTTTTGGCGCCGGAATAATAATTATTTGGTTCTCTTCCCTGAAAATTCCGGACTTTCATTCTTTTGAAAACAGGAAGGTCGTAAATTCCACCAAAATATACGACCGGACCGGGAAAATCCTGCTCTACGATATACATGAGGACATAAAAAGGACGGACATCTCTTCGGGGGATATGGGGGTGAATATAAAAAATGCCACGGTTGCCATTGAAGACTCTGAATTTTACAATCACAGCGGAATAAGAATAAAATCCACCGTCCGCGCGGTCCTTTCAAACATTTTTGGCTTTGGAATAGGCGGAGGAGGCTCAACCATCACTCAACAACTCGTCAAAAACACCTTGCTGAGGAGTGAAAAGGGCTACGCCCGGTATGTCAGAAAAATAAAAGAGTGGGTCTTGGCGATAAAAATAGATAATTTTCTGCCGAAAGAAAAAATCCTGGAATATTATCTGAACGAGGCTCCTTATGGAGGAACTATTTATGGCATAGAGGAAGCAAGCAAAACTTATTTCGCTAAAAATGCGCAAGATTTAACGCTGGCAGAGGCGGCTTATTTGGCATCAATACCGCAATCTCCGACAACTTTATCGCCCTATGGAAAAAATAAAAACAAACTGGATACCAGAAAAAATTTAGTACTGTCTAGAATGTTAGAGCTTAATTTTATAACAAAAGAAGAGTACGACAAAGCAAAAGAAGAAAAGATGGTTTTTGTTCCTCAGGCTAACATCGGCATAAAAGCGCCCCATTTTGTTTTCTTCATCAAAGATTATCTTGAGCAGAAATACGGAAAAGAGGCGGTGGAAAAAGGGCTGAAAGTCATTACCACATTGGATTATGATTTGCAGTCCAAAGGGGAACAAATTGTCAAAGAGGGCGCGCTTTTGAACGAAACAACCTGGGAAGGGAAAAATGCCGCCCTGGTGGCCATAGACCCTAAAACGGGACAAATTTTGACGATGGTGGGTTCTAGAGACTATTTTGATAAGGCTATTGACGGAAATTACAACGTGGCAGTAGCAAATAGACAACCAGGCTCTTCTTTCAAGCCCTTTATTTACGCCACAGCCTTCAACAAGGGCTTTACTCCTGACACGGTGCTCTTTGACCTGCCTACAGAATTCCAAACGACCTGCGACGCTCTCGGCAAGGCCATGCCAGGGCATAACCAAGAAGATTGTTACATGCCCAACAACTATGATGACAAATTCCGCGGACCAATAAGTCTGCGAAGCGCGCTCGCGCAGTCAATCAACATCCCGGCGGTAAAACTTTTTTATCTGGCGGGACCCGGCAGTTCGCTTAAAACGGCCGAAGACATGGGCATCAGCACTTTGGGCGAAACCAATCGATATGGGCTTACTTTGGTTATCGGAGGCGGAGAAGTAACGCTCCTCGACATGGCCTCGGCCTACGGAGTTTTTGCGAATGACGGAGTCAGAAATCCATACACGGGAATTTTGGAAGTTCAGGATTCGGCCGGAAAAATTTTAGAACAATACCAGCCCAAACTCCAGGAAATTTTGACAAAAAATACCGCGCTAACCATTTCAGATATTTTATCCGACGAAAAATCCCGCGTACCCACTTTCGGATCGCGCTCTGTCCTCTATATTCCCGGCAAAGATGTTGCCGTAAAAACAGGGACAACAAACAACAACAAAGACGCCTGGACCATCGGTTATACCCCTTCTATTGTAGTGGGGGTTTGGGCAGGAAACAATGACAATGTGGCAATGAAGAAGGGCGGGGCGGCTGTGGCTGGTCCGATTTGGAATAAATTTATGAATGAGGCTTTGAAAAACTTACCTGATGAAAAATTTGAGGAGCCGAATTTGGACATTGATCCTGAAATGGTCAAACCGGTTCTGCGCGGAAACTGGCAGGGCAACGAACACTTTTTTATAGACAGAATTTCCGGCAAACTGGCGGGACCCAACACACCCAAAGAAACCATGGTGGAAAAAGTTATAACAAATATGCACTCAATACTTTACTGGGTGGATAAGAATAATGTGACGGGGGTGTCACCCCAAAACCCCGAAAATGATTCCCAGTTTTATCATTGGGAAATACCCATACAGGATTGGTGGGCTAGAAATGGGGCGCTTTACAAAATAACGACTATCTATGACAAACCTGCAATGATAGATGATGTTCATACTGAAGCTTCAAAACCCTTTATCTTAATTACTGAACCGAACGCAAAAACAATTTATTCGCCGAACCAAAGAATAAATTTAAAAATTACCAGCTTTAGTCCTTACCCGCTCAAAAAACTTGACATCTTTATAAACGAAATGTATGTCGGAAGTTCGGAGGATCCTTTCGTTTTCTCTTTCATTCCTTCAGAACTGGAAAATCTGCAAACGGGAGGCGATGGTTTGAATGAACTAAAAATAATCGCATACAACAGCCTCTTTAGCAGTAGTGAAACAACTTTAATGTTTAAAGTAAAACAATAACCCCTCCCGCTCTCCCCTTATCAGGGGAGGAGTATTTGATTCCCCCTGACAAGGGGGAACACAAGGGGGTTCTACCTATTCATCGGCATAATTAAGTAAAGAAAGGAATTATCCCCCACCGGAGACACAATAATCGGGCTCGCGGCTCCGGAAAATTTTATTGACACACTATCGGTGTAAATTGACTGGAAACAATCTAAAAAATATTTATAGTTAAAACCAAGCTCAACATTTTCCCCTGTCGCCGCGGCATCCAAATATGTTTTATTTTCCCCTATGTCATTATTGGCGGACGATAATTCAAAAACTTTTTCTTTTGGCGTAATTTTCAGGCTTACTTGATTGAATTTATCCGAAAAGATGTTAGAGAGTTTAAGGGCATTCAGTAAATCTTGTTTTAGCACAACAGCGTTGGCTGTAGAACTTTTTGGAATAATTTGACGATAATCTGGGAAAACTCCATCAATCACTCGAGAAGTGAGGTAGATACCTTCCGAAGAAAAAGAAATTTGGTTTTTATTAAAACATACCTTTATGTCTGACTTTGACTCTCCGAAAACCCGCAAAATCTCGGAAATATTTTTAAATGGAATCAGAATGCCGGCAATTTCCGGCAATCCTTTAATTTTTATTTTTTTCTCAGCCAGTCTGAATGAATCTGTTGAAACAAAAACTAAGTTTTCTTCGTTGGTATATAAAAAAACGCTAGAAATTTCAGGTTTTATATCAGATACGGAAGAACTATAGTAAACGGATTTTATACCATCTATTATTTTTTTTGGTTCTATATCAAAACTCATCCCAACAACCCTCGGGATGGTCGGAAAATCATCGTGAGGCTGACCTTTTATTTTTATTTTACTTTTTTTTGTTTTAATAATTAGGTTCCCATCAATATCTTCTAAAAGAATATTTTCATTTTGAAAAACATTAGAAAAAATACCCAAAAGCACACTCCCGGAAACAGCCACAATACCCTCTTTCTCAATTTTTGCTGGAATTTCAACTTCAATACCAAGACTAAGGTTTGTGGATCTCAATTTCAAAGACTTTCCGGAAGCAATTAATAAAATTGAGTTTAAAACAGGTAGGGTAAGATTTTTACCAGTAATTCTTTCCACTTGAGAAATTATATTTCTTATTTCTTCAATTTTACATTCCAATTTCATTGATTGTTTGTTTTTTTTATATTTAATCTATTAATACTATTACATATGTTGATAAGTGTATAATTTTTTTCAGCATTGTTTTGTATGGTTATTTTTTATCTTGATTTTTAATTAAAGTCTAATAACTTTTGATTATTTAAACATAATTCTCACTTGTTCTAATTCTTGTAAAAGTTGCGGGTCGTTTTTCAAGTCGTTTTTAATCTTTAGACAAGAATGAATCACAGTAGTGTGGTCTTTTCCCCCAAGTTTTTGCCCAATTAACGGATATGAAACATTAAAATCTTCCCTAAGTAAATACATTACAACTTGCCTTGCTTTTACAATCTCCTTTTTTCTGGTTTTTTCATAAATAGAAGCTTCCTCTAATTTATAATATTCACTTACTGTTTTTACAACATCTTTTATAGCTATATTCTTTTTGGGTTTCATATTGTTTTTCAGCAAATTTTTAACTTCCGGCAGGGTAAGAGGTCTGTTTTTAAGGCGATATTGGCAAACAATGATGTTTAAACTGCCCTCAAGTTCTCTAATGTTCCCTTCTATAGATGAAGCCACATACTCCAAAATTTCTTTGTCTAAATCAATATTAAGTTCCCGCAACTTAACTTTTAAAATTGCCATACGAGACTCGTATTCCGGCGGAGATATGTCCACTATCATCCCGGCGGCAAAGCGCGACTTTAGACGGTCTGCTAATTCCGGAATGTAATTAGGGTGTTTATCGGAAGAAAAAATAATTTGCTTGTTGTTTTCGTGGAAAGTATTAAATGTATGGAAGAGTTCTTCCTGTATTTTTTCCATTTTTCCGATGAACTGAATGTCATCTATTATTAATAAATCGTATTTGCGGTATTTTTCCTTAAAAGTGTTTGCTTTGTTGTTTTGCAAAGAGTTGATAAAATCGGTGGCGAACTTCTCAAGGGTCATATAATGGGTCTTTTTGTTGGGATATTTCTCTTTTATTGAGTTTCCTACAGCCTGAATCAGGTGAGTTTTTCCAAGCCCGGTGCCTCCGTAAATAAAAAATGGATTATATTTGGTTCCAGGGTTGTCTATGATTGCCTGCGAGGCCGCATACGCCAATTCATTGAACGAGCCCACAATGAAAGAGTCAAAACGGTAACGCGGATTGAGGTTGTCCTCCGGGTTTATGTATAGATCCTTTAACGGCAACTCTTTGTTTACATACGCTTCATTTGTTGCCACAAGCGTCTCTTCCTTTCCGGCACCCTTTATGTTTTCTATTCTAACGATAGTATATTCCACCGCGCGCATGTTTTCATAGGTATCGGCGATGGTTTTTGTGATAAGCTTGTGATATTTGTTTACAAGCCAGTCGCGGACAAACTCATTGGGCACGCCTATATAAATAATGCCCATATCCTCCTTTACGATGGATGTATTTTTAAACCAAGTGCTGAAATTTGCCTTTGATATTCCCGCTTCAATCTCTGTCAAGCAATTTTTCCAAAGCTGTTTAGGATTTGTATCCATAGTTCCATATTATACTACCTACAGGATAAACAAAATTTTTGGAAACTTACTAACTCTGTTGATAATGTGTGCAAAACTTTTTTAATTTGATTTTTTTTCAGAAATGTTATATTATCATCCTTATGTCGTTCACATATAACCCTAAAAAAAGAAAAAGAGCGAGAAGTCACGGATTCTTGGTTCGTTCCCGCACCAAAAATGGCAAACTTGTTCTCAAGAGAAGGCGTCAAAAAGGTAGAAAAAAGCTTAGTGTTTAATTAAATGTTGCCTAAAAAGAATAGAGTGAGTGCTAAGGAAGTTGGGCAACTCTTCAAAGGAGGAAGTTTTTTAAGTTCTCCCGATTTAACCTTTAAATATCTTAAAAGTAATAATAAAACAGCAAAAATTTCTTTTATTGCTTCTAAAAATATTGCCAAACTGGCTATCAAAAGAAATATGCTACGGCGGCAGGGGTATTTGGCTTTGGCGAAATATATAAACCAATTCCCTATTGGCATTACTGGCGTTTTTATTTTTAAAAAATATCAGGATAATATTCTTGCGTTGGAAGATGAAATTAAAAACATTTTCGATAAAATTAATTAATGTTTTCTGGCATTTTATTCTACTTTCATATAGAATGGGGGGATGTTTAGCTATATTTGGAATACCCTTTTATATAAGCCTCTAATTAATAGTTTAGCCTTTTTGGTTTCAATTATCCCTGGTGGAGATTTAGGTGTTGCGGTCATTATCCTTACTATTTTAGTTAAATTAATACTCTTTCCCCTTTCTCAGAAAGCCATCAAAAACCAAGCGGCTATGGGTATAATGGCGCCGGAACTTGATAAAATAAAGAAAAGCGGGGCAAATAGAGAAGAGCAAGCGCGATTAACCTTTGAACTTTACAAAAAACACAAAACTAATCCGTTTTCCGGACTTTTTTTGGTTTTAATCCAGATTCCTATCATTTTTGCCTTGTATTTTGTTTTCTTTAAAGGGATAAATTTTGAAAGTGGCTTGCTCTATTCTTTTGTGCATGTTCCGGAGAAAATAAATATGAATTTCCTTGGGGGGATTGATCTTGCCGGGAAAAGCGCGCTACTCGCGGTTTTGGCCGGGATCTCTCAATATGTCCAGGCGCATTTTATGCCAAAACCAAAAACTAAAGTAGGCGCCGCGGGAAGCTTTACCGAAAGTTTTGGAAAAAGCATGCACATGCAGATGAAATATGTATTCCCTTTCCTTGTCGCTTGGATAGCCTACAGCATTTCCGGAGCAGTTGCATTATATTGGATTACGAGTAATATCTTTGCTGTGGGACAGCAAATTTACGCAAATAAAACAGAAAAGAAAGTGTTGGACGACGAAGTAAAAATTTTGATAAAAAATGAGTAAAGAAGAAATACAAAATTTAATAAAAGAATTGATCGGAAAAACTGGGGTGACGGCGACCAAAATTACTATTACCGAAGACAGCCCGTCCAATACTTGGTTTTCGGTTGAAGTCAGCGAGCCGCATTTTTTTGTGGGGCATGATGGGGAAGCTCTTTATGCCTTAAATCATCTTGTGCGCAGGATCGTTGAAGGGAAGATAGACCATAGGTCAGACCTAGGGGAATCCCCTAGGTCTGACCTATGGTCAGGAGTTATGATTGACATCAATGATTTTCAAAAAAAGCGGGTGGAGAATATACGCGCCGTGGCGCATATGATGGGAGAACGAGCCCGATATTTTAAATCAAGCATAGAGGTTGACCCGATGTCGGCTTTTGAGCGTAGAATTGTGCATGAATTTTTGTCCAATGCATCCGACCTGAAAACTGAATCTGTGGGTTTTGGGCCGACTCGCCGCGTGGTAATTAAGTACATTGGAAGTATTTAATTAAGAACCTCACCCCCGTCCCCTCTCCTTGACAAGGAGAGGGGTGCCAAAGGCGGGGTGAGGTGTATTTATTTAAGTTCCAGTTTCCAAAGAAAAGAGTCTTTTTTATTGACGAAGAATAAATAATTTTCCCTCTCATCCATAGCAAGCTTAATGCCGTCAATTTCTTCTCCCCCTCTCACCGTAGCTGGATCTGCCAGCAAAGTCGCATTTCCTGTTTTTGCGTCTATTTTCCAAAGCTGGTCGCTGAAGGAAACCTCTCCTTGATACCAGCTGTCCGGATACTGCCTAAAACCGATTAATTTTGGCACAGCGCAAAAGACAACATCGCTTACTTTCCCCCAAATGCATTTTTCCGGCAGAGTTCTTATCGCGAGCGCGTCGGTGTTTCTAGTGTCTGCGTGGTAAATATTCAGGGAAAGATTGCTGTCCCCGTAGAGAATCAATTTTCCGTTCGGGCTCCCCAATGTAGTCAATCCGTCAATGGCCCCGAGGACTTTGCCGAAATTTTTCCCGGCTGAATCCATAGTGTACATATAGCCCGAAGCGCCTCCGGAAGGTTTGGTAGAGAGGGTGATGATATTATTATTCGGCCACTGCGATAGCCACTCGGTAAAAGGTGAATCAAAAATTTGGGTTTTTCTATTGTTTGAAAAATTCAAAATTGTGCCTATTATATTTTCACCAAAACTATTTTCACTTTCAAACATATAAAATATTTTCTGCCCGTCCGGCGAGAGGCTGATGTCTTTGACATTGTTCGGCAGGAAGTACCCCTTCACCTCATTGTTGCCGGCCACCTCCGCTCCAAGCAGTTCTTTCGGCAGAGTTCCGACAAAAGTTTCTATCGTTCTGTCGTCTATTTTCAAGTAACGCATTATCACAGATTCTCCGCGGTTGCCGAAATAGGCATCATAGACCTTCGGGATTATTGTTCCCGAAAATTTTTCTTCCTTTATTTTATCCGCGAACGATTGATAAATGTTTCCATTCTCCTTTGCCGTGTATCTCAAATTGGGCGCAAATTCAGTCAGAGATTTGGCTGGTTTTTTTAACCCCCCTAAACCCCCCTTATCAGGGGGGACTACCCCCTCCCCTGATAAGGGGAGGGTTGGGGAGGGGTTGATTTCTTTTATTCTCTCTTTAGGAAACACGGTGAAACCCGCCACAGGCATACTGGAAACTTTAACCAATTTTGCCTTTTGGGTTTCTTCGCTTGGCTCGGGTTCGTATCCTGATATATCAGCGGGAGGAAGTGTTGCCGGAGGCTTTGTCGCGCCGCTTCCTCCGAACGGAATATCAAAGTTTATTCCTGCTCCGTCTTGTGGGGGCAGAACTGGCTCTTTTCGAAAAAAAAGAAAGACAAAAACCGCGATTACTCCTAGACTTAAGATTATTATTAGAAGTATAAAATTTCTTGTTGACATATATTAATTTGGGTTCTTTGTCCAGCTTATTTTCGTTATTTTTATCGAATCGGAGGAAGTAGCAACTATTCCATCGCAGGTTTGCTCTGAAATGTTGTTCCATGTTTCATCTTTAGTTTCATTATTCTGGGTTCTTTGTAGTTTGCAAGTTCCATTTGCAGGCAGAGTTACGGTTGCGCTTGGCGGATTAAAATCAGATTTTAGCAAGTCCGGGTTTATGGTGTAAAGAAGCGCCCAGGCGCCGAGGGCGATGATAAGCCCCAAAATCGCGTGTTCAATTTTTTCCTTGCCTGATTCTTTAGTATGGGCAAGTTCGCTGGTCATATATTCCACTCCCCCCATCACGATCATCACCACGGACAACACGGCGCACAGGCCGATGAATATCTTTATCATTAAATTAAGATAGGTACCTAGACCAGTTGTGGGATCGAAAGTTTTGAGAGTTTCAGTAGCTGGGTCGCACCCGGGAGTACCCGCTTCGCAGGGCAAAGGAGCCAAAAGAACATAGGGGTCCGCGGTTGTTGTCGCCTGCGCGACATTTTTTTCGTTAAATACTCCGGTCAAAGCAATCAGTATTAAAATATAAAATAAGTATTTCATTGTTCTAAAATTCTATGTTTATTTCCTTATCAACCGTTTGGAAAATTTTATCTTGATTTTCAATGTTTAACCGCAATTTGGATGTTCCGTGTCTGCTCTCTTCGGCCTTCAAGGGCATTAAATTTTTCTGCAAACTGGGTAAAATTACCGGGCTGTCGTTGATAGACCAGTTCCAAATGAGCGACGGAGTTCTGATTTCTTCCGGCGAGATGAAATACGGCACTGCTCGCAAGACCTCCGGTCCCTCTATTTTGTGGGTGTCGCCGAGCGCCATGTCCCAGAGAGTCCCGAGGGCGCTGTCATTTTTGTAAAATAATATTTTCGGCTCCGCTGTCCCTATGTCTATGCTTGCCCGGTTTGAATACTGCTGGTCTGTGGTTGAAGCCGTTACTGATATCGTGTTTGAATCCTCTAGATAATCATTTACATAAAGAAAGAAATTTTTGCCATAGCCCGAACCGTCAACATTATTTGTATAGTCTTTTTTCCAGGCGTAGGTCATATTGTTCGGGTCGGTCAATCCATTACTTGTCCTGATTTCCGGCATCGCCACCACTTTCACTTCGCTGTCGGCGGTCGGCAAGGCTTTGCCTCTATAGAACGGCGGAACATGCGAATCATTTGCTTGCCACAGGAGTTCCATGACAGAAGGTCTGATGGTTATTATTTTTTCCACCGCTCCGTCCGACAGATAAATTGTAGCCGTTATTTCCATTCCGCTCCCGGCGGCAGGCGCCGTGGCGGAAAATGATTTCTTTCCGGTTCCAGACGCGATGACTTTTCCATTTTCCGACCAAGATATCAAAACGCTATCCAGGCTGTAAGTATAGCTATTTAAAGCGACACTGACATTTTCATACGGAGCCGGATAAGGGGGTGCCAAATTGATAAATATACTGCTTTCCGAAGCGGCATTTGCTCGCGATATGGAAATCATTCCAAGCGCTATAATTAAATTTAGCAACAGAAGTCCAAACTTCATGGCTTGATTATACCATTCTCGCTATTTTGCCGCTATATCTTCCGCTTCCTGCTCTGCTTTAGCCTTTTTATTCAAAAGTATTTGGGACGGGTCGGAAGTGATGATTTGATCTTCGGTATATGAAGCGATGACTTTTATGGCAACATGTTTTAATCCCGCAAAGAATATGCCTTCTCCAACCCCGGATTCCAAAAGCAGATATTTTTCTTCATCAGTCAGATTAAAAGTTTTCTGCAAAATGTCTATGGTGGCGGGCGATTGTTTCAGAAGAAGCTGGATGGAAGAGTTCGTGATGATTGGCACGCCGTACGGGGATTTAAGAAAGTCCGCCGCATCTTGGGTGATGGTGGAAAGGCCCAGATAATATTTCCTGCCCCGCTTGGCTATTGAATAAAGGAAGGACGCGGTGTCTTCGGATTTCATCATCCACCATGCTTCGTCCACGACCAGCAAGCGCTTTCTCATATTTTTTCTTATCGCGTTCCAAATGTAATGCATGATGATATACATCGCCACCGGCTTTAGTTCGTCTTCCATATCGCGGACGGAAAATACCACGAACTTTTTATTTATATCCACATTGCTCGGTCTGTTCAAGAATGTCGCCCAGGAACCTCGGGTGTATTTTGCCAAGCGCTGTACGACGGAGTCGCTGCCTTCCATCCCCGACAGAACCATTTCAAAATCCGAAAGAAGCGGAGGCTCTATATTTGAAAAGTCGGACTCTGGCGTGATGTCTTTTATGGCATAAGTTTCGGAGATGGCTCTGTCTACCATTGAATCTTCTTCCGGAGTGAGTCCTCCCAGCATTAAGCGGAAAAGCCCGACCAAGTTGATGATATTTGAGCGCAAAACATCTTCCGCCGTTTCGTCTTCGCGCGGGATCGGCAGGTCAAAAGGATTCATATGATGGTCTGAAGACAGAGAGATGTTGAAATATCTCCCTCCCACCGCTTCCGCAAGGAATTCATATTCCCTTTCCGGGTCTATGACGATGATGTCAATGTCAAACATCAAAGACCTTAAAATTTCCAGTTTGGTGGCGTATGATTTTCCCGATCCGGATTTGGCGAAAATCACCGAGTTATAATTTTCCAAAGAAAATCTGTCAAAAATAACCAAACTGGAATTATGCCTGTTGATGCCGTAAAGTATCCCCTTGTCGGAAGTTAAGTCAAAAGAAATGAACGGAAAAACGCTGGAGAGAGGCTCTGAATTGAGTTTTTGGTGGATGGAAAGCAGATCGGTATTTGTCGGTATGACGCTTTTGAAACCTTCTTCCTGCTGGAAAAGCGCCGGCTTGATGTATATTAGTTTTGACTCAAGCATTGACTTGATTTCACTCTCCAGCTTGAACAACTCCAAATCATTGTCGGCATAAATAGTTATGTAAATACCGACATCAAACATTTTTTGCTGAGCCTGTATCAGACTGTCGCGCAGTCCCTCCAAGTCCCTATAGGCCGTGTCGAGCATTGGGTCGCGCACCATACCCTTCCCTTCCCGCACATTGATTTGGCTTTGCACCTCGGCGACTTTTTTTTGGAATTGGCGCAACATTAGAGATGTGTCTATCGGATGAACGAAAATTGATATGTCAAAAACTTTATCCAGATTGATTATCGGGGAAAACCAGTTGTCCGAGAGATACCTGGGGTAGGATATTATGAAAAATGTGCGGGCGATTTTATCGCCCAAGCTGATTGATTTTGATTCAATTTTCAGGGCGGAAGGAGCAATGACATCCTGCAATTCCAAGCTGGCATTTTCGTATATCTGCTCCGGTAATACCGCCAGGATAGAGGCCTGCGTCCCCGGAGAGCGGGGAATACTCCCACTTGGCACCGTATCTTTTTTTCCGAATAATTTTTGAAAAATTCCCATTGTTTTTATTCCAATTGTATCTTACCTTCCGCTTCTCCCGGATTGAAAACTTTATAAAACACTTCCACCACTTCTTCCGTGCCTAGCTGGGCCGACTTTATGCCGCATCGGGCAAGCCCTTGCTGTATCACCCCCACTCTTTCTTCCAACTGCGACCTCTTTTCCTCAAAATCTTCTTCCTTGGCCATTTTTACTTCCTTTGCGCTTCTTCCCCCGAATAATCTTTTTAAAACTCCAGAGTCTGATTTTAACACAGTATGCGTGTAAGGAACGATCACAAAAAAACTCTTTGTCATTATGCTTACTTCTTCGGTAAATTTTCTGATGAATTCTATGTATTCTCGCGTTTGCAGTTTTAAAAGCGGTTCGCTTTGCACTTTCATTCTGTCTTCCAAGAGCAGGAGATAAGGGCGGATGTCCAGCCTTCTGCTTTGCACCGATATTTGAATGGCAAAATCCAAAGTGTTGAGGAAACTTTGAAACTGCAGTATCGTCGCCTTCTGCTCATCATCTGATTTCAAAGATAAATTGACCGAATTGGCGAGCACGATGGCTCGCAGTCCTCCGTCTTTCATCACGATTATTCCATCGCGAACTTCCCGGATTGGCACAAACTCTTGAGTTGCTTTTGCTTTTAGCGGCATTGTGTTTATATTATCTATTTTTATTCAAATCCAAGACATCCAAACTCCAGGCCAAGTCCCGCAGTTTATTTCCTCCCAGCCTTGCTTCTTTTATAAGCATTTCCCTTTTTTCATTTCCGCCCGCCTCTTCCCCTCCCGCCCTTGCCTGATTATTTTTA
>JBBUHH010000030.1:0-4643 GCA_038055775.1 Patescibacteria group bacterium | reverse complement strand
ATCCACGAAGTGCGGGCGGTGAAAAGCAAAAAAGAACTTGCAAATATCATCAAAGCGCAGAGGATAAGTGAGCAAGTATTACGCGATGTTTTAAAGCAGTTAAAAACAAATGTTACAGAATCTGCTATCGCAGAGTTTATAACAAAAAGGTTCGCAAAATACGGCGCGCCGATACTGGCATTTCCGCCGATAGTCGCTTTTGGCAAAAACACGGCAAACATTCATCATGAACCCGGTAAAGCAAAATTAAAGAAGGGGGATACAATTATGTTTGATTTCGGATGCACGATAAATCACTATTGTTCGGACATGACTAGAACTTTTTTCTGGGGCAAGCCGAGCAGAAAACAAAAGAAAATATATGGGAGCGTGTTAAAAGCCATGGAACTCGCTATGAAAAAGATAAGTAAAGGGGAGATGCGGGCGAAAATAATAGACAAGACAGCTCGTGAATTTCTGAGTAAAAAGTTTGGAGAAAAAAAATTTCCGCACGGGCTTGGACACGGAGTCGGCACGGTCATTCACGAATGGCCGAATTTCAAGCCAAAGAGCGAAGATATGCTTCCGGCGGGATGCGTGATGACCATCGAACCCGGTCTTTATTTCAAAGGGTTTGGCGGGGTGCGTATAGAAGATATGATTTTAATTAGCAAAAAAGGGTACAAAAACTTAACTAACTTGCCCAAAGATTTAAATAGTGCGATTTTAAAATAATTGGGGTATACTGCTTTCTATGAATAAAAAACTGAAAATAGGCGTACTTTTTGGGGGGAAATCTGCGGAACATGAAGTTTCTATTAATTCAGCAAGAAATGTAATAGCTGCATTAGATAAAACAAAATATGATATTACTCCCATAAAAATAAACAAGGACGGAAAATTCAAATTGGATGTTGTAAATGGTTTTGATGTAATTTTTCCAGTAATGCATGGTCCGTTTGGCGAAGATGGCACAGTACAAGGAATGCTCAAACTTGCAAACATACCATTTGTTGGCGCTGGGGTGCTTGGGTCAGCGGTGGGGATGGATAAGGATGTAATGAAAAGGCTTTTGCGGGATGCCGGTATTCCTATCGGAAGATTTATTACGGTAAAATTTGGCGAACAAATTAGTTTTGAAAAAGCCAGAAAAGAATTAGGTTTACCGCTTTTTATCAAGCCGGCAAATATGGGTTCCTCTGTTGGAGTAAGTAAGGTTAGAAATAAAAAGGAGTTCAAAAAAGCAATCAAGGAAGCTTTCGAGTTCGACATAAAAATTATTCTTGAAGAATTTATTAATGGCAGAGAAATTGAATGTTCTGTTTTAGGCAACGATAAACCGATCGCTTCAATTCCAGGTGAAGTGATCGTTAAAGATGATTTCTATTCATACAATACCAAATATATTGATGATAACGGCGCAATAATCCAAATTCCCGCTAAAATTTCTAAAAAAGAAGCAAAGATAGTCCAAGATTTAGCTGTAAAAACCTTCAAAACTCTTTCTTGTGAAGGATTGGGAAGGGTAGATAGTTTTTTGACGAAGAGTGGCAAAGTATGTGTGAACGAAATAAACACAATTCCCGGATTTACCTCCATCAGTATGTATCCGAAACTGTGGGAAGCGAGCGGGCTACCACTTCCGAAACTTTTAGATAAACTGATTGAACTTGCGATTGAGCGATTTGAAAAAGAAAAAAAATTAAAAACTACCGTAGAATAAAAATTATGAAGAAAGTAACCCCTCTTTCCCATATCGAACTTTCTAAAAAAAATCTGATTCACAACATCAAACAATTTAGGAGTTTGGTGAAAAGTGGGACAAAAATTTCTGTCGCCATCAAAGGCAACGCTTACGGACACGGGCAGAATGCAGTCGCTAGAATTCTTGAGCCGCATGTAGATTATTTTCAGGTAGACAGCATAGAAGAGCTCGCGCTACTGCGAAAAATATCTCAGAAAAAAACTTTTCTATTTGGGTATGTACAGAAGACGGATTTATCCAAAGCGGTGAAATTAGGCTGTATTTTGAGTATTTTTTCTTTAGAACAATTGCGAGAGCTGGATAAAGTAACGCGGCATCTTAAAAAAAAACAGGAAATCCATATACCGTTTGACGCGCATTTGGGCAGGGAAGGATTCCTTCTGAAAGAATTACCGAAGCTTTTAAAAGAAATTAAAAAATGCCGGTATGTGAAAGTTTCGGGAATTTACGCCCATTTTGCAAATATCGAAGATACCTCCAATTTTATTCATGCGCAAAAACAGATTAATGAATACAGAAAAGCGCTTGAATTATTTGGCAGGGAAAATTTAGAGACGCATATTTCCGCAAGTTCAGGAATTTTGGTTTATGAAAAAGGACAGGGCATTCATCCGATTGTGCGGCTCGGTTTGAGCGCTTATGGTATGTGGCCATCAAAACATCTGAAATTTTTATATAAAAATACTAGGTTCACTTTGAGACCGGTCATTGCTTGGAAAACAAAAATAGCAGAAATAAAAATCTTGCCGAAAGGTCACACCATAGGCTACGGACTCACTTACATCACAAAAAAACAAACGAAAACAGCTGTAATTCCGCAAGGCTATGCGGACGGAGTTGATCGCGGACTTTCCAATAAAGGTGAAGTTTTGATTCATGGCGCTAGGTGTAAAATTCTAGGGAGAATCTCAATGAACATGTTTACGGTTGATGCGAGTCATTTGCCCAAAGTTGAAATCGAAGATGAGGTTGTGATTTTAGGCAGACAAAAAAACGAAGAAATTACGGCTGAAGAAATAGCAAAAAAGCTGAATACTATAAATTACGAAGTCACTACGCGTATCAGTTCGCTGTTGCCGAGGGTGGTCGTATAAAAATTTCCCCTCTCCTTGATAAGGTGAGCTCGGGATAGGGAACCGAGCGCAAGACCTTTTGAGATATCTTTGCAAAGCAAAGTATCCAAAAGGTATACTGCTCCCGTAGGGAGAGGGCTAGGGTGAGGTGAATTAGGGTTTGCATTTTTGTATTTTTTATACTAATATAGAAGCATGTCACAAGATAGATTGATAAAACTTGCCTGTAGCGCCTGCAAACGAGTGAATTACTGGTCCAGCAAAAACAAGAAACTGGTCACAAAAAAGATTGAACTTTTGAAGTATTGCAATTGGTGCCGCAAAAAAACTAAGCACAAAGAGTCAAAGAAGTAGGCTCGCTAGATTAAATAATGGTAAGATAAGAGTAATATGATAAAAATTGTTCTTGTTTTTTTGGTCGCGATAATCATCGCGGTCATCCTCAAGGAGGGCATCGCTGTCCTTCTTGAAGGGAAAAACCGAAAAAAATAATTTTTCAGCCCCATGTCGTTCTAGTCGGTATGGGGCAAAATATTTATCTTGCAAAAAGTGCTTTAGAAAGGTATAAATAAGTTAAAGGGCGATTGGTGAAGTGGCATCATAATTCTCTCCAAAAGAACAGTCGGAGGTCCGATTCCTCCATCGCCCGCCTTCGCTATTATAAATAGTGGATAAAAAGAAATTATTAATAAAATACTAAAAAGATTATGTCTTTAGAAAAGGTAACAGGGGAGCGTAAAAAAGGAGTAAGACTCTCAGATTATATACCAGTTATTAGTGAATTTGAAAGAATGCTGGACGCGATGGTTGAGGCGGGGGAAGCTCGCATTGACTTAAACAATGAAAAAGGAGAATTGCGTGTTTTTGACAATAATAACAAAATAATTTTCCTTACAGAAACAAAAGAATTTGCTCCACCAAAAAACACTGCGAAAGCTGATGGCGCGCCGAGTTGGAATGTAGGTAATTTAGAGGAAAAAGATTAGTTCTATAAATCATTTCAAGCTAAAATAACGGGATGAAAAAAATACAGAAAAATACTGCCGAAGCGCTAGTAGAATGCCTTGAAAATCATGGGGTAAAATACATTTTCGGCGTGCCGGGCGAGGAAACCTTAGATTTACTGGAGGCCATAAGAAAATCACAGCGAAAATCAAAAATAAAATTTATCACAACTAGGCATGAACAAGCGGCGGCGTTTATGGCGGCGACGATAGGCAGGGTTACGGGCAAAGTCGGCGTGGCGCTTTCCACACTCGGACCCGGAGCGACGAATCTTATGACGAGCGTAGCATACGCGCAACTCGGAGGTTTTCCGCTTTTGGTCATTACCGGGCAAAAAGCCGTACGAAAAAGCAAGCAGGGTAAATTTCAAATCGTGGATATCGTAGCGATGATGAAACCGGTCACAAAATTTTCTGCGTCAATCACAAATGGCAATGATATAGCAAAAATCTTTTCGGAAGCTGTCAGTCTTGCCGAAGCCGAGCGCCCCGGCGCGGTACATATAGAATTGCCTGAAGACATAGCGGGGGAAGTTTGCGATGCAACATCTATTTTTCCCCAAAAAATTATTTCTGAAATTGCTAGTGAAAAATCCATAATTGAGGCAGTAAAAGAAATTGAAAGAGCAAAACACCCGATAATTATTCTAGGGGGAGGCGCAACTCGAAATTCCTTACAAAAACAACTCAAAGAATTTTTAGAAAAGACTGGTATGCCTTTTATTTCCACTCAAATGGGCAAGGGGGCAATGGACGAAAATTCTCCGCTTTATATTGGCACCACAGCCTTATCTGGAGGAGAATATGTACATCAGGCATTAC
>JBBUHH010000029.1:0-27887 GCA_038055775.1 Patescibacteria group bacterium | reverse complement strand
TTCGAGCCTGCCACCTTTCCAAGGTGGTGGAATAAACCACTATCCGACGCCTCCAACACTTCTACAATCTACATTATTTTCGGCAAAAAGAAAACTGGTTATGCTAGAATGCGAATGTGAAAAAAATTCTCAAAAAAATTTTACTACTAAATAAAAAAGAAGGGGAAACTCCGCTTGAAGCGCTGGAGAATTTTCGCCGCAAGAACAGAAAGTACAAAGATGCAAAAGAAATAAGAATGACTTATGCCGGCAGGCTGGATCCAATGGTCTCTGGGCTTTTACTCGTCTTGGTCGGAGATGCAGTTCACGAAAAAGAAAAATATATAAAACTTACTAAAGAATACAAATTTCGCGTGCTGTTCGGTTTTGCCACCGACACATACGACATTTTAGGTAAAGTGCAACATTCTGACATTCTCAAGAATGTTGGAATGTCGGAACTGGCTGAAAAAATACAAAATAATTTAAAATTTTTTACCGGCAAATTCACTCAAAGCTACCCTATGTATTCGTCGAAGACTGTCGCCGGCAAGCCGCTTTTTACCTACGCGCGGGCGGGAGAGAAGGTAAAAAGTCCGGAACATGAAGTGCATGTGCAAAGCCTAAAATTTTTCGGAATCAGAAAAATCGGCGCAAAAAAGTTATTAGAAAATATCGAGCGTAGAATTGCAAAAGTCCGCGGCGACTTCCGCCAAAAAGAAATTCTAAAAATCTGGCGAGGGTTATTAGGAAGCAGGAATAGTAAATTTTGGCGCTTTCCTCCCGCCTCCGGCGTGAACCTTCCGCGCTCAAAATTTACTATTCCTGCTTCCTTTCTCGTTGCTGATTTTCATATAAAATGCGGCAGTGGTACATATGTGCGGGCGATAGCAAATGATTTGGGAGAAAAAATCGGTATTCCAACTCTCGCCCTTTCCATCAAGCGGACAAAAATTGGCAAATGGAGTAATATGTTTTTATGAAGAAAGAGGGGGTTTTTGAGAGGGAATACGAAAAGCTAAATACAGAGCAGAAAAAGGCTGTAGACACTATCAACGGACCGGTGATGGTGGTGGCTGGACCGGGGACGGGAAAAACCCAGATTTTGGCGATGCGGATCGGAAATATTTTGCGGAAGACGGATATCAAGGGCGACGGGATTTTGTGCCTCACTTTTACCAATTCGGCGGTAGATGCCATGCGGGAGCGCCTTTCGCGTTACATTGGAGAAGCCGCAAGCGCGGTAAATATTTCCACCTTTCACAGCTTTGGAATGAAAGTCGTCGAAGAACATTATAGAGTTCTCGGTCTTGCCGCCGCGCCCAAACTTTTGGACGAAATTGATGCTATCGCTCTCTTTGACGAAGTGCTGGAAAAAAGCTCGTGGCAGTACCTGAAGCCTCGCGGCGAACGTTCTAGGTACTTTAAAGACATGCGCTCGATTTTTTCGCTCCTGAAACGCGAAAGGATCACTTCCGAATATTTTTTATCCAAAGTTGAAGAAGATTTGGAATTTGTAAAAAATGATTCCGAAAACATTTCCACGCGCGGCGAGAGTAAAGGTGAGATGAAGAAAGAGGCACAAAATAAAATAGAGGGGCTCGGGCGGACGAGAGAAGTGGCTAAATTTTTTGAGCTTTACGAAGACACTAAAAAACTGAAAAATGTTTTCGATTATGACGATGTATTGGAGAATTTGGTAAAAATAATGGAAAAATCCAAAGACGCGGTCGCGGATGTCCGTGAGCGGTATTTGTATGTCTTGGTCGATGAGCATCAGGATTCCAGCCGTGTGCAGAATGAATTTCTAAAAACAGTCTGGGGTAAAGTCGAGCAGCCGGATATTTTCGTAGTCGGCGATGACCGCCAGCTCATATACGGTTTTTCCGGCGCGTCCATAGACCACTTCAAGGGTTTCAATAAAACTTGGAAAAATGCGAAACTCATCACGCTTGTAGACAATTATCGTTCCACCCAGGTTATTCTAGACG
Source organism: Patescibacteria group bacterium (assembly GCA_038055775.1). GTDB lineage: Bacteria > Patescibacteriota > Minisyncoccia > Phycocordibacterales > UBA9973 > UBA9973. The sequence goes on along the minus strand of JBBUHH010000029.1, from coordinate 25,917 downwards.
TTTCACATGCTCTCCTTCAAAGTGTTCTCACACCGGAAAAATTACGAAGCCAAAGCAAGGAAAATCACCCTATAAGGTTGATTGAGGCGGATAGCAGAGAAGATGAAATCGTCGCCTGCGCCGAAGACATAAAAGAAAAAATCAAACAAGGGGTGGATATAAATGACTGCGCGATTCTCGTGCCTAAAAATAGCGAAGTCCGGGAAGTTCTTAGAATTTTACATGAAGAGGGGCTCCCAGTTTCCGCTTCGGACAATTTAAATTTATTTGATCAGGAAATGGCTGAGGGGTTTATCCGGGTTTTGAAAATTATTACCCACCAGAAAGACAATGTCTCGTTTGCGCGGTCTTTTTTGGACTCCATTTCTGGTATTCCAAGCATGGAAGCGCACAAATTTCTTTTCTCTCAAAAGATGCGCGAGTTTTCTTTTCAAAATTTTACCGGTAAGCCGGCTCTTTTTGGAGGTGCCCCCGAGCTGTGGATTAAAAAATTAACGGAACTCAAGAAAATTGCCGAGAATGAGGAAATAATTCCAGCGATGGAAAAGATTGGAAAAAGCTTGTTTAAAAAAGATGGGCAAAAACTGGTGAGCGCCGAGGAAATTTTAACTACTTTGATTGGTCTGGCGGAGAAAGAAAAAGAAAAAAATCCAAAACTGACCTTGGCGCAGTTTGTGGAAATTCTCACCAAGCTGGAATCATATGGAGAAGATATCCCGATTGTAGTCAATAAAAAAGAAGGGATTAAAGTACTCACCTTGCATGGTGGGAAAGGACTTGAGTTTGATTTCGTTTGGATAGCGCATATGGACGAAAAGGGACTAAATGGCGGAAAGCGCCTGCCATTTACTTTACCTTCCGCAATTGAGGAGAAGGTTTGGGAGAGTGATGCGGACAGAATCAAGAGAAAATTGTATGTAGCGATAACCCGCGCCAAAAGATTCTGCGCTCTTTCTTATGCAGGAGGAGAAGACAAAGAAGCCGCCCAAATTATCCGGGATTTGCCAAAAGAGGTTTTTGTTAAGGAAAAATTTACCAAAAATAAAAATGAAAAGAAGGGCGGGGAGGGGATTTTACCCGAGATAACCAAGATGACCAAACTAGTAAGCGAAAAATACAAAGACCGCATTGTGTCCGCCTCTTCACTCAACAACTTTTTTGAATGTGCCTGGAAGTGGTATTTTAGAACTTTCCTGGGTCTTCCGGAAGAGACAAATGAACACCTAGAATTCGGAAGCAAGGTGCATAGCGCCATTGATCAGATCTTGAAATCCGAAAAAATAATTTTGCCGCCCGACCCCGAAGTGGCGCGGCTGGTCGGCGCTTGGGCAAAAGCGAGGCTAAAGGAAATCGCGGCAGAGCGCGAAAATGAATACCCTATATCGTTTCGGGATCCAGCATTTCCCCATTTAAACATTTACGGACGAATTGACTTGATTGAAAAACTGCCGGATGGAAGTCTCCGGATTACCGATTTCAAGACCGGTCAGCCCAAAAAGAAAAACGAAGTAAGCAAAAGAGACGAAGAAGGCCGGCTTTCCAGCTTGGCTCGCCAGCTTGCTATGTACGCGTATCTTTTAAAAGGCTCGCCAAAGTGGGAAGGTGTAAAAGTGTCCGAAAGCAGGCTGGAATTTCTAGAAGCGAAAAATACAAAAGAGAACATTTTTAGTCACATGGTAACCCCCGAAGAGGTTGAGCTTCTCATTAAGGACATAGAGGATTATGATAAACTGGTGAAGTCCGGAGAGTGGAAGGCGCGAGAATGCCATTATAATTCCTACGGTAAAAATACCGAGTGCGAATATTGCAAAATGTCTAAAATTTATAAATAGAATTGTTTACTATACTCACGATCGTGAATATAGTAAACAATTGCACGAAGCCTTGTAATTTTATCTTTTTGCCGCTAATATAGCCGTATGAGTGAAGAAAATAAAAAAGGTACTGAGCATCCGCTTTCCATCTTGGTCGATCAAGCTTATCAGGCTTTTTCCGAGATGGGTTTTGAAATCGCGCTTGGTCCGGAGCTTGAAAGTGAATGGTACAACTTTGATGTTTTAAACGTTCCGAAAGATCATCCGGCGCGAGATATGCAGGACACATTTTGGATCAAGGATAGTAAGGAAAAAGTATTGCGGACTCATTGTACATGCGTTTCCGCGCGTTCGATAGAAAAAGCGGGCAAAGAAGGCAGATTGCCATGCGCTTTCATTTCTATTGGCAAAGTTTTTCGGAATGAAGCCACGGACGCAACCCATGAAATGCAATTTTATCAAGTGGACGGAGTGATGATAGGAAGCATCGAAGACGGAGTTTCCCTCGCAAATCTAAAAGGTGTGCTTACAAAATTTTATAAAAAAATGCTGGGTGAAGATTCCGAGGTGGAATTTCGCCCTAGTTTTTTTCCTTTCACCGAGCCGTCTCTGGAAGTCTGGGCGAGGTTTAAGGGCAAGTGGATAGAAATGATGGGTTCCGGCATGTTACATCCGAATGTTTTGAAAAACTGCGGTCTCGACCCAAAGAAAGTGCAGGGCTTTGCTTTCGGCGGAGGACTCGACCGCATCGCCATGATTAAATGGGGGATTCCCGATGTCCGGCTTTTTTATCAGGGGGATTTGCGACTGAATCAGATTTGACGGGAATGAATCCCGTTAGAGATCGCTCAGTTTGTATATTATATAATATGAAAAAAATAATTTCTGTCGAAAATTTAATTAAAAGTAACATAACTACGGAAATCTAAAGATTTTCTATCTCTAACGGGATGAAAATTTCTTACAATTGGTTAAAATGGTATATTCCCGAAGCGCCTTCTCCTGAAAAACTCAGGGACATTTTCACCTATCATCTGTGCGAAGTAGAAAACCTTGAGAAAAAAGGTGACGATACAATTTTTGATTTAAACATCCTGCCGAACCGCGCGCATGATTTGCTTTCGCACCAAGGCGTTGCGCGAGAACTCGCTTCGCTCCTCAATATAAAATATGTTGACCCCACGCCGAAATACAAAATTCCCGCATCTAAGCCGACTAAATTAATCAAAACTATTGAAAGCTTAAAATGCCGAAGGTACATGGGTAGGGTAATAAAAAATATAAAAATAGGACCCTCGCCTAAATGGGTGATGGAACATTTGGAATCAATCGGACAGCGAAGCATAAACAACATCGTTGATGCGACGAATATCGTGATGTACGATTGCGGGCAACCAGCGCATGTTTTTGATTTTGCAAAAATAAAAAATTTGAAACTTACGGTTCGCAATGCGAAAAAGAGCGAGAAAATCACTTTACTCGGCGGCGCGGAAAAAACATTGGATGAATCAATGATGGTGATTGCCGATGATTTGGGGAATGCGCTAGATATTGCCGGCATCAAGGGCGGTAATTATGCCGAACTTACTAAAGACACCAAAGACATAATTCTAGAATGTGCCAATTTCGATCCGGTTTCTGTGCGAAAGACAGCCCAAGCTTTGAATATTTTTACTGATGCGCGAAAAAGATTTGAAAATGATTTGTCGCCAGAGCGAACAGCTTACGGCATGATAGAACTCTCAGCATTAATTTATGAGATGTGCCCGAAGGCTATTTTTGAAGATATCGTCGATATCTATCCGAGAAAGCAGGAAGAACGCAAGCTTTCTTTTTCTGTGGACAGGATTTCAAGTATTTTAGGACTGAAAGTTTCAGAAAAACAGATAGAAGAGATTTTGAAAAGATACGTATTTAAATACGTATTTAAAAAAGGAGTGTTTGAAATTATTGTGCCGCCTATGCGTCTTGATTTGGTTGTTGAAGAAGATATGGCGGAAGAAATAGGCAGGATTTTGGGATATGACAAGGTGAAAGGGAATATTTCGAAGATTGGTTTTAAACCAAAAGTAAATGAAACTTACGCAAAAATTTGTTGGGTGAGAAATAAATTACTTACGGAAGGATATTCGGAAGTTATGACTTATACTTTTCGTGACAAAGGGGAACTGCAGGTGGAAAAAAGCGCTTCGGATAAGAAATTTTTGCGGACGAATCTAAGCGATGGGTTAAAAGAAAGCATTAAACTCAACCAACTGAATGCTCCGTTTCTCGGTTTGAAGGAAATTAAAATTTTTGAAATCGGGACAGTTTTTAAAAAGAAAGACGAAGAAATTCGTGTTGCTTATGGGGACAAGAAAGGAATAAAAGAAATGAAGCTGGATGAATTTTGCGCCGATTCTCCTCTTGAGGAGTACCCTTCAGGGGGAGGTGGACGAATTAATCCACCCCGGCTTTCAGCCACCCCTCAAGAGGGGAATAAATTTCAAATGTGGTCTCTCTTTCCCTTCATCGCTCGCGACATTGCGGTATTTGTGCCGGAAAATGTAAAAAGTGCCGAAGTAGAAAAAATAATAAAAGCAAACATGGGGGATATGGTCATAAAAGGTCCGGAACTTTTTGATGAATTTAAAAAAGATGGAAAAATTTCGTATGCTTTTAGGATTGTCTTTCAATCTTACGAACGCACCTTGACCGATGCCGAAGTAAACGCCGTTATGGAAAAAATAACAGAAAAAATAAAAGCAAAAGGTTGGCAGGTGAGATAATACTGGTAATTTTTTAATAGCACAATAACAACGGTCGTGGGCATAATGCTATTATGAGATTTCCCCAAGCGGGTATTTACTTTTATTTTTCATATGCTATTATCTAATCGTGAAAAAAATACAGCAAATTAATTCCGGAGCCCTCCTTCTCAGCCTCATCTAAATGAAGGCTGATGTTTCGCTGTAAAAACTCTTTAAACAAACACTTACAACACGAAACCGGCCTTCCAAGGGCTGGTTTTCTTTTATTTAACAAAAAATGACATATCAAACATTAAAATTTAATAGCCTTCTTCTCAACCTTCTTACCCAAAATAATTTGAGGTTGCTGAATGCGTTTGTAGAAGAATCCTAGAAACATATCCACCAGCCTCGAATGAGTGTTCGAGGCTGTTCAATGGACATATCCATTCGCAACCTCGAATGTCTTCGAGGTGTGGATATGGTCGTTGAAAATTAAAGAAGGAAAACTTATGGAGTGTGACCTGCGGGTTTGGCGACAACCTGAAAAGCCGAACGGGCACTATGGAGTTTCTATGGACTCCACGGGGTGTCCGATTGTTGACAACGATGGGAAGTCTGGATCTATGCCTCACGGAGAGGCAGAAATCCGCTTGTGGGTGATGTTAAGAGGCGACGAGTTTGACAAATGGGAACCCTTCACTATTGGTCCCTAAAAAAGAGAGAGTGCAGAAAAAACAATAAAAAACAGAAAGTATGAAAAGTTTTTTTGATGAAGTGATCGATTTTCTCCAAGAAAAAGATGACGAAGATGAGCTTTTAAATGAAGCATTGGAGCTGAAAAAAAGTCGTGAAAGCGGGCAGGATCGGGATAGAGAATGGAATCAGGATTCAATCCTCCGATCAAAACTGGAAAATAAATTTTGGTGGCCATAACTCCACGCTCGGCGGTAACCAGGCAAACACAAAAAGCCCCGAGGGTGGTATACCCTCAGACCGCAGCACCGAAAGGAGGAAATGCTGCGGTTTTTTATTTAGCATTTTTTCCATTTACCCATTCGTACGAATAAGACAATAGAAGTGGAGGCTTTTTTATCGAAATTTTTCGCTGGCAAATAGGGTAAAAATTTGCTATAATATATGTATGTCGCCCCTAGAGCGGAAAAGTTTGTTTTGGGATACTGATGTAAAAAAACTGGACGCTAAAAAAGACGCTCGGTATATTATTGAACGGGTCCTTAGTTTCGGCAGAGATGCCGATGTTAGGTGGGTTTGGCGTACTTACGATGAGTCTCTTTTAAGGCAGGTTGTGAAAGATTCAAGGTCTTTGGACGCTAAAACCAAAAATTTATGGACACTTCTTCTCAACAAATAAAATGGCATTACGAAACATTGCCGAAAGAGACAAAGCAGGCTCTTGATTTTTTTTCTAAAGAGAAATGGCTAGAAGAAAATGGTTGGTATTTGGCTGGTGGGACGGCGCTCGCCCTCCAATGCGGCAACAGGACATCGTACGATTTGGATTTTTTCACTACGGAAAAATCTTTTGATTCGAAAAAATTACTGATTAATTTAATAGACAACAAAGATTGGCTTACCGATATCGCGAGCGACGGTACGGTATATGGAGAGTTATTTAAAGCAAAAATAAGTTTTATAGCTTACCCTTTTTTTATTCCAAAGGAAAATTTTATAAAACACGGTATCCTTAAAGTGGCGCGTCCGATTGATATCGCTGTTATGAAAATCATAGCTGTTTCCCAGCGGGGCAAGAAAAGGGATTTTTTTGACTTATATTGGTGCGTAAAAAATGTCGCGTCTTTTAAAGATATTATTTTAAGGTTAAAGGAGCAGTATCCGTCCGTGGCGCACGACTACCATCATATTTTAAAGAGTTTGGTCTATTTTAACGACGCGGAATCCGATCCGGACACTATCATCTTTTTTGATATTAAATGGTCTGCAGTCAAGAAATTTTTTCAAACCGAGATTCCTAAAATTTCTAAGGAGATAATTAAACTTTCTTGAAAAAGAGGAAATGATGCGGTTTTTTTTATTTGATTCAAAATATCAAGGACTACCCTTGATATTTATTATGCTTATCTGAGATTTACGCATATGCTAGAAAATTAGATAGGGTGGGTTTTCCACACAGGCATTTTGCGGATATCTAATATGTGCTATCATGTTATCGTGACTAAAAATATACAAGCAAATAAAAGCGCGATAGTCGTCACCATTAAGACCTCTCTTGGAAGGCTGATATTTGCGCTGTAACTATAACCTAGAAACTAGAACCTAACTCATTACAACTCAAACACCAGCCCTCTAGGCGGGTGTTTTTCGTTTAGTTCGCCCAGAGGGGGTGGAATGGCACAAAACAATCAACCTCCTGAAAGGGGGTGAAAAAAAAGTGAACACAATCGAGATTGTCGGTTGGGAGGGGACTTATGAAGTTCCCACTCCCGACTGACCGGGTGGGCTGTTTGCGAAGACCGTGTCGCAAACAGCCCCTTTTTTATTCAAATTTTCCACTAGCAAATGCAATAAAAATTTGCTATAATGGAGAGATATTATGGCAAAAGAAGATGCGGCAAAGAAAGGAAACGGTCATCATTATGACGCTTCGGATATATCGGTTTTAGAGGGCTTGGAGCCGGTACGGCGCCGGCCCGGCATGTACATCGGCACCACGGGTCCGGAAGGGCTTCATCATTTAGTGTGGGAGATTTTTGACAACTCGCGCGATGAGGCGATGGGAGATTTCTGCGACGACATAGAGGTAGTGCTTCTGCCGAACAACCGCGTGCGAGTGGCGGATAACGGGCGAGGCATACCGATAGACATTCACAAGAAAACAAAAGTTTCCGCCTTAGAGACGGTGATGACCACCCTGCATGCCGGAGGAAAATTCGGCGGGGAAAACAGCGGATACAAAATTTCCGGCGGCTTGCACGGAGTGGGAGCATCGGTGGTGAACGCGCTGTCCATTTACTGCAAGGTAGAAGTGCACCGCGATGGTGGCGTTTATGTGCAGGAATATTCACAGGGGAAGCGCAAGGCGGCGGTAAAGAAAGTGGGCAACTCTAAGCTTCACGGTACGATAGTCACCTTTGAACCCGACCAAGAAGTTTTCAAGGATATAAAGTTTGATTGGAATGTGATAGTCAATCATATTCGCCAGCAGGCGTATCTAGTGAAGGGGCTAAAAATTTTGATAATTGACGCGCGGGAGTGGGATAACAAGAAGGGGATGGACGACTCTGATGCATTTTATTTCCGAGACTTAAGCTTGGAGCTTCCTTCAGTTTCTTTTTATTTCGAAGGTGGACTCGTTTCTCTCATCAAGCATTACAACAAATTCCAGAAGCCCATCCAGAGCGAAATTTTTTATGTAGAAAAAGAATTGGACGGCGTAGGCGTCGAAGTGGCGCTTCAGTATGTAGACGACATTATGGACAGGATTTTTCCTTTCGCTAACAATATTTACACGCAGGAAGGCGGCACGCATGTGACCGGTTTCAAGACTGCGCTGACGAGGACGCTAAACACATACTGCAAGAAAAATGAAATGATGAAAGAGTTCGAAGGCGGATTTACCGGCGAAGATGTGCTTGAAGGTTTGACCGCAACTATTTCCGTCAAACTCCGCGAGATACAGTTTGAAGGGCAGACCAAGGCGAAGCTGGGAAGCATGGAAGCGCAAGGGGCAGTAGCGACTATCTTCGGCGAGGCGTTTAATAATTTTCTCGAAGAAAATCCAGACGATGCGAAATCCATAATCAACAAGTCTATTTTGGCTCTCAAAGCCCGCAAAGCCGCCAAAGCAGCAAAGGATTCTATTCTCCGCAAGGGTGCGCTTGAGGGTATGACTCTTCCGGGCAAACTCGCAGATTGCCAAAGCAAAGATGCTTCCGAATCAGAATTATTCTTGGTGGAGGGAGATTCCGCCGGAGGTAGTGCCAAGCAGGGCAGAGACCGCCGCACGCAGGCAATACTTCCGCTTCGCGGTAAAATTTTGAATGTCGAGCGCGCCCGCATAGACAAGATGCTTGCGTCCAAAGAAGTGAAGTCGCTCGTCATCGCTATGGGCACTTCAATTGGGGACACTTTTGATATTTCCAAAATGCGCTATCACAAAATAATTATCGCCACCGATGCCGATGTGGACGGTTCGCACATTCGCACGCTTCTCCTCACACTTTTTTACAGGTATTTTAGACAAGTCATAGACGCTGGATATATTTATATCGCCCAGCCGCCGCTTTTTAAAATAAAAAAAGGGAAAGAAACTTTTTACGCTTATACCGACGAGGACAGGGTAAAAATTATGGGCAAGGATGCTGATGTGAATCAAATTCAGGAAGCCGAAGGTCCTGAGCCTAGCGAAGGAGAAGGGGAAGTCGAGGGAGAAGAAAAAGAAGACACCAAAAAACAATCAAACAAATTCCATGTTCAGCGCTTCAAAGGTCTCGGAGAAATGAACCCGGAACAATTATGGGAAACCACAATGGATCCCGCCAATCGCATATTGAAAAAAGTAAATATAGATGACGCCGAAGAAGCCAACAAAATTTTCGATATTCTTATGGGTTCCGAAGTCCCGCACCGAAAATCTTTCATTCAGTCAAATGCCAAGCTGGCGGAGATAGATATCTAAACTTATTTAAACAATTTGTTTACCATACTAACGGTCGTGAATGTAGTAAACTTAAAATTATGAGAGGCGAAATTTTGATAAAAGCTCTAGAGTTTCTTTATGACGGAGCAATGGATCAAGTTGATTTCTTCGGCGCTGTATTGTCTGCCGGTTATGGAGCTAGTTCGAGCCAAATTGAATATGAATACCAAAAGCGTAGGAGGATTTTAGAATTTAAAAAATCTAGAGCAGAAATTCTCAAAGATAGAAAAAGGAGATTAGTTATATTTATATCCAAGATGAAACATGATGGTCTGATTGAAATGTCAGGAAATAGTAGATTTACAATTTCCAAGAAGGGTATAGCTAAACTTGGTAAACTGAAAAATAGTTTACCGACTAGATATTATGAAGTAAAAGTAGGTCAAGGTTCTCCTGTCATAATAAGTTTTGACATTCCGGAGAGACTGCGCCGAAAAAGAGATTGGCTAAGAGAAGTTGTCAAGAACCTAGGTTTTAAAATGATTCATAAAAGTGTTTGGGTAGGTAGGGGAAAAATCCCTGAGGATTTCATAAAAGATTTGGAAGATCTTAAAATCCTAGAATTTGTAGAAATTTTCGAAGTTAATAAAACAGGAAGTTTAAACCAGATAACCTAATCTTTTCACAATTTTTTTGTTTACTACATTTACGGTCGTGAATGCAGTAAACATGGTGTTTTAAAAAACATTCTCATGTTACAATTAGTCTCACATGAGAAAAATGTTCAAAATAAAAAATCGTAGTTGCGCTTTGTGTAAACCTCATAAAACCGGACATCAAAATCGCTGGAAGCCTAGAGATTTAGAGAAAATAAAAATTTTCGAGAGTGAAAAAGCACTATTAACAAGCATGGAATTAACAAAAATCAATGTCTAAACCAAAACTTTTGATTGTTACTGGAAGTTCGTTTAAGTTTCAGGATTTATCTGCAGAGTTGGGAAAATTCTTTGATTGCGAGCAAAAAATTTTTGACCAACCAGAAATTCAGGGAGATCCGGAAGAAATCATACGGCACAAGCTAAAAACTGTTTACGATATTTACAAACAGCCTGTTTTAGTAGACGATGTTTCGGTAAATATGGAAGCATTAAATGGTTTCCCTGGTCCATATATGAAGGATTTTTGGAAATATATGACTCCAAAAGAAATGGGCGAAAAATTTGCGGGTACGCGTATTAGTTCAACTTGCCGGCTTGGATTTTGTCGTGGAGAAGGGGATATCATAATTGCCGAAGGGACATTTCACGGAAAAATCGTCGCGCCTAAACATAACAAGCACAGAGATAGATATTTTGAACTGTTCGTTCAATTAGACGGCACGGAAAAACCTATGCTCGAGTATGACCCTAGTGAAATTCTTGAATTTTCCCACCGCGGGAGAGCCATGAAAAAACTACTAGAACTTATCAAGAAAACTTAATTCCCATAGGTCTGACCTATGGGAGGTGTTATAATAAAAGCATGGGTCTCAGAGAAACTAATTTAATAGAAAAGGAATATTATCATATTTACAATCGAGGTAATGGCAAAAATAAAATTTTCAACTCAGATGAAGACTACGATCGTTTTTGTAAACTACTTTTTATTTCCAATTCAGAAAGAAGCTTTACTTTCAGAGATTCGATTGTGGATCAAAAAATTAATGCTTGGGATTTTGAAAGAGGGGAACCACTCGTGGAAATATGCGCATGGGTTTTGATGCCTAATCACTTCCATATAATTCTAATTTCCCATAGGTCCGACCTATGGGAAGAAAAATTTAATCCTATAACGGAATTTATGAGAAAACTTTCTACCGCTTATGCCATGTATTTTAATAAAAAACACAATCGTACCGGCTCACTTTTTGAAGGAAAGTTTAAATCTAAACATGTTGGGGAAGATAATTATTTTAATTATTTATTTTCTTATATTCACCTTAATCCAATAAAATTAATTCAGTCAGATTGGCAAGAAAATGGAATCAAGAATAAAAAAGAAGCGACCGAGTATCTTAAAAATTTTCGATACTCGAGTTTTCAGGATTTTTATGGTTTTTCTAGAAAAGAGGGGAAGATAATAAATAAAAGTTCATTACCAGAAGATTTTGAAATTAATCATATTAATGAACTTTTTGATTGGATAAATGAGTCCCCATAGGTCTGACCTATGGGGAATATGGGGACCTAATGATAAATTGGTGGAGATTGACATAAAAAGTTTTAACACTATACTATAGACATGAATTCGCCAGAAAATAATCCCACGAAGAAAAAGACATACAAACAAATTGAAGTAGAAAGAGAGATAATGTCTAGACTACTTAATTTTATGAGTCAAGAAACAAGGCAATCTGTTATAGATAAAGGAGTGATTGCTTTATCGGAATTTATACCAAAGGAAGAAGCTCTTCGAGAAGTAGAAAATATTCGCGAAATAATAAGAAATACACCTCAGCCTCCTTTTTTGGATGCTAAAAAACACTAAAGATATCTATTTCTTATTCTTAATTTCCTCCGAAAGTTTCGCAACCAATTCTTCTTTTGATATTTGCCCGAGGTTGCCGGAGTCGCGGGATTCGAGGGTGACTTTTTTGGCTTCTATTTCCTTGTCGCCGATGACGACCCAGTAGGGGATTTTATTATTTTTTGCGTCGCGGACTTTCCCGCCGAGGTTGCCGTCTTTATCGTCTAATTCCGCGCGTATATTGTTTTCTTTGAGCATTTCGTAAATTTCCTTTGCATATTCGTTGTGATTTTCCCGCACCGGAATCACTTTCACCTGCACGGGTGAGAGCCAGAGAGGAAACGCGCCGTCGTATTTTTCTATCAAAAACGCCACTATTCTCTCAATGGCTCCTATAGAAGAGCGATGTACTACAAAAGCCCGATGGTCTTTGCCGTCTTCGCCCATATAATTCAGATTAAATCGTTCGGGCATGCAGAAGTCATACTGTACAGTAAAGGCTGTATCTTCTTTTTCGTTGGCATTTTTCATTTGGATGTCAATTTTTGGTCCGTAAAAAGCGGCCTCATTTTTTGCTTCCTCAAATTTAGATCCTCTTTTTTTCATTAATTTGCGTAGCAAATCTTCGCCTTTTTCCCATGCTTCGTCATTTTTATAATACTTTTCTGTGTTTTTTCTATCACCCAAAGATAAACGATATCGATAGTCGGAATCAAGTTTCAAATTGAATATGGAAGTAATGTACTCAATAAGGTCCAGCGCTTTGCCGATTTCTTCCACCGCTTGTTCTTCGTTCGCGCAAATTATATGCGCGTCAGCCAGACAAAAAGCCCGTACCCTCTGCAAACCCATCAGCTCACCGGATTGTTCGTAACGATAAAGCTGAGCAAGCTCCGCTATGCGTATCGGAAGTTCCCGGTAACTATGTGGTTTTGAGAGATAAAGTTCAAAATGGTGTGGGCAAGTCATTGGGCGGAGCATGAATTCTTCGTCGTCAATTTTTATAGGCGCGTACATCGAGTCCTTATAATGGGGGTAATGGCCGGATTTTTTATACAGGTCGAGTTTGGCAATGTCCGGCGTGCGCACATGCAAATACCCTCGACGAATTTCTTCATCGATAATAAATCGCTCGAGTTCACGACGGATAGTTGCGCCTTTTGGAAGCCAAAGTGGCAAACCTTTTCCGACAGTGTCACTAAAAGTAAAAAGTTCCATTTCGCGTCCCAATTTCTTATGATCTCTTTCGCTTTCTTTTTTTTCTTCTTTTTGCATAAAATTAAAATCGCCCCGACAAAAAATGATTAAATCACTTTTTGTCGGGGCGAGTCTAGTTCGCGGTTCCACCCAACTTTGTTCTTTGTATTAATAATGTAGATTAACTCTAAGTCCTTTTATAGGATTATGGTTGGTAGCCATAACAATCTCTACACATACATAATATCATCTCGGGTTAAGAATGCAAGTATTTTGCTTTTTATCCAGCATATGCTAGAGTAAATGAACTATGGTAGTACGAATGAGAAGCACAAAATCGCATACGGGAAACAGGCGCTCGCATCACGCGCTCACGAGCACTAGTTTTTCTGCCTGCGAAAACTGCAAAGTTCTTAAAAGGCGCCATACGGTGTGCGCCGGTTGCGGCTTTTACCGAGGGAAAAAAGCGCTCGATTTAGTCAAAAAGACCGAAAAGAAGCAAAAGAAAGAAAAAGCAAAAAAAGCCGAAGCGAAGAAGTAATTTAAAGTAGAAAGTTATAAAGTTTGTAAAGTTGGGGATTTTCTTTTAACTTTATGAACTTTATAACTTTGAACTAATGTATGGCCAACAGGCACCTTTCAAGATCAATAGTGCTACAGACGCTTTTTGAGTGGGATTTCTCGCCCACCAAAAAGAGCACGACGATAGACGATGATCTTAAAAAAGTTCTAGAAAGAAACTTAAAAGAATTCGCTCCCGGACTCGAGGATGACAATTTTGTGTTGAAACTTTTGAGCGATGTTTTAAAAAAGCACTCGACAATAGATAAAATTATTGAAAAAGCGGCTCCCGACTGGCCGATAGATAAAATTTCCATTGTTGACAGAAATATCTTGCGCATCGGGCTGACAGAGCTTCTCTTTGGCGACCGTTCTCAAGTGCCTCCTAAAGTCGCTATCAATGAAGCCATAGAACTCGCTAAAACTTTCGGCGGAGAAAATTCGGGCAAGTTTGTCAATGGCGTATTGGGCGCTGTTTACAAGGAAATTGGCGAGCCGGACAAAGAGCATCAAAAATCGGAGAACAAAAAGAAAACTCATAACGGCGAAAAAGAGTCAAAAGAACCGGTGGATATTACAAAGTTGCCGGTAGAAAATCTAGGCGGCGCGCTGGTGTATGCAAAGAAAAATGATGAAATTTTATTCGCATTTGTACACGATGTTTTCGGTTACTGGACTCTTTCCAAAGGAAAAGTGGAAGATGGAGAGACTCTAGAAGAGACAGCCGTGAAATCTATTAAAAAAGAAATCGGACTGGATATAAAAATAGAAGAGAAACTTGGGACAAATGAATATGTCGCGACCCATCCGTCCAAAGGGAAAAGCTTGAAGAAGGTGGTGTATTTTCTGGCCGAGAGCGGCTACAAAGAACTTGTGCTGGAGAATTCTGGCGGGTTGGATGGCGCCAGATGGTTTGAAATGACGGAGGTGCCGGAATTGCGGATTTATAACGACATTATTCCACTTATTGCAAAAGCAGTAGACATTATTACCTCCGACGCGAAGTCGGAGTCCCGACCTGAAAGCGTCGGGACAAAAAAAACAAAATAGTATGATAAATTTTTCAAGTTTTGAGAAAAAAACAAAAATAAATTTTAAAGACAAGAACCTTTTACAGCAGGCTTTTATTCATCGTTCCTACATCAATGAAAATCCAAAAACCAAACTCTCGCACAACGAGCGGCTAGAATTTTTAGGCGATGCCGTGCTAGAACTTGTCGTTACCGACTTTTTATATAAAAAATATCCAGGCTACACCGAGGGAGAGCTTACCGCGCTTCGTTCGGCCCTGGTGAATGCGGTTATCATTTCCGAAGTCGCAACCAAAATCGGCATAAATGATTATCTACTTTTGTCCAAGGGCGAGACAAAAGACAAAGGCAAGGCGAGGCAGTATATTTTGGCGAATACTTTTGAAGCTTATGTCGGCGCGTTGTATTTAGACCAAGGGATAGAAGTATGTGATAAATTTATCCACAAATATCTTTTGCCTAAAACGGAAGAAATAGTTTCCAAAAAATTATGGCGCGACGCGAAATCTCTAGTGCAGGAGAAAGCGCAAGAATTCGTCAATTTTACGCCTGCCTACAAAGTTCTCTCCGAGTCCGGTCCAGACCACGACAAGCATTTCACCGTCGGCATATATTTTGGTTCCTCCAAAATCGCCGAAGGCAAAGGCCAGTCCAAGCAGGAAGCCGAACAATCTGCCGCTACCGCCGCCCTCAAAGCCAAAAATTGGATGGATTAGACATTATGACATTATCAATAATGTCATAATGAAAATTTAATGAGAGAACAAAGTGAAAACCGAATATGCCAAAGCTGTAAAAAAGATTTTGTCATAGAGCCGGATGATTTCGGGTTTTACGAGCAGATGAAAGTCCCGCCGCCCGTCTGGTGTCCGCATTGCAGGTTGCTGCGGCGTATGGCTTGGTACGGCTATCGAATTTTGTATAAAAGGAAGTGTGATTTTACCGGCGAAAATATTATTACTTTCTATCACCCGGATGTGCCGGGGAAAATTTACAAACAGGATATTTGGTGGAGCGACAAGTGGGACCCAAAAAGCTACGGACGGAATTATAATTTCTCTCGGCCGTTTTTTGAACAGTTTGAGGAATTGATGATTAATGTCCCGAAAGCTTCTTTGCATACCGAATATACAACCATGGTAAATAGCGAATACTGCAACGCCTCCAGTTTCCAGAAAAACTGCTATCTTTGCTTCAAACACATCAAGGGGGAAGAATCCGCCTATACCAATGTCGCTTTAAACACAAAAGATTCGCTGGACGCCTCATACTGCGCGGACCCGGAACTTTGCTATGAAATTGTGGATGTACGCAAATCTTTCCAGACATTTTTTTCTCAAGACTGCGAAAATTGCCAGAATGTTTATTTTTCCCGCGACCTGGTAAACTGCGGGGACTGCTTCGGCTGCACTTCTTTGCGCAATAAAAATTACTGTTTGTTTAATGAGCAGCTGACGAGGGAAGAATATTTAAAGAAATTCAAAGAACTTGGTCTCGGGTCGGCAAAAAATGTGCAGAAATTAAAAAAGCAGGCTTACGCCCTGTCTTTGAAATACCCAAGGCGCACCTCGCTCGGCAGAAATAATGAAAATGTTTCCGGCGAATATGTTTATAACTCAAAAAACGCTCACGATGTTTATTTTGTTTCCGATTCGGAAAATATAAGATACTCGCAACTTTTTTTAAAAGGCGGTGTACACAATTGCTATGATTTTACCGCCTTTGGTTCGGCTTCGGAATGGGTTTATGAAGCGACATGGACGGGACTCAATACTTCCAATGTGAAATTTAGTGTCTGGAATTACCGTAATCATGATACGGAATATACTTTCGGCTGCCATGGATCTGAATATCTGTTCGGCTGTGTAGGCATGAACAAAGCTTCACATTGCATTTTCAACAAGCAATACACCAAGGAAGAATATTTTCCGATGGTTGAGAAAATAAAAAAGCAGATGGACGAAATGCCATATATCGACAAAAGGGGGTTAGAACACAAATACGGCGGACAAATTCCGATTGACCTTTGCCCATGGGCATATAATGAAACTACTGCCTATGAATTTTTCCCTCTTTCTAAAGATGAAGCTATAGCCAAAGGTTTCACTTGGCGCGATCCTGATTCGCGAGAATATTTATCGGCGACTGTCATTGTGCCGGACCATATCAAAGATGTGAATGATGATATTTTGAAAGCAATTTTGAAATGCGTTGCTTGCGGCAAAAATTACCAGATTATTCCAAAAGAACTGCAATTTTTGCGCCGTTTCAATTTTCCGATTCCCGCTCATTGTCCGCTCTGCCGCGACCGCGCCCGCATCAAGCAGTTGAATCCTATGCAGACATATAAACGCGTATGCGACAAATGCGATGTTGCAATCGAGACTTCTTATGCTCCCGACCGACCGGAGATAGTGTATTGCGAGAAGTGTTATAAACAGGAAGTGTACTAAATTAAATGCTACAATAACGGTCATGCGGCTGAAAACATTGGAATTAAACGGCTTTAAATCTTTTGCGGGGAAGACGGTTTTGGAATTTGAAAATCCGATTGTTTGCATAGTAGGCCCCAACGGTTCCGGCAAATCCAATGTGGTGGAAGCTTTTCGGTATGTCTTGGGCGAGCAGTCTATGAAATCTATGCGCGGAAAGTCCGGCTCGGATTTGATTTTCAAGGGGTCTAAGAATTTGTCGAAAGCTTCCCGCGCTTCCGTTTCAATATATTTTGATAATTCGGATAAAGTTTTCGAGTTGGAAAACGATGGGGGAGAAAATATAAATTTAAATTACGATACGGTCTCTATTTCCCGAGAAGTTTTTTCTGACGGGCTGAACAAATACATCCTAAACGGGACGGATGTCAGACTGAAAGATATTCATGCGCTTTTGGCCTCGGTAAACATCGGCTCCTCCGGTCACCATATTATTTCGCAGGGCGAGGCGGACAGAATTTTGAACGCCAATCCAAAAGACAGGAAAGAAATGGTGGAAGACGCGCTCGGGCTGAAAATTTTTCAATATAAAATAAAAGACAGTACAAGAAAGCTGGAAAAGACGGAGGAAAATATGAAAGAGGTTACGATGCTCCGCCGGGAAAATGCTCCGCATCTGAATTTTCTCAAAAAGCAGGTGGAGAAATTTGAAAAAGCAAAAGAAATGCAGGCAGAATTGGCGACTCTTTACAGAGAGTATCTTAAAAAAGAAAGTATTTATTTAGAAAGTGAGAAGAAGAATCTTTCGAAAGAAAAACATAAAATTTCCGAAGAATTAAAAATAGTTAGCGCGAAAATTTCTGCGGTGGAAGACGCGGACCCCCTCCGTCATTCTGACACCTCCCCCGAGTCTCGGGGGAGGAAGAGTGGAAGTTCTTCTGTAGAAGAACTTCGGATTGTGGAACAAAAGCTAAACGGGATTCGCGGAGAAAAGGGGGAAATAGAGCGCAAGCTGGGTAGAATTGAGGGAATGATAGAAGCCAAACAAAACAGGGTTAAAATTTCGGGCAGATGCCCGACTTGTGGCAGAGAATTAGGAGAGGTAAGCAAAGAGCAGATAGAAAATAGAGAAAATTCTGAAAAAGAATTGCAAGAATTGAAAAATTCTCAGGCGAGTATTTTGACACAAGTCGCTGATTTTCAAAATCAAGAAAAAGAATTCTCGAGCCAAATTGAAGCATTAAAACAGGCAATCAACACAGAAATGGAAGCCTTGCGGGATTTGGAACGAGAAAAATTTAGCCATAAGGTGAGGCATCAGGAATTATCTTCTGCTTTAGAGATGATTCGCATAAAGGAAACGAATTTGAAAAGCAGAGAAGAGGCATTTTATAATGAAATCAAAGAAGGCGTTGCCCTTATCGGACAAGAAATTTTGGCATATAAAAATCACCAGCTTGAAAAAGAAAATGAAAGAAATTCTCCGGAAGAGCAAAAAAAGAAAATAGAGCGCTTGAAAATAAAACTGGAAGACGCGGGAATGGGGAGTGGCGCCGAAGTCATGAAAGAATTTAAAGAAACGAGCGCGCGGGACGAATTTCTAGCGAGAGAACTCGAAGATTTAACCAAGAGCATTGAGGCACTACAAAAACTCATTGCCGACTTGAAAGAAAAAATAGACATAGAATTCAAAGAAGGCGTGAAGAAAATAAATAAAGAATTTGAGGCATTTTTCATGCTTTTGTTTGGCGGAGGAACAGGCTCCTTGTCTGTTATTACTGAAAATAAAAAGAAAAGAAATACAGAGATGGATGAGGAAATGCGTAAAGAAATGAATATTGAAGATGATGACATTGTTTTTGAACAAGGGATAGAAATTAATGTTTCCTTGCCGCATAAAAAAGTCAAAGAGCTTCACGCGCTCTCCGGCGGAGAGCGCTCGCTCACCTCTATCGCCCTTCTTTTTGCCATGTCGCAAGTGAACCCTCCGCCGTTTCTGGTTTTGGACGAGACCGACGCGGCCTTAGACGAGGCAAACTCGCGCAAATATGGGGATATGCTGGAGAAATTATCCAAGCGTTCCCAACTTGTCGTCGTCACTCACAATCGCGAAACCATGTCCCGCGCCGGTGTACTCTACGGTGTCACCATAGGCAGTAACGGCGCTTCCAAGCTCCTCTCCGTCAAATTCGACGAAGCCACAGCGATTGCGAAGTAGTTTTAAACCAAAATATAATCTATCGTTTTTCTCTCTAAATCCACCCCTTTTACTTTTATTTTCACCCGGTCGCCGAGGTGGTATTTTTTGCGCTTTTTCTGCCCCTCTAATTCTAATTTTTTTTTATTAAAGATATAAAAATCGTCCGCCATATCCCGTACTCGTACCAGGCCTTCGCATTTTGTTTCTACTTCTTCTACATAAATTCCCCATTCGGAAACTCCGCTGACAATGCCGTCAAAATTCTGCCCCAACCGCTTGCTCATATATTCTACTTGTTTGTATTTTATGGAAGCCCGCTCGGCTTCCGCGGCCCGTTTTTCCTGATTGGAAGAAATGCGGGCAAGTTTTTCGTATTCAAGAAGTTTGTCCTTGCCGACTTTCTTTTTGGCGAGGTAGCTTGCGAGCAATCTGTGAACCATTATGTCTGGATAACGCCTGATTGGGGAAGTGAAATGGGTGTAATGTTCAAATGCTAAACCGTAATGCCCTATATTTTCGGTGGAATAAATCGCCTTGGCCATGGAGCGAATTACAGCCCTATGCACCGTGTCGCTCATGCTGTTTTTCTCTTTTTCACTAGAGAGATTTTTTAATAATTTATTTATTTCATGGTTCGGAATAATTCCGTTTACAAGAGATACTTTATGTCCCAAGCCCCGCAAAAAATACGCCAAGTCTTCCATTTTTTCTCTGCTCGGCAAGTCGTGTACTCTGTATATGGACACGCCATCGTCATGCTTCCGCTCTTTTTCGCCCTTTCTGGGAGACAAAACCTCCGCCACTTTTTTGTTGGCAAGCAACATAAATTCTTCTATTAACCTGTTTGAATCTCCGCGTTCTTTGGCGATTACCTTAAGCGGTGTGCCATCTTTATCCAGCACGAATTTCACTTCTTCCTGTTCAAGAGAAATAGCGCCGTTTTTAAATCTCTCGGTTGTGAGGAGTTTAGCTAAATTGTTCAAGATATGCAGTTCTTTATGCAGGGGAGCGCCCGGTTTTTTTATAGATTCCTCTGCTTCTTCGTATGTAAATCTTTTTTGCGAGTGGATAACTGTGCGTCCGTACCACTCGTTTTTTACTTTCGCGTTTTTGTCTATGACAAAAACTGCGCTCATTGTAAGTCTGTCTTTGTTTGGCACCAGACTACACAAATCATTCGAAAGTATTTCCGGTAGCATGGGTATGGTCCGGTCTACCAAATACACCGAAGTCCCGCGCTCGCGCGCTTCTTCGTCCAACCCACTACCTACTTTTACATAATGTGAAACATCAGCGATATGGATGCCGATTTCGTATAATTCTCCTCTTGAGGAGTACTCCGACTGTGGTCGGAGGGAGGTGGATGAATTTTTCCACCCCGTCGCTTCACGCCACCCCTCAAGAGGGGAATTAAGAATACGAAACGATATCGCATCGTCAAAATCTTTTGCGTCAGAAGGGTCAATGGTAAATGTCAAGATTTTTCGGAAATCTCTTCGCCCTGCATAGTCGCTTTCTTTTATGCCCTCCCTTTTTATTTTTTCGGCTTCGGCGTGGACTCGTTTTGGCAATTCGGAATCAAAGCCTTTTTCAATAGCTATGGAATGCATTTCCACATTGTTGTCCCCCGGTCGCCCAAGAATTTTAATCACCCTGCCTTCCGGTGCCTTGCGGGCATCTGTCCAAGAGGTTATTTCTGCAAAAACTTTTTGCCCGGCTTTTGCGTCATTTAACATCGGTTCTGGTATCAAAATATCCGTGTACATTTTACTGTCGTCCGGTTTTAGAAAAAATATATTGCTTTCCACTTCCAAGACTCCCGCAAAGCGCATCTTTGCGCGAGTGATTATTTTAGAAACTTCAGCGGTCAACCTTCCTTTACCTCTTGGGTGTAAAATAATTTCCACCATGTCTCCATGCATTGCCGTATTCAAATGCTTGGCATCTATTTCCGGATCTTGATTGTCTTGCTTGTTTTTTATGCCCCCGATAGCTACATATCCTGTGCCTTTTGAAGAGATAGAGATGACTCCCTGCAATTTTTTATTATGGCTGTTTTTTAAATTTTTCACCTTTCAAATATACCATAAATCGCGCAGATTGCATTTTCTATAATTTGTGTTAAGCTACGAGAATGTTAAAAATACGGTTGCAGAGAATAGGCAGGAAGAACGATCCAGCTTTTCGTGTGGTTTTGACCGATTCCAAAAATAGCACCAAGAGCGGGAAATTTTTGGAACTGCTCGGCACTTACAATCCAAAGGCAGGGGAGAAAGTTTTGGTGGCGGAGAGAATAAAATACTGGCTCTCTCAAGGCGCCAAAGCTTCGGATACGATGCACAATTTTTTGGTGCAGAATAAAATCATTGAAGGCAAGAAAATCAATGTTTTGCCGAAGAAAAAGCCAACGCAAAAGAGGAAGGAGTTGAAAGCAAAAAAGTAATTCGCTATAATTGAGAGAGCAGTCAGTTTGTCGGAACACTGCACGATTAAAAAGATTAATAAAGTTTTTAAACAATATGCAAGACGCAGACAAGGTATTTTTGGAATATGTAGTGAAGGCTTTAGTAGACAATCCAAACGATGTGAAGATTGATAGGACAGTAGATGAAATGGGTGTGCTGATTTCTCTCTCCGTAAATCCTGCCGATATGGGCAAGATTATCGGAAGAATGGGTAATACCGCAAAAGCCATTCGCACTCTTCTTCGTATTATCGGTATGAAGAACAATGCTCGCGTGAATTTGAAAATCAACGAACCAGAAGGCAGTACTAGACCAGAGCGACCGATGGGTTCTACTCCCAGCATGAGTTCTACTCCAACCATGAAGACAGTTGACCAAGCAATGGAAGACCTTAAGGGTATTTAAGTGCGCTACCATGTCATCACAATTTTCCCGGAGATGTTCGATTCTTATTTAAAAGAGTCTATTCTCGGGCGGGCCCTAAACCAGAGCAAGCTCGGTTCAGGGCAGGCGATAAAGAAAAAAAGTTTAATTAAGGTTCGTTTCTATAATCCGATGGATTTTTGCGAGCCGAAGAAGCGGGTGGATGACCGGCCGTATGGCGGCGGACCCGGTATGGTTCTAAGGTCAGAACTTTTTTTGAAGGCTTTTTCGAAAATCAAAATAAAAGATAAAAAGAAAACTAAGATTATTTTATTTTCTACTTCCGGAAAAAAGTTTGATACAGCTTACGCAAAAACTTCTGCAAAAAAATATACCGACATTATTTTAATTTGTGGTCGCTACGAAGGAATTGATGCCCGTGTGCAAAAAATTCTCAAAGCGCAGGAGGTTTCAATAGGGGATTATGTGCTGACCGGTGGAGAACTGCCAGCAATGGTTCTCATAGATTCCATTTCCCGCCAGATTCCGGGTGTTTTGGGAAAATACGAATCGCTAGAAGAAGAACGAGTGTCCACCAGCGAAGTCTATACCCGTCCGGAAGTTTTAAAATGGAAAAATAAAAATTACAAAGTACCCAAAGTTTTATTGTCTGGAAATCATGCCAAGATAGACGAGTGGAAACAGAGAAGCAAGTAAATATCTTATCTAAAAATTCCGCATATGCTATAATTTTCAGATATGGAAAAAGAAGGGCATGTGGAAAGACTGAAAGAATTTTTAAATTCTGATACCAAGGAAGCGAAGATTGCAAATATTGCTCTTTGTGTATTGGCTGTGGCTTCAATACCTGTACTTGTTGCAGGGGCTGTGGTTTTGGGCAACGCGGTGCAATGTTTTCAAATGTTTGAAGGTTCTAAGAAATATTCCAAAAAACAAATTAGTAGTGTCTTTGACAGTATGAAGCGCCAAAAATTGATAGAATATGTTTCTGATAAAAATGGGAAAACGATAGTAAAAATCACAAAGAAAGGAAAAAGTAGATTAAGAGCTTTTGATATTGAGTTGATGAAAATTAAAAAGCAGAACAAGTGGGACGGTAAATGGAGGCTCGTGATGTTTGATATTCCCATGAGATTCACCAAAGGCAGGGAAGCATTACGCTTTCATTTGAAAGATTTAAATTTTTTCCAATTCCAGAAATCTGCGTGGGTTTATCCTTACCCATGCGAAGACGAGATAATCTACATCGCTGATTTTTTTGGCGTAGGGAAGTATGTGGAGATTTTAACTGTTGAAAATATTTTACGAGACGGACAATTAAAGAAACATTTTAATTTGTCTTAATTTTTCTCTTATCTGAAATTCTAGCATATGCGGAAAAATTAGATAAGTAATCATTGACGACTGGAAAAAATTTAAAAAAGGTTCATAATAAAACTGTGGATAAAAACAGAGCGGAAATACATACAGGAACTACAATAGTAACTCTTGAACAAGTTATGCAGACTTGCGGTTATAAGTTTAGAGAAATAGTGCAAATTGCCAATCGTCCAATTCAAGTTTATGAAAAACCACAAAATTCTAAATATGTTTTAGATACAGCGAGAGTAACTGCACTAAGTAGTTTACAAGATTGTGTTGTCGATTTATCAACAGAATTAAATAAGAATCTAATTTTAATAGATGGTTTTGATAAAGATCACTTAAAAAGAAGAGAATGGATGGATACTTTTGAGTTATCGGATTCTCCAGATGCGGTAATTTATAAGGAATTAAATAAACAAAGCAAATTAAGCAATAAACGTGTCCATGCTTTATCTAGCATTTTACAATTTACAGAGTCTCAAATAAAAGACCCAAATATGATTTCAATTTTCAAAAGAAATTACGCGGACTTTGATAAATTTATTAGGTCTAAAAGTTATAATGATTTGTCTTTAAGTGAGAAAGTTTTATATATGGAAGAGGTGGATAAAAAAGTTATGGAAATTTTAGATTTATTAAAAAGGATAGAGAATTTACAAGCTTGTTGCTCCAATTAAGTACATGTGGTAAAATAAGCATATATGAAAAAATATACTTTGTTTTTGTCTGTTTTTTCTTTATTATCCATTATATTACTAGGTTTTAATGTCAATTCTGCCGAAGCTGTTAATCCATACGGATATCCCGATGGTACATCGGCGACGCAAACGCCGAGCGCGGTTTCGGGTTCCTCAAATGTGGTGACTTCCTGCGGGGTGTGCGCAACCGGTCATTCTTTTAATTACCAAACCGGCCAGCCTTGTGCGGCGGCTGCGACCGGCAGTACTGGTTCCGCAATCGGTAGTAGTTCTTCTTGGAACACGCTCACCACCGGCTCAAGAGGCGATAGTGTCAAAGCAATTCAGCAAATCTTAAAAAATGAAGGTTATTCTTTGGGCACAATTGATGGCGTTTACGGACCTAGAACTGCCCGGGCCATCAGAGATTTTCAGGAAGATAATTCTTTGCCGATAACGGGAAGTGTGGATACTAGAACCCGCGATGCGTTAAGCGCTTTTGGAAGCATACCGGGAAGTTCAGCAACAACCTGCGCTAGCGGACAGTTTGTCGGAGGCGCCTGCGTAGTCCAGAATTTGATCACACAGACTCCGGTTGTAACGACCGTTCCGCCCGCAGTCGTTCCTCCCGTTGCGACCATTCCGCCTTTCACTCCACCCACACCCACGCCCACCTCTTCAACTCCTTCCGTCACCGCTTCTTTGAATGTATATAATCCGACTCCCAGCCAGAGTATTACCTTAAGCGGCACAGTCAGCGGCGCCGGCTATACAGGTCAAAACTGCTGGGCATATAACACAAATGGCGGTTCATCTCCGACAAGCGGCTGTTGGTCGCCGAATGGCACTCAACCATCATCTGGCACAGGGACCAAGTCAATCACTTGGGGAGCTGGTGCAGTAGATAGTGTTGCTTACAAATTCTTTCTTTGCGCAAACAGGGTAAGCGGACCATGCGCTGATGCCGGATTATTGAAAGTGGCGGCTAGCGTCAATACGCCACCGGTTGTTCCTCCTGCCTCTGTTCCTCCTGTGGTCGTTACTCCGGCCGTGTCCAACCAAAGACCTGACTTTGTTACCGACCCTCGCGGTCCGGCAACTCTTGCCAAAGACACTTCTGGCGATTGGATAGTGAGTGCATCTGATCCGGATGGAACACTGATAGTTTATTCTGTAACTTGGGGGGACAGTACTGATAGTGTGCTAAGAACATCTCAAGTCAGAGATGCAACATCCGTCGGCGGAGTCAGTCAGGGATATTTGAGTCATCCATACATTTCGGCCGGGGTTTATACTATTACATTTACAGCTACTGATGCAGGTGGCGCATTCGTTACACAGACTAAGTCTGTGACGGTGTTCTAAATAACTCAAGCACTATTCAAAAATAGGCCCCTTCCTTGTTTTTTCTGGAAAAGGGTTTAGAATAAGGCAATGGATCCCGTACGAAGTCGCTACGGGAATGGCGGGTTTAGTAGATTAATTACGGAAATCTAAAGATTTCCTACTTCGTACGGGATGGAAATTCTAGGCAAGATATTGGGCAATCCGGCTCGGGTGAAAATTATGCGACTATTTTTGCTCAATAGGAGCAAGGGTTTTCGGAACAAGGATATCATAAATCGTAGCCGGGTCAGTTCTGATGCCGTACGCAAGGAGATCAAGCTTCTTGCCTCCGTTGGCTTTATCAAGAAGAGGGGAAAGTTTTCCCTTGAGTGGTATTTTGACTCATCTTTCAAATACGCGGGAGAATTTGAGGATCTGCTGGTTCGCTCTGAAAATTTGAATAAGCAAAAACTTCTTCTGAACTTCAAAAAAGTCGGGCAAATTAAACTTCTGATTGTTTCCGGCGTATTCATCAAAAATTACAACAGCCGGGTGGATTTGCTGATTGTCGGAGATAATCTTAAGAAAAGCAGGATTGAACAGGGAGTCC
>JBBUHH010000028.1:0-1216 GCA_038055775.1 Patescibacteria group bacterium | reverse complement strand
ATTAATAATGATAACAAATCGTGTTTGCAAAATCAACAAGATCTTGGTTTAACGAAATGTGTTGGGGATAACTTCCACATCTTTTGTTTGCGTAAATTTTTGATTGTTCCGGGGATTACAAAAAAAGTTTATTCTCTTGATAAATCAAAAATATCTTGAAGCGTTAATCCTTGGTCTCCGCTTACAACAAACTAGATTACCGCATCTAACTCAATAAAGAAAGTCGAACCCTTGCCTAGTTCAGATTCAGCCCAGACTTTTCCTTTATGCGCGTCAATGATTAATTTTACGGAATAAAGCCCGTAGCCCGTTGAGTCCACATTTACTCTAACCGAATCCTTACCTCGCCCGCCTTCAGTAAACAATAGTTTTTTGTCTTCTTCGGTGATGCCGATGCCGGTATCTCTGACGAAGAATTTTATTTTTCCGCCCCCGTCTTCGAGGTGGATTGTTATTTTCCCAGTTTTTGTGTATTTGATAGAATTGTCTATCAGATTGTTCACAGCTTCCCGCAACCAAAAAGCGTCGCCCGAGATCTTGTAAATATCATTCTTGTCTTCATGTATTTCACTCTCCATCACTAGACCCTTTGCTTCAGCCTGCACCTTTTTCTCCGTAAAAGTTTTGAGAATTATTTCTTTGAAATCAATCACCTTCATATCATATTTGACCACTCCTTTCTGCATATTTGCCACATTCAAAATCAAATCAACCGTATTTATGCCCGTGTCGTCGGATTCCAATCCCTGCGCTGCCCTCCTTTTTACTTCGTCATTTATCTCACCGAAAGTGCCGTCCAATAATTCGGCGAAAATATATTTGGAACGGGTAAAAGAACCTTTAATTTTATGGGTAACCAAATGTACCAAAGACTCCCTTTGGACAATGAGACTTTTGAGGTCGATGTTTAGTTTTTCTAATTTTTCTTTTTGCTCGATTTCTTTTTTGACAGACTTAACCAGAAGATAGCCAAAAACTATCACGGCGATAAAGGTAATGCCGTTTAAAACTCGATTTATTGGGTTTCTGATGAAAAAGAACTGAGCGCCTATCAAAATTCCCAAACCCCATACCAATGCTTGAGTGGCAATCAGCTTTATATTGAATGTCTTATACTCAACAATCAGATAGGCTAGAATGCCTATGAAAACAGGCATGGTGAATAGACCATACTGCGAGTATTGCCATTGGTCGGTTAGGCTACCTATCAAATTAC
>JBBUHH010000027.1:0-16982 GCA_038055775.1 Patescibacteria group bacterium | reverse complement strand
AACCGTGAGAGATGATCACGTTGATAGGCTTTAAGTGTAAGCGCAGTAATGCGTTAAGCTGAGAAGTACTAATGTTTCGATTCCTGTTAAGAACTTTGGAAACCACAAACCCATAGGTCAGACCTATGGGGTAAATTGAAAACTGAGTATTGGGAGCATGCGTATTGGTTCTATAAGGACCGCAATCGCATGCGCTCTGTGCACTTCCGTGTCCCTTCTTGGTTGGAAGGGGACTACTGGGCTCAAAAAGCCTATTCGTAGAGAGGAGAAATCTTCTCGCGGAAACTGCACCAATTTTTCGGGTTTCAGCTGAATTTTCTCTGAAACCCCCAATACTCAGTTTTCAATTTGAAGTAATTTAAACATTTTGTGTTGGTGATTTGTCGCAAGGGTCACACCTCTTCCCATTCCGAACAGAGAAGTTAAGCCTTGTCGAGCCGATGATAGTCTCTTTGGCGAAAGTAGGCAGTCGCCAGCACAAAGTGTTTAATAGAAAAAACAGAAGCCTTGCTTCCGTTTTTTATTGTATTTAGCAATAGTATGTCATGGCGTACTAATGCTAAACTTGCGCAAGTGCTCCAAGGACTGCTTTGTGTTATACTTTTTTCGTGAAATTCCTTCTCACTTCTGCCGGAATAAAAAATAAAACAATTTCTTAAAAGCGCTGTTTGACTATAGAATTATATTGATCCATAATTGCAGGAATAATGGGTTTATTATTGTTGGCGGCGGCTATCTTTGTTATTGGGGATTTAAAAAGAAATAAAATACGTCGGCGAAGGGGAGTATGTTGTTTTCAATAAATAATGCTACAATACCCATATGACATGGGCTTTTAAAAGGCAGGCGCTTTATGTTTTTATTCTTATTTTATTTATCGGGGTATTTGCGTTTTTGATAATTTATTCAAATACTAAAAAGCCGCCCTCTTGTACGGACAACAAGCAAAACGGTAATGAAACGGGCATAGACTGCGGAGGGTCCTGCCTTCGGGCTTGCCTTGCGCAAGTGGATGAGGTTTCCATTCTTTGGGCTCGTTCTTTTCGGGTGGTTCCCGGGCGTTATAATGCGGTGGCTTATCTGGAAAATCATAATAAAAATACCGCCATTAAAAAAATAAACTACAGATTTCGTTTTGCCGACGCAAATAATATCTACATTGGCAAACGCGAGGGCAGTACTTTTATTCCTCCGTCCGGCAAGTTCGCTGTTTTTGAGCCCGGTATAGATGTCGGGAATTCCATTCCTGTTTATACCTCGTTTGAATTTACGCAAATACCGGAGTGGACGACGGTGTCGCCGGAAAAACAAAGTCAGCTTCAGGTGCTGGTCTCCAACATTGCTCTTGCAAACGAGGACGCCAATCCGAAGCTTTCCGCCACTATCAGAAATGGTTCTTTCTTTCTGATTCCGGAGATGAGCATCGTGGTTATTTTATATGACAAAAATCGCAATGCGGTTTCGGCGAGCAGCACTTATTTGTCCAATTTGGCCGGAGAAGAGGAAAGGAGCGTAAATTTTACCTGGCCGGAACCGATGTCCGCAAAGATCGTTGCCAAAGAGATAATTCCTATTTTTAACATTTTTTCGGTTAAATTTAAATGAATTCTATAAAAAAAATAGGCCGCGGGGTGGACTGGCTTTTGGTTTTATTTATGCTTCCGATAATTGCCGCCGGACTTGTCACCATGAAGAGTTTTGCGCCGGCGCAGAACTCCGGGGTGTTTTTTGACAAGCAGATAATTTGGATTTTGGTCGGTTTTGCGGTTTTCTTCATTTTTTCTTTCGTAGATTTTTCTTTTTTAAAGCGCACGGATGTATTGGTTTTTATATATCTTGCGACCTCTATGATTTTAGCCTCGCTTTTTATTTTGGGGAGCGCCGCTCATGGAGCGAAAAGTTGGTTTAACTTCGGGCTTTTTTCTTTCCAGCCGGTGGATATGATGAAACTGGTACTGGTCTTGATTTTAGCCAAGTACTTTTCGCGTCGCCATGTGGAAATTCGCGACATCAAACATCTTTTTGTTTCCGGTTTTTACGCATTTGTTCCTTTTGTCTTGGTACTGCTCCAGCCTGATTTCGGTTCTGCCATGATTGTCATGTTCATCTGGCTCGGCATGGTGCTCGTCTCAGGGATTTCCAAAACTCACTTGCTCGCTGTTTTTGCGGGTGGCCTTGTGATTTTCACCGCGTTTTGGTTCTTGATCTTTGCGCCGTATCAAAAAGCCCGTATTGTAAATTTTCTTAATCCGCTGGCTGATATTCATGGCACGGGCTATAATGCTTTTCAATCCACTATCGCTGTGGGTTCCGGACAAATTACCGGCAAAGGTCTAGGTTTTGGAACCCAGTCACGGCTGAAATTCTTACCACAGCCCCAGTCTGATTTTATTTTTGCCGCCTATGCCGAGGAGTGGGGATTGGTCGGTTCAATTCTAATTCTTTTGCTTTACGGGCTGGTCATCTGGAGGATTCTTTTCCTGGCTACTTTTGGCGCACACAATTTTGAAATACTCTTTGGTATGGGTATTGCCATTTTTTTTATGGGCCATATACTCATAAATATCGGCATGAATTTAGGACTCCTTCCGGTGACCGGCATTCCGCTCCCTTTTATGAGTTATGGCGGCTCGCATCTTTTGTTTGAATTTGCGGGTTTGGGAATTTTGATGAGTATGAAAAGGTACGCAAGGTCGGCGCATCGGGATGATACAAAAAACGAATTTCTAGGAGCATGACCTCACCTCATTCGAGCCTGAAGGCTTTCAGAGCCTGAACGGCCTAGCCCTCTCCTTATAAAAGAGAGGGGAGAATCAAAAAAATGGCAATTATAGATGGTAAGAAGATACGGGATAAGATATTGGAGAAAATAAAAAGCGAGGTGGCACTGCTTCCTTTTCAACCGGTTTTTTGCGATGTCTTGGTGGGCGACAATCCGGTTTCCCTCCAATATGTGGATATGAAGGGCAGGACCGCTGAAATGGCGGGCATCCATTTTCATAAAGCGGTTTTCCCAGTTTCAATATCGACGGAGGACTTAAAAAAAGAAATAAAAATTTTGAATAAGATGGAGAATATGTGCGGAATTATAGTTCAGCTTCCCCTGCCGGAATCGATTGATAGAAAGGCCGTACTTGATAGCATTGACCCCAAGTTGGATGTTGATTGCCTGGGCGCTTTGGCAAGCGAGAAATTTTACAAAAACTACGATAGCCAAACAGATTTGGCATGTCCGACAGCGCTTGCCTGCATAGCGCTTCTCGATTCGCTTAACTTGGATTTAAAAGGGAAAATTATAGTTGTGTTAGGGCAGGGAGACTTGGTAGGCAAACCGACCTCGGCTCTTTTGCGTTACCGGAATCTGACTTACCTTCCCGTTGACAAAAGAACAGAAAATAAAGAGTATCTTTTACAGCAAGCCGATATTGTGATTTCCGGCATAGGCAAGGGCAAGTATATCAACGGCGATATGATAAAATTCGGGGCAGTTTTGATAGATGCAGGCACATCCGAAGATGTAAAAAGTACGGCAGGTGTTAAAACTATCGTAGGCGATGTTGATCTTGAATCGGTTAAAAATGTGGCGGGGTATGTGTCTCCCGTACCTGGGGGAGTGGGTCCGGTAACCGTTGCGATGCTTTTAAATAATGTATTAAAAGTGGCGAAAAACAAAAATGCAGGAAAATAATAAAATGTTAACTATATTTAACTTTTTGAATATCAGCCATGGCGTAAATGAGATAATATGAAATACAGGGCAATTATTTTTGATATGGACGGATTGATTCTTGATACAGAAATTATCGAGTCCCGCTCCTTTGAGAAATTATTAAAAGAGTACGAAGTTAAGCCTAGACCTAATCCAAATGGTCTTATTCATGAAGTAGGCGGAGGTATGAAATATTTTGAAAATTTCAAAGAAAAATATAATCTTACTGAAAGTATTGAAAATATCAGAGATAAAAAACGAGCTTTTTGGGCGCAAATAGTAAAAGAAGAGGGAGTTGTCGCTTTTCCCGGATTTTTAGAATTACTTGCGTTGCTAAAAAAAGAAGGATTCAAGATTGCTTTAGCTTCCAATCGCAATGATCCGTTTGTACACCTCGTACTCGATACTCTCGGTGCAAAGGAATTTTTTCATTTGGTTGTCGGAAGTTCAAATGAGAAGAGGAAGCAAAAACCTTTTCCGGACATATATCTTCATGTTGCGAAGGAGCTCGGTATCAGTCCCGAGCAGTGTGTAGTTTTGGAAGATTCCGAAGCGGGGGTGATTTCTGCCAAAGCTGCTGGCATGAAAGTCATAGCAATTCCAAACATTTATACAAAAGAGCACGATTTTTCGAGAGCAGATATAATTATAAAAAGTTTGGAAGATATAAACATGGAACTGCTTGAGAATTTATAAATAGTTTCTTTTAATTTAGCATATGCGCCATGGCGTATATGTGAAAATAAGGTATAATATAACTTATGGTTAGCAGGATATTTCGTTATAAAGGCGTGCAGGTAAATGCTTTTGGTCTGCCTGTTTTTGGCAATTATAATGAAAAACAAAATAAAGAGTCAAAACGAAAAAGAAGTTTTTATAATCTTTCTTTCGAATCTTCTTTTAAAGATACTGCTCCCAAAAATCTTATTGTTATGTATGATGTTCCGCATCATATGAAAAAAGAAAGGGACTGGTTTCGTAGACATCTAATAAAATTCGGATACAGTATGATACAGAAAAGCATCTGGGTTGGCCCTTCACCCTTGCCGAAAAATTTTCTTGATTATCTTAAGGAAATAAAAATAGGGGATAAATTCAAAACTTTTAAATTAGCCAAACCATATGATCCTTCAATATCAGCCATGGCGTAAATGATAAATTTGAACTTTGTACTCCGGTATCTTATACTATCTAGGAACTTATGGATAATCAAATTTTTTTCTTTTTTTATAATTTAGCGCATCAGTCGCAAATTTTTGACGGCATAGTTAGTTTTTTTGCCGTTTATTTTATTTATATTGTAATTATTTCAGCATTGTTGTATTTATTTTTTTATTACAACAAGAAAGAATTTATTTTTTTGTGCGTGTCTTTGGGACTCGCTTGGGTTTTTGCCAAGATATTGAAAATTTTATTTCACACACAGAGACCATTTGAAATGTTTTCGCAAGTGCAATCACTTTTTTCCGAAACTGGGTACGCTTTTCCATCGGGTCACACGATGGTTGCTTCGGCAATTGCTTTCTCCATATTTTTTACTCACAAAAAAGTAGGCTACATATTTATATTTTTTGCTCTCTTGATTGGTCTCGCGCGTATCATCGCTGGAGTGCATTTTCCGATTGATATTTTGGGTGGATTTGTCCTGGGTTTGGCGGCGGGAGCGCTGGTTGCTTATTTTAGAAAAAATGTATAGTATATCTTTATCTTTATGACCCCGAATTAGAACAAGTTCGGTACGGGGCAGGAGAAAAGAATGCGAAAAAGAATTACACTAGCTATATTAATTTTAATTTTCGGCTCCGGGGTAGCTTTTTTTGTCTACAAAACGGAACCTAAACTGAATAAAAATTTTGAGGCGCAAAGCGCATTTTTCAAGAAGTTTCCTTTTCATCTCGGCCTTGACCTCTCCGGAGGTAGCCATCTGACCTACAAAGCGGATGTGAGCGCTGTGCCTCCCGGAGAAATTTCCTCTTCCATGGAGGCTCTCCGCGATGTGATTGAGCGTCGCATCAATATCTTCGGCGTTTCCGAGCCTGTGGTGCAAGTAGAGCGTGGAGGGATTATTTCCGGCAGAGGGGAGCAATTGATTGTCGACCTTCCGGGTGTAACCGATATAAAAAAGGCGGTGGAGATGATAGGGCAAACGCCGATTTTGGAATTCAAAACCGAGACTCCCGCCGGCGCTGTGGAAAATGCGACCATAGATGAAGACGGTAAAGTTACCCTGAATTTGGATTCCCAGTTTATTCCGACCGAGCTTACCGGGCGATATCTAAAGAAAGCGATTTTAGAGTTCAATCCAAACACCCGCGAGCCCATGGTCAGCCTGCAGTTTGACGATGTCGGAACCAAGCTTTTTGCAAAAATTACCAAAGAAAATATCGGCAAGACTGTGGCGATATATTTGGATGGAACTCCGGTTTCAATTCCGGTAGTGCGCGAAGAAATCCCAAACGGACAGGCTGTTATCTCCGGGAACTTTACTCCCAATGAAGCGAAACAACTGGTCGGCAGGTTAAATTCCGGCGCTTTGCCGGTGCCGATAACTCTTATCTCCACGCAGACCATCGGCGCGACTTTAGGAGAATCCGCGGTAAAAGCAGGAGTCGAAGCCGCAGTTGTCGGATTTTTGCTGATAGCCCTATTTCTCATTCTTTGGTATCGTTTGCCGGGGCTGATTGCGGTGATTGCGCTCTCTTTTTATACTGCTGTCCTGCTCGCCATTTTTAAAACTTTGCCGGTGACTCTGACATCTGCCGGTATTGGCGGGTTTATTATTTCGCTCGGCATGGCGGTAGATGCGAATGTTCTCATCTTTGAAAGAATGAAAGAGGAGATCAGAAAAGGAGCAAATATATTCGAAGGGGTGCACGCAGGTTTCAAGCGGGCTTGGAGTTCTGTCCGAGATTCCAATACTTCCAGTATTATTACTTCCGTCATTTTATTTTGGCTGGGGACGCCCCTTATTAAAGGCTTTGCGTTGACTTTTGGTTTGGGGGTCTTGGTCTCGATGTTCTCTGCAATTACCGTTTCTCGAATTTTTCTTTTTGCTCTTGGCATCAACAAAAGCAACAAACTTACCAAATTTTTATTCAGTAGCGGATTTAGTAAATGACCAGATAGAGCCTTAGACTCTATCCGAGAGTCTAAGGCTCTATCTGGAAGAACTTAATCACATGTTTATAATAAAACACAAAAAAATATTTATTCATCTCTCACTAGGTCTGATGGTTGTTTCTCTTATTTTTATTTTTACTTTCGGCTTGCCTCTTGGCATTGATTTTAAGGGGGGGGCTTTGCTTGAAGTTGATTATCAAGGCGGACGGCCGGAATTTTCTATGCTTGAAAATGCTGTCAAAAAGTTTGGTATCAGCCAGCCGCTCATCCAGCCTACGGGGGAAACAGGTTATCTCGTCAAGACTCGGAATTTGTCTGAATCGGAACATCAGACACTTTCCAAGCTGTTGTCTTTTGACGGCAAATATCCGGTCTTAGAGAAAGGTTTTACTTCCATTGGTCCCTCAGTCGGGAGCGAACTCGCCCGCAAAGCGATTCTCTCAATCATTTTTGTCATTATCGCGATTATTCTTTTTATAACTTACGCTTTCCGTAAAGTATCGCGTCCGGTAGCTTCTTGGAAATACGGGGTCATTACAATCATCACTCTTCTTCATGACATAATCATACCGACAGGCATTTTTGCCGTTTTATCTCACTACACCGGGGCTGAAATTGATACGCTTTTCGTTTTGGCGCTTCTTACTATTTTGGGTCTGTCTGTTCATGATAAAATTGTAGTTTTTGACAGAGTTAGGGAAAATTTAAGGGAAGGGGATAAAAAAGATTTTGCTCAAATCGTGGGTACAAGCACTAGAGAAACCATTGTCCGTTCAATCAACATTACTTTGACCATCATCTTTGTGCTTCTGCCGCTTTATTTGTTCGGTCCCGAAACAACCAAGAATTTCGCGCTTATTTTAACCATTGGTCTTTTCTTCGGTATTTATTCTTCGCTTTTCTTTGCTTCACCGCTTTTAGTATGGATAGAAGAATGGCAAAATAAGAAAGAAAAATCATAGTAAAATAATAAACCCTTGCATATATCTCGCTTGTTGTTATAATTGAAGCATGATGTATATATTAATTGTTTTAGGCGTTTTAATTTTATGGGCAGTTTTTATTTACAATGGTTTTATAATTCTTCGCAACCGCGCGCAGGAAGCTTGGGCGGATATTGAAGTGCAGTTAAAGCGCCGATACGATCTTATTCCAAATTTGGTGAATTCGGTAAAGGGCTACGCCAAACACGAATCTTCCGCTTTTGAGAATGTGACAAAAGCGAGAAGTATGGCAATGGGAGCCTCCGGTCCGACCCCCGAGCATGCGCAGGCCGAGAATATGCTTACTGGCGCCCTCAAGAGTCTCTTTGCCGTTTCCGAAGCATATCCGGAACTTAAGGCAAATACGAATTTCTTGGCTTTGCAGAATGAGCTTTCCGACACAGAAAATAAAATCCAGGCCGCCCGCCGTTTCTACAATACTAATGCGCGCGACCTGAATATAAAAGTTGAGTCTTTTCCTTCAAACATTTTGGCGAATCTTTTTCGTTTTTCCAAGATAGTATTTTTTGACCTTGCCGAGGATG
This sequence comes from Patescibacteria group bacterium, assembly GCA_038055775.1. Lineage (GTDB taxonomy): Bacteria > Patescibacteriota > Minisyncoccia > Phycocordibacterales > UBA9973 > UBA9973. The sequence goes on along the minus strand of JBBUHH010000027.1, from coordinate 8,625 downwards.
ATGTCGCGCAGTCGCCGGTCCAGGTTAAGTTTTAATTTTTTTATTTTTTATGATTACACCTGAACTTATAGGATATATACGCGGCGAACTCGGGAAAGGACGCAAGCGCGAAGATATTCGGGAAAGTTTGGTGCGCGAGGGAGGCTGGAGCGAAGTTGATCTGAGTGAAGCATTCAGAATAGTAATGCCGATGCAGGGCGCGACGGCGCCCGCGCCCGCGGAGACCATAAAATCCGCAGTTTCTTCCGCATCCGCATCCGCATCCGCATCCGCATTATCGTCTGCATCTTCTCTTTCATCTCCGTCGCCCTCAGCTTTACGCAAAGTCCTTTTAATGATTATTGTTATTCTCGTGGTGGGCGGAATGGGTTTTTCCGCGTGGATTTACCGCGCTCCTTTGATAGAATTCTGGAACCAGGGCGCCGCAAAAATAAAGGAGCTTTCTGCTTCTCTATTCGGTTCAAAAATAATTGCGAATACGGAGAACTCTATTTCTCCAGTACCCGAAAATATTGAAACTCCTGTCGCAAATGCCGAAACGGCAAACATAGTCGTTACTGTCAAAGATTGCGGAGTCGGCAAGGCGCCGGACATCAAGAAGCCGGCTACATATCAAAATGATGCTGTGCTCAACTGCTTGGGCGAAAGCGCAATCCTTTGCGCTCCCGCCAAAGCTGTTCTAAAAGATGCCTTGTTTCCTACCGTAGTTGAGATTACAAAAAATCAAGGAGGTTGCGATTTCAAATTGTCCTATGCGGCAGACAGCACGCTCATAGATAGGTCCGGAGAAAAGCTTGCTGGCCAATATGTTCTTTGCCCTCTTTCCGTAGTCAAAGCTGTGGATGAGAGTAAAAAGACACCTTCTTTTAATCCTCCAAGCGCCGACAATTTAGGTAAGTATGCGGGCCAAATATATTTTTACGGCACCCTCGGCCTATTTATGGAAAATAATCTTGAGCGAAACAAAATTCATTCATTAGGCTGTACCGGGTCCTTCATTGATTCTGTTATAGCAAGTTTCGAGAAAATGCAGTCCAATACGAGATAGAGCCTTAGACTCTAGATAGAGTCTAAGGCTCTATCTCTAAATATATGGCAACACTTTACACCCACCAATCGCAGAATGTGACAAAAACATGGTTGCTTATGACAGTATTTTTTATTGTGATCATTCTTTTTGGATGGTTTTTCAGCTTCTACTACGGCAATCCAAACATTCTTTATTTTTTCGTGGTTTTCAGTATTCTAATGAATTTTTTTTCGTATTGGTTTTCGGACAAAATTGTTCTCAAGCTTGCTGGCGCGAAAGAAGCAAAAAGGGAAGTATATTTTGATTTGTACACAAGCGTGGAGAATCTCTCTATCACAGCAGGACTCCCGATGCCAAAAGTTTATGTTGTGGAGGATACGGCTCCGAACGCGTTTGCCACCGGACGGGACAAAAATCACGCGGTAGTTTGCGCCACTACCGGACTTTTGATTATTTTAAACAAAAGCGAACTGGAAGGCGTGATAGCGCACGAACTTTCTCATATTGGCAACAGGGATATGTTGCTTTCTACCGTAGTTGTCGTGCTCGTCGGTTTTATGACCATTCTTGCGGATGTATTTACACGAAGCATCTTTTTCGGTAATCATAGAAACAGCGATAATAAAGGAAATGGCGTGCTTATGATTATCGGAATTATTTTGTCAATTTTGGCGCCGATTTTTGCCATGCTCATTCAACTCGCCATTTCTAGAAAGCGGGAATTTCTGGCGGATGCTTCCGGAGCGCTTCTTACTCGCTATCCGGAAGGATTGGCAAATGCGCTAAAGAAAATTTCACAGTACAATAAACCTATGAACCGCCAGTCTAGCGCTATTGCACATTTGTATATCGGAGATCCGAAAGGTTTAAAATTTGGCAGAAAAATCGGCGGTCTTTTTGCCACACATCCGCCGGTGGAGGAGAGGGTGAAAGCTTTGGGATTTTAATTCTCCTCTTGAGGAGTACCCAGCACCACTTTCTAGAAAGTGGTGCTGGGGGAGGTGGATGAATTTCTCCCTCTCCTTAACAAGGAGAGGGTTGGGGTGAGGTGCATCCACCCCGTCCTTTGAGTACAAAGTCCACCCCTCAAGAGGGGAATAGTTATGTTATACTTTCTCCATGAACATCACAGATGTGGAAAACCTTGCAAATCTTGCGCGAATTGAGCTTTCTGAGGTTGAAAAAAAAGAATTGCTTTCCGACATGAAAGGTATTTTGGACTATGTGAAGCAAATTGAAGAGGTGAATTTGCCAAAGGCGGGCTTTGACAGACCTGTCAAAGCCCGCCTTTGGCATGCAAATAATGTGTGGCGCGAAGACAAACTAGAGCCGAGGGATTTTTCCAAAGAACTTATTTTAGAACAGTTTCCGGACAAGCAAGATGGTTTTCTGAAAGTAAAGAAAATTCTATGAGTATAGATTTGAAAAATTTGACGATTGCTAAAGCAAGAAAGGCTCTAGACGGGAAAGTTTTTTCTGCCGTACAACTGGCGCAGGCGTATTTGGACGAGATGAAAAAGAAAAATAAAGAGCTGAACGCGTATCTAGAAGTTTACAGCGACATCTTGGAGCAGGCAAAAACGGCAGACGAAATGATTGCAAAAGGGGAGTCATATCCGCTACTCGGAATTCCAGTCGCTATCAAGGACAATATTCTCATTAAAGGCAGGGTTGCAAGTTCGGCTTCCAAGATATTAGAAAATTATACTGCTTCCTATGATGCCACGGTTATAGCCAAATTAAAAAGAGAGGGTGTGGTATTTCTAGGCAGAACAAATATGGACGAATTTGCTCTTGGTGGATCGACAGAAAATTCGGCCTTTGGGGTTACGAAAAATCCGCACGATATCACGCGGGTAGCTGGAGGAACTTCCGGCGGTTCGGCCGTAGCCGTCTCGGCCGGTTTAGCGCTAGCCGCGCTCGGCTCGGATACCGGCGGTTCTATTCGCGAACCTTCCGCATTCTGCGGAGTAGTTGGGCTAAAGCCCACCTACGGCGCGGTGTCCCGTTCGGGTCTCATGGCGGCGACTTCTTCTTTTGATTGCATAGGTCCAATTGCAAAGACGGTGGAAGATACGGAAGTTATTTTTAATGTGATAAAAGGAAGCGATGTTTTAGACAGCACGAGTATTGAAGTTGAAAGTTACAAAGTTCATAAAGTTATAAAGTCAGAATCAAAAAAAATTATCGGTATACCTTCCGATCTGATAAATCAGGAGGGGATTGATCTGAAAGTCAAAGAAAATTTCAAAGAATCCGTAAAAAACTTGGAGAGCTTGGGCTATTCCATAGTAGACATCAAACTGCCAAATTGCATTGCTTTGTATTACATCATAAATTTTGCCGAAGTTTCGACTAATCTTGCCCGTTTTGACGGAGTTCGATACGGGACGCACAAAGACGGCAAAAATTTACTTGGGGACTATTTGCTGTCGAGAGGTACCGGTTTTGGAAAAGAATCTAGAAGAAGAATATTGCTTGGAGCCTATGTGCTTTCGGCAGGATATTATGATGCGTATTATGGCAAGGCCCAGAGGGCCCGGGAGGCGCTAAAACAAGAATTTAAGGAATTATTTTCCAAGATTGATTTTGTATTGACGCCGACATCGCCCATACCCGCCTGGAAAATAGGAGAAAAGAGCGACCCGCTTTCGATGTACTTGGTGGATATTTTTACTTGTACGGCAAACATTGTCGGCGTGCCAGCGATTTCTGTGCCGTCAGGTTTTATGGAAATAAACGGCAAACAATTGCCGCTCGGCATACAATTTATGGCTCCGCATGGGGGAGAGAAGAGTCTTTTTGAAATCGGGAAGAAATTTGAAGGAATCCAGATAGAGCCTTAGACTCTATCTAGAGTCTAAGGCTCTATCTGGGCATGTTTTAGATATATTTTGTGATATAATATAGACTATGGGAGATTCTTTTCTTAATTCCAATTGGCTGAATCCCGACTATTTATTCAATCAAGCCGTCGCGTTTGTCCAGAACGCCATTAACTATATCGGCGGCATTGACAGCCAAATAGTTTCCGTCTACCATACTATTCTTTCTATTTTCGCTTTATTTTTTATTATGATAATATCTTATGCTTCCATTCGTCTGATAGAAATTAGGATAAAGGAGCACAGACATTTAAAGCACGAAATCGCCGAATTCGCGCATTATCAAGAGGAAAAAGAAAAAAAATTTCAGGAAAATGAAGCAGTTTCCAAAAATTCTCGCTGGATTAAAACTTTAAGCCATCTTTTTTCCCAACATCAAAGCGACTGGAAACTAGCGGTTATTGAGGCTGACTCTATACTTGAAGACCTGATGAAGACTCTTGGATTCAAGGGAGAGACTTTGGGAGATAAACTAAAATCTGCTACACAAGATAAATTTCGCAGTTTGACCTTGGCTTGGGAAGTGCATACTATCAGAAACAGGATAGCCCATGAGGGAGCGACTTTTGAACTTTCCCAGCATGAAGCCAAAAGAATCATCGCTATCTACGAAACGATATTTAGGGAGTATGGGTATATATAATCAAGAAAACAATTTTATTTTTTTGACAAAAAAATTCCCTCACATGTGTTCGGGACCTTCGTTCCATTTATTCGGGTCGTAGACCCTGAGGAACGAAGTGACGAAGGGTTGCGGGAGACGGAGTCGAACCGTCGTCTAAAGGTTATGAGCCTTTCGAGATGCCGCTTCTCAATCCCGCTGAGTGTATTTTACAGTAAAAATTGAATTTTTGCAAATTTTCTGTTATATTCCTTATATTGTCGACGTAGCTCAGGTAGTTAGAGCGGGCGTTTCATAAGCGCCAGGTCCCAAGTGCAACTCTTGGCGTCGACACAAAAAAATAAGTTTCTTTGAAATTATGTGATTTTATGTATAATGAAATGGGCTAGAAAAGCCTATAAATTTGCGGTCGTAGCTCAACTGGTTAGAGCGCTTCCCTGTCACGGAAGAGGTTGGCGGTTCAAGTCCGCTCGATCGCGCAAGAATTATTCCCCTCCTTTGAGGGGTGCTCCGATTTATATCGGAGCGGGGTGGATGCATTTTAGAAAAATATGCTATACTGTTCTTACATGTTTAATTCACTTTTAAATCTAAAAGCATTAGGTGAAATAAGTAAAGATTTTGGAAATATTAATAATTTAACCCATGAATGATTTTATGACAAATATGTACATACTTGGCGCGCTGTTACTTATCGCAATGATACTCTTAGTAATTGCGGCGAAGAAAAGCGGTCACTAGCAGATAGCGCCTGAGGCGCTATCTAGGGTTCTTTTTATCTTCCGCCAGAAATTTTTTCCAGGACATTTCTAGACGGAAAATCTTACTGCGAACCAGTACATAGCGATTGATCAAATCATCTATCAAATCCACTTTCACTTTGTCTCCGTACAGCCCTTTGATATGGTCGAGGTAGACGGACATGCGATTACAGCCGGTCTTTGTTTTTAGATACGCCTTTTAAGGCAAACTCGGCCAGCCGATTGGCGTAATTTGTTTTTGAGGTTACAATCATCTCCGCGGTGCTGAACATACTGCGCACATCGGAGATGCGCTCGCCGGCATTGAAAAGCTGGTGCGGGGTTTCGGTGGACACAGCGTCCAGATATTCTTTGAGCGGATAAAAATTTCTGTTTTTATAATCCTGCATCAATAATGGAGTTGGCTGACGATGCCGCAGACTTTTTCGCGGGTGAAGCCTAGATTGTAATAGCTGATGGCGTCTATGATGACTTTCATCGGATACCGCCGCCCCTTGACCGCGCTATCGGTAAAAGTTTTTTTGCATTCAGGATTTCCGCATTTATACAACTGTGCCACTTCGTGTTTCTTTTTACGGGTGCCACGGCGGACAAAGTCCGCGCTTTGGCAAAACGGGCAGGCCATTTTTACATTCTGCTCGACGCGTATAGTCGGGACCGTGTCAGGATTGAATGCTCCGGCAACTTCGGGACCGGGACGACCTAATACTGGGTATACTTTTTTGGGCATTATGCCTAATTTTTAATTAAAGAAATTATTTGCTTATCAAAGGTGACCACAGGAAGATGAAGAGTTTTGGATAAATTTACTAGTGTTGCATCAGTTAAAGATATCTTTTTATTAAGTATCTTGAAAAATTCCGCATCATTTTGCACATTCAGCGCGGGAATTAAAATATCCGGGGCATTTTCAAAGATATCACTAATAAACTCCGCTGCAATTTTATTTCCGGCTTTATAAGTCAACACGGTAATTACTTCTTGTATCACATAAGGATGGATGACTAAAAATTTTTGTTCAAGTCCGGACATGATTCGTAGCGCTTCGGGATGATTCACATCCTCTTGGTGATAAAATGACACGAGTATACTGCTATCAACAATAAATCTATCGGATTCCATATATGATTTTATCTATATTTTTGGAAAGGTTTTTACTCATGCCTTTTTTCTTGAAAATATGTTTTTTGGCGCGTTCAAAAAAGGTACTTTTGTTAGCGGGTTTTAGTTTGGGAAATATGATAAATTGTTTTGCATCTGTATTCATGTCTATAATATATCATAAGGACTGCGAAGAAACAAGAATTATGTATCACGGACAATATCACGGAAACCTCGTGATAAAATATCACAGGTGTGTGGCAAAAGGGGAGTGTGGATGCCCAGATGTGATACAAAACAGGGAAAAATTACACCACAAAATTTGACATGGATACAAATTTTGTGGTGTTCAAAAATTGGGGTATTTTATGGAGTTTCGGGAGCAGGAGCTTCAGGCGCAGGTGTTTCAGCTGGAGGTTCTGCTTGCCCCGCTTCTTCAGTAGGCGGGGGAGTTGGCTCGGGCTGTGGCTCGGCGGCAGCTTCAGGTGCAGGAGTTTCTGCTACAGGAGTTTCCTCTGCTGGAGGGGTTGAGTCAGTCGGTGGCGTACTGTCTACTGGAGGTGTCGAGTCGACTGGCGGAGTTTCTGGCGCGCTTCCGTCGCCACCGCTCGAAGATTCTGAGCCACTAGATGACGAACCTCCGGAAGAGGGAGTCGGGTCTGGTGCCGCAGGCGCAGAGGCAACTTCAGGCACCGGGACCCCCGCATTCTGCAAAAGCCCCTGCAGTTGAGTTTCATTTATACAAGTGTTGCCTATGCAGAGTTGGTTTGTGACATGCAAGGTGTCTACAAATATGCTTGCGATGCCGTTTGCCGCATTTCCCAGCCATCCGCCGACCTTGCCGAACGAATTGTTCCAAAAAGCCGTCACAAAAGATTCGTTCGCGCTTCCAGCGAGGGGAGTGACGGTGCCAGCGATGCCTTCGAGATTGAGATTCAACCCATCTATTTTTTGATTTGTCGCTTGCATGCCCAAAACCATGAAGCCCAGAGAATTTACTGGGTTCACAATGGTTCCATTAAAATGCATCGCCCAAGGAGCTTCATCCGCCATCACACCGACATAGGTAGTTGCGCTGTCACCCGTACCTTTGCCGGGTTTGTAATGGAATTTATATATCTGTGTATTAAGAATCTGAGTCAAAGCTTCATTCGGGTCAGTAACGGTTCCGACGATGTCCTTCATACTTCGCAATGATCCGGCTGCCGCCCAAGTTAGCACTCCTGCCCCATCTGTCTGAAGTTGTTGTCCAGCATCTCCATCATCAGGCGGTAAAGTATAATCAACATCAGCGGCAAGTGCTGGGACTGTAAAAGTGGTATTATTTGTTCCATTATCTGTATCTTCGTTGATTGCAAGGAAGCCGGCAGAGGTCGCGCCGTTCCCAATTGTCAAATTATGGGTCGGTCCCGTCGTCCCGATGCCGACGTTGCCGAGGTCATTCTGAACCATACCGAGAGCATTACTGGATAGTCGCGTTACAAAGATAGCGGCCAGCTTGTCCGGAGTGGTGTCGTTGGCGTTGTCGGTGAAAGCGGTATCTACCGTCAAACTGGTATTGGTGGCAATCGCCGTAACCGTTCTCGTTTCTCCCGTGACCGTAATTCTGTCCCCAACTACCAATTCGGTGGTAAAGAGAGTGCTTACCCCCGTCACCGTGGTAGAAGCCGCCGGATCAATGGTGCCCGTTAGGACGGAAGTAGCCGCACCGGTGGTTCTAGTGGAGCCTGCCACATCCAACTTCAGGAGAGGACTCGTCGTCCCGATGCCGACGTTGCCGGTGCTTAATATGGACACTCTTGCCGTTCCAGCATTACCTAAAATCTGGAAATTATTCGAGGTGTCTGCATACAATTGCCAATCATTATTGGTCCCGTCACTTTTTTCCCAACCAATTATTTGATTATTATCAAGCAACATACTCCCGCCAGAAAGATCTAATTTTGCCTCAGGCCCCGTCGTCCCGATGCCGACGTTGCCGTTCGGGAAACTCACACTGGTAATCGCTGTGCCAGTTCCCCTGAGAACCTCCAGCGCATTTACTCCAACTGAACCAGCGTTATTCAGGGTTCTCAGTTTGAACACCTTGTTTTCTGGGAAAAAATCCCACACCCGTTCATCGGCTCCTTGATCTTGCTCATCAAACCTGACTATAGGTTCTGCCGCACCGAGATAGACTCCGCCTGTTCCCACGGCTAGAGCATGTCCAGCAAACAAAGGTGTGAC
>JBBUHH010000026.1:0-14494 GCA_038055775.1 Patescibacteria group bacterium | reverse complement strand
TCGTTATATCCATGCGGAGAAAGTTCGGCAGGGAAAAATTCTCCGTATTTGTAAACCCTGCCTTTCTTGTCTACATAAGGCATTTCGCTCATTTGTTTTTTTATTTTTTCAACAAGAATTTTGTATTCTTCCTTTGAATACTGTTTATTTAAAACGCAATAAGATTTTTTGCGAAGACCAATACAGCCAAAAAGATTTTCTGACCCGCCCAGACAAAAGACAGAATACTCTAAGTCATGCACATTCTCTTGGCACAAAACGCAGAACTTTATATTTTGTGTCCCAATTCCGCAAGAATGGCACTCGTAAACGAGCTGGTTGTTGTCTCCCCAAACTGAATAATCGAAGCAGTCTTTGCTCCCCGGAAGCTCCTGCACATACTGGCAATAATGCAGATTTTGGCTTTCGCGAATCAAGAAGGAATTTTTAATATCTTTAGAGTGATCAATGTAATTTCCGCTCACATTGGTATTCTGCGTCCCCTGCAAAAATTTGTTCGGAAATTTCATCCAAAAATCAAAAACCTCTTTTTTTGTTTTTTGCAGATTTGTGTAGGAGCCAAGATTGAAATCTTTTATTTTTTGAATATATTCATCTTTTGTATACTGTTTATTGAATATGCAATAAGATTTTTTATGCAAATTGACACAACCGAAACAATCCTGACAACCGAAACAATTTTTAGAAAAAATCATGTTGAAAGAATTTTCGCATTGGGAACAAAAAGAGGAGGTAGAGCATTGCGTAAGCCAAAATCCTTCGTAACAATTTTCGCATTTGGAAACATGAGAAACATCCACGCACCATTTGCAGAAATTTATGGCGTGCCCGTACATGCAGTCTTCCGGATTGCTGGCATTGAAAACCAGATAGCTGTTCTTGGGGTCGGTGACATTGTTTACAAAGGGACTGCCTACTCCGTTCTGCACATTTAAATTTTTCAGCGGCACTTTTTTCAACAATTCAAAAAATTGGGTGAAGAATGGCTTAGAAAAATCATAATCCGCCCCATAATCCATCGGGTCCCATTTGTCGGAAAGCCAAATATCCTTTTCAAAAATTTTTATGCCGGATTCCGGAGAAAATGCAGTAAAAATTTCTTCGCCCGAAAAATCGCTGCGTCTTTTATAGAGCATTCTCTCATTCCTAAAAACAAAACGCCTTTTCATGCGGCAGAGCGGGCAGAAAGTCGGCGGCGGGACTTTTATTTTTTCGTAGAAATTAAAGTCTTCTTGCTCTATGGTGAAGTCTTTTTTGCAGTTTTGGCAAGATATAGTTTGAGCTTCCATAATTTTATTTTACCACTTTCTTGAAGGAAACCGGTAAAGGCGATTCTACTTTTATTATTTTGTCTTTTAAATTTTTGAACTCTATGGATTTCGCATGAAGCGCCAGACGGGTAATTCCCTTGGGGCAAGGAGCGTCCGGATTGTATAGAGAATCGCAGACAACGGGATGATTTATGTACTTCATGTGAACCCTGATTTGATGCGTTCTGCCGGTTTTTGGTTTTACTTCTAAATATGTAAATTTAGCCCCCTCTCCTTTATAAGGAGAGGGCTGGGGTGAGGTGAATCTTTTCAAAACTTTATATTCCGTAATCGCCTCTCTCAATTCTCCCCTTGCTCCCCTGCCCGCTAGCCATCTTCTAAAATCTCTCGGACTTCGCCCGATCGGCTTGTTGATAATCTCATGATCTTTCTTGATTTCACCCGATACTATGGCGTGGTATATTTTTTTTACTTCCCTGTTTGCAAACTGGCTTTTCAAAAACTTATGGGCTTTTTTATTTTTCGCTAAAAGTATCACACCTGATGTGTCCCGATCCAGTCGGTGTACTATTTCTAATTTAGGATATTTTTTGAGGAATATTTCCAGAATAGTCTCTTCCTTCCCCCTTTGGTCCGGGTGTACTAATAAGCCAGAAGGTTTGTCTACGGCTAAAATGTCTTTGTCTTCGTATAAAACTTTTATTTTCATTGCTTTTGAGCAATGTCAGTATATCACGATTTTTGAGGGGGTTGACTCTGTGAGCGGAGTGTCTCGTAAATTGTTATCCACATGGCGCGAGATAAAAAATCTTGTGTATAATGATTTAGCAGTTGCGAAACTATGCAACCATAATCCTAATGGAAATTTATAAAAAAAACTGGTTCAAATACATTGCCGGGCTTGTCGTCTGCCTCTTGGCGCGGCTTATTCCCTTTCGCGCGCCGAATGTTGAACCAATTCTCGCGACCCAAATGCCTTTTTCTAAAGCGTACGGAAAGACGGCGGGTTTTTTGTTCGGATTTTTAAGCATCATGCTCTACGACATTGTGACATGGCAAATTGGAGCATGGACTCTGATAACATCAAGCGCCTACGGACTCTTGGGACTCTTTGCTACGGTTTATTTTAAAAATAAAAAGAATAGCGCGTGGAATTATGCAAAATTTGCCATTATGGGAACGCTTTTTTTTGATGCCGTGACCGGTCTTTCAGTCGGACCGCTCATTTTTCACCAATCATTTTCAGGAGCGCTTCTCGGGCAGATACCCTTTACCCTCCTGCATCTCCTTGGTAATGTTTCCTTCGCCCTCTTCTTAAGCCCCGCAATCTATAACCTATTGATAAAAAATAAAAAATCGGAAAATTTCCCCCTTATCAATGTGCTTTATCCTAAAACAATCCAAATCCCATGAAGAAAAAAGGAAAAATTTTAAAAAGCGAACTGGCGAAAATAAAATTAATCAGAAAAAGAAGCGGTGAAGTCGTTCCTTTTGATTTGGATATTGTGGCTCGAGCCATTTTCAAAGCTTTTGAGGTTACGGGAGAAGGAGGCGAACCAGAATCTCGCTTGGTGGCTAATTATGTTTTCAGAACTCTCTTGAATTTGAGATCTGAATTGGTAAGCAGGCGGGAAGGGGCAAAATTTTTGCCGACAGTTGAAATGGTTCAGGATTTGGTGGAAAAGGAACTGATGAAAAATGGTTTTACGGATACGGCCAAGAAATATATTCTCTATCGCAACAGGCGTTCAGAATTAAGGAAAGCTTTCGGCCCCGTGCCAGAGGCAATACGAAAAGCAGTAGAGGAATCCAGCAGATATTTCTCCAGTTCCTACGCGGAATACATTTTCTACCAGTTTTATTCCCGCTGGATTCCGGAATTAGGACGCCGTGAAACTTGGGTTGAAACCGTCAATCGGTATATGGATTATATGAAAGAAAACATGGGTGATAAGCTTTCAGTCAAAGAATATAAGGAAGTAGGGGAGGCAATCCTTAATCAGGATATTTGCCCATCTATGAGACTTCTTTGGTCCGCGGGCAAGGCTTGCCGGCAATCCAATGTATGGGCTTACAATTGTTCCTATATTGCTCCGACTTGCCTACAAGACTTGGGAGAAATCATGTATGTTTCAATGTGCGGCGCGGGACTTGGTTTTGCGGTTGAATGGGAAAATGTCCAGCAATTCCCGCAAATTAAAAAGCAGGCAAAAGAAAAACCAGTCATTCATATCGTTCATGACAGCAAAGAAGGCTGGGCCGATGCTTTTGTTTTGGGTTTGAAGACTTGGTTTGACGGCAGAGATATAAAATTTGATTATTCTATGATTAGACCAGCTGGATCGCGTTTGGAAACTGCCGGCGGCAAAGCATCCGGACCGCAGCCCTTAATGGAATTGATGGAATTTGTTCGACGAAAAATTTTGGCCAAACAAGGTCGTCGTCTTTCCAATATTGATATGCACGACATCATCTGCAAAATAGGAATGATTGTGGTAGCGGGAGGGGTGCGCCGTAGCGCTCTCATTTCCCTCTCCGAACTGGAAGACACGGAGATGCGCGACGCAAAAAAAGGGCAGTTTTATCTAACTGAAGAACAGCGCAGTTTAGCGAATAATTCAGCAGTTTACAACGCCAAACCAACCGCCGAAGAATTTTTGGATGAATGGACCGCCCTAGTAAAATCCAAGTCCGGCGAGCGCGGAATCTTTAATCGAGGTGGGTTGGAAAAACAATTGCCGGCACGCAGGTGGGCGGCTATCAAAGATGAAAGGCAAATCGGATTAAATCCTTGCGGGGAAATTTATTTGCGCTCTAAACAATTCTGCAATCTCACAAGCATTGTTATCCGCCCACATGACACGGTAGAAACTTTGAAAAAGAAAATGGAACTTGCCACTTTGCTCGGAACATATCAGTCCACCTTGACCAACTTTGGATATCTGTCTAAAAAATGGAAAGAGAATTGCGAGGAAGAGAGGTTGCTCGGTGTTTCCTTGACGGGCTATTATGACAATCCAATTATCAGAGATAATAAGATCCTCTCTACTCTGAAAAAAGACTCTATTGAGACAAACAAAGAATATGCCAAGCGTTTTGGCATTAACCCTTCCACCGCTATCACCTGCGTCAAGCCTCATGGTAATTCTGGTCAGCTTTTGGGAGTCGGATCTGGAATGCATCCTTGGTTTGCTCCGTACTTTATCCGCCGAGTACGCATTTCTCATACTGATACATTGCTAAAAATGGCGCGAGATCAGGGCGTGCCGACTCTGCCGGAAGTCGGGCAGTCGGAAACCACCGCCACAACTTTCGTTTTGGAATTTCCAGTCAAAGCGCCCGAGAGAGCGATCTTCAAAGAAGAAGTCTCGGCTTTGGATTTAATGAAGGAGTGGAAAAGACTTAAAGAACATTTTGTGGAGCACAATCCCTCGGCAACTATTTATGTCGGTCCGGATGAATGGCTCTCTGTTGGTAATTTTGTTTATGAAAATTGGGATTGGGTTGGCGGACTTTCTTTTCTTCCGCGCTCGGAGCATGTTTATCAATTGGCTCCCTATGAAGCAATCACAAAAGAAGAATATGAAAAACGGGTAAAAGCGATAGGAAAGATTGATTTTTCCAAACTTTCTCAATATGAGGCGACAGATAATACAACCGGCGCAAAAGAATTTGCCTGCGTCGCGGGACTTTGTGAGGTTTGATCTTGAATTCTATGTTATACACCCGAAAAGGAGATAGTGGAACAACAAAAACTTTTAGTTGTGACCAACGAGTGTCTAAAAGTTCGAGTATAGCCGAAGCGCTGGGATCACTCGATGAAATTAATTCTTTTCTCGGACTGATAAAAATAAAAGCGGAGGTTTCAGTTTCCGAAACAATCGGTCGCATCCAACAAGATCTTTTTATCATCCAAGCGGAACTGGCCGGAGCTCCAAAAACCATCGAACCGAGTAAGGTTTTATGGTTGGAAGAAATTATTGATAGTATAGAAAAGACATTGCCGCCAATTAAAACTTTTTTTGTCTCGGGCGGAGTGGAACTTGCCGCATTGTCTGACATCGCCCGCACCATTGCCCGCCGCACCGAAAGACGAGTGATCGGGGTTGTTGATGAAGGTAAAATAAAAATTGGAAAACATACTTTGGCTTATCTCAACCGTCTTTCGAGTGTTCTGTATGCCTTTGCCCGCAGTTTCAACCACAAAGCCGGCATCACGGAAGAGGCTCCATGTTATAAATAAAAACGCAAAGAGTTATCCACATTTGCGACTTTTCTTGGCGGGTGTATGATGTAGGAGTGCTGAATAATTAAATAGTTTCATATTTGGGGAAGCGAGGTGAAAATCCTCCACAGTGCCGCTACGGTAAGTCCGATGACAATCGGATAAGTCCGAATACCAATTATGAAGTAAGTCCCGAGCAGGAATTGGAAACGCTTTTGCGTTTCAAACAACTCCCTCGGAAGGAGTTTTTTTATTTATGAAAAAAATATCAAAAAAATCGTCTATAGAATTATTTGCCATAATCGCAATCATCGCGGCGCTCATCGTCATTTTTTACGCTAAAGAAGAATCGGCGCCGTTTCGCCGAAGCGGGCAAGAAACTATCAGTCCCGCGCGCATTTCTCTGATTGCCGAAAGTCCTCCCGTAAAAATAGATTTTGATGCCGGAGATACGCTATTTGCTGTACTACAAAAAGCAAAAACTCAAAACATCATATCTTTTTCCGGATATGAATACCCGCTCCTCGGATTTTTTGTGATTGAAATAGGCCCGCTTCGGAGCGGAAACGGTAAATATCTGATTTATTACATTAACAATAAAGAGGCATCAGTCGGTGTTTCTTCTTATCTTCCTAAAAATGGCGATGTCATTGAGTGGAAATTAAAATGAATTTTATGAAATCATCATTATCAAAGTTAATCTTATTAATAATCCTGGCTTTGGGTCCGATTACGGCGACTCATGCGGACGAGATTATCCCTCCTCCGCCCGAACCCGAATCCGCGCCGCAAGAAACTATTCTTATCAGAAACGGCAATACGGTTATTTTTCAAGGCTCCGTGGGACTGCCGGCGGCGGGGACGGTGGATATAACAGACAATGCGGGTGAAACGCATTCTATAAACTCACAAAGTGTTCTCGGGCTCTTATATGCGATAGACCGGGAAAGCGACGCTTTTTCCATTTCAGACTTGCAATATTACAGCTCTTTCGGGTCGCTGTATCTTAAATGCATCATACCGGCAAGCGCAAGCGCGCTTTGCGACAACTGGCAATATGTGGTAAATGACATCACCCCATTTTCCGGCATGGATGCCACAGCCCTCTCCGGAGGAGAAACCATCGGCCTTTATTTCGGCTACGCGCATCAGGTCTTGCTGGACAAAGCATCAATTGCTCCCGGCGAATCATTTACCGCAACCGCGCAAAAATATAATTATCTCAGTAACTCGTGGAACGCGCTTGACGGAGTCACTCTTGGCGTTACAACTCCCAACCCGGATGATGCATGGAGCCCGATTGTGGTCCATACACAAACCGTTGACACAAACGGAATCGCATCTTTTGCCCTTCAGAACACGGGAACATATTCTGTCGGGATTTCCGAAGATTATTATTTCCCCTCGTATCAGGTGATAGTGACAGAACCCACACCAGCCGCTCCGCAAAATACCGGCGGGGAGGGCACTCCCCCGCCACCGGTTTTCAGCGTCACAAATGCGATAAATTACCTTATGGATACGCAAAACCCTGACGGTTCGTTTGACAACGGCGAAATGTATACGGATTGGGCGGCAATCGCATTCGCCGCCGACGGAATTCAAGATGTAATAAGGGAAAAATTTATAGAGTTTATGAAGACAAAAAACGAAATAAGTTTTCTTCTGACCGACAACGAACGCCGCGTGATGGCCTTGCTTGCCCTTGGAGAGAACCCGTATGCATTTAACGGCGCAGATTATATCGCTCCGATTATAAAATCATTTGATGGCGCGCAGTTTGGCGACATCAATTTTACAAACGACGATATTTTCGCTCTGATTCCCCTTGCGAGCGCCGGTTATACGGAAAGCGATGAAATGATCGCCAAAGATATATCTTTTATAATATCCAAACAGAAAGAAAACGGTTCCTGGGAAGACAGCATAGATATGACTTCCGCAACTGTGCAAGCGCTCGCGCCGTTTAAATCAATGGCGGATATTCCAAATTCCCTTCTGCAAGCAGAGAAATATCTAAAAAACTCTCAAGAAAACAACGGGGGGTTCGGTTCCGTTTTTTCCACGAGCTGGGCGGCTCAAGCAATGAGCGCGCTCGGCGCGTCGTGGGTAAAAGGCGGCAACAGCATTGACAACTATTTTGGCATACAGCAGACGAATGCGAATGACGGCGCCGTAATTCCCACATCGGAACCCCTACAAAGCAGAATTTGGGCGACAAGTTACGCCATCCCGGCAGTATTAAAGAAGCCCTGGAGTAAAATTATGCGTCCTGTGCAAAAACAAAACGGCATAGATACTTTGTTGCAAGAAAGTGAGGTTGAAAACAAATCGGAATCAGAAATAAAACCGGCAATAGAAATTGCGATTGTCGAAAAAATTGAAAAAGCGGAGAAAATTATAAAAAAAGAACCTGCTCCGGAAAAAAAGAAAAAGGTTCAGCCGGAAACGCCTGAAAAATTTCCGACCAAGGAAAAAACTTCCGATGTGCCGGCAAAATCGCTTTCCGCCTCCGCCATAGAGAGCGAGATGGAAATGTCTCTGGCATCCGCCGTGGAAGAATTTTGGAATTCTTTTATCAATGTTATTAGAATAATATTTCACTAAAAAGACCCGTTCATCGTCACGGATTAAATGCTTTCTGCAACATTATCACACAATGTCTCACTAATAGTTAATTCCCCTTGAAATAAATATGTTTTTCCTGTACAATAAAATATATTGCGGGGTTAGCTCAGTTGGTAGAGCAATCGATTTACACTCGAAAGGTCGGGGGTCCGAGTCCCTCACCCCGCACCAGCCCTCGTAGTTCAATGGATAGAACCGCGGACTTCTAAGCCGCTGATGTAAGTTCGATTCTTACCGGGGGCACAAATTTTTACAGCGAAGGGTCAATGAGGGGAGAAGGAGAATTCAAGATTTCTTTTGATTTTTTCTCCCGTTCGGTAAAGTATTGGAGCGTTTTTTCAATCGTTTCTTTTTTCACCGTTTCGATTTGGCTGTTTGCGTCGTTGGAAAATACAACAAGCTCTTTGTTTATTTCGATAAAAAGGCGGTAGCCAAAAAAGAACGCCAAAACAGTTCCCAGAAACATAAGCAGAACGGCTAATTTCCAATAAATATCCATATTGAGCCACCAGCTCTCTTCCTCTTTTTTGAATTTTCTTTCTCTTTTTAAAGAAATTTTCATGGTTTTTATTCCTATTCAATAAAGCTCAAAAGTTTTATCTGGAAAACCGCGTTCCACTTTGAAGCGGTTTCTTTGTTAATATCCATGCCAATAAATTTAAGCTCATACGGCGAATTTTCCAGTAATGTCAAAAATTTATAAAGGCCGCTGAAAGTTCCCGACGCTTTCATTCCGATTAAAAGTCCACTATGGTCTTCCGCGACATCAACAGCGGAAACCTCCGTTTCGACGCTCACCTTGGGCGCCAATCCTTCTATTGTATCCAAAAAGGGAACAATGTCGGAACTTTTTGCAAAATGCGTTTCCAGTCGGATTTTTTCCTCCTCTATCATCTTGACTGAATCATTCAAGGTCTTGATTTCATTTCTTCTGTTCGCTTCAGTCTGCCATTCTTTTTCTCTCAACCGAGATTCTTCGTTATTATTGTTTATTTCTCTGAAAAAAAAGAAAAAGGCAAGCAAGGACAGTAAAAACAATGTGAGGGAAAAGAAAAGTGGAATTTTGGGAAAGTTATTTTGCATATGCGTTATTGTGGAACCCGCCCAGCCGCATCAGCTGGCCGGGGAACTAAACTTAAATAAAATTGGATATTGGACCCTTTGATAAAGTTGGAAATCGGCAAATCAACGCTTTGAAAATTGGCATCATCTTCCAGCGCCCGGCGAAACGAAAGCAGGGCGGATCGGGAAGGGGCTGTCCCCTCAATGCTCACTTTCCGGGCTTGCGCCAGTTCGTCCGGCGAGCGGCTTTCGTAGGCAATGTCCGTAATTTTAATAGCGGGCATCTTTTTCCGAAGAATGGCGTTGATCACCTTTTGAGAAACAGTAAATTTGTCGGCTTCAGCGTTTTCAACTAGACTAATTTTATTTTTTAGGTCTTTAATAACTGCCAAGGTTTCCTGGTCAATCAAAGGAACAGGTTCGGACCTTTGCGCTTCCAATTTTTTATCCACCAAGTTTGTTTTAACCCGGGTTAAAACATAAGAAGGCGCCATAATTCCGATACCGATGAAAACAGGAAAAGAAAAAGAAAACAGAAAAACTACGGCGAGCCTGTAGAAAAAACTCCTGGCTATTTTTCTCTTTTCCTCTTTTGGAATTAAATTAATCATTCTGATAGTATTTAATTATCGCTGAAATCTCGCAGAGCAAGCCCCAAAGCGGCTGAAAACGAAAGCGCCTGCTTGAAGTCTATACTCGGGATATAACTTTTTGTATCTATAATATTAACCCAAACATCCGCCATCTCCACCGGGTTTTTCATACTGACGGAAAGATAATCGGGGAGCCCTATTAAATTTGAATCCCCGCCGCAAAGTATTATTTTTTTAATCGTAGGGTTATTCTTGCCCTCTTCGTCCTTGTGCGTATGCCAATATAGAAAATGCTTGACAATATCGTCGCGCAAAATAGAAACGCTGTTTAGGAGCACAGGAAAAAGTTCTTTGTTGGGGGTATTACGTAAAAGGCCGTACTTTTTTTTCATTTTTTCCGCTTCCCCGAAACTTATTTTGAAACTCTTCGCAATCGTATCATTAAGCGTCACCCCACCCACATCCAATGTGGAAGTGAACATCACAACGCCGCGGGACATGATGAAAATACCCGTGCGTTTTTCCCCAAAATCCACAATCATATAAGTTTCCAAATCGCCCTTTTTCACGACCGCTCTCGCTATCGCCTGCGCTTCAAGTTCAAAAGACTGCACCTTTATTTGCGCATCCTGAAAGATGGCAAGATAGCTTTCAATCACATTTTTAGGTATAGCCGCAACCTGAATTTCCAAACTCTGCTTATCTTCCGCAAGCAGTTCATAATCAAATATCGCATCAGATGCTCGGATGGGTATATGCTCTTCCAAAGTAAGTTCAATGCTCTCCCGAATATGTTCCAGCCCCAGTTTTTCCAGCCGGAGCTTATAAAGATAAACTTGCTCTTCCGGCAGGGACACGCGCACGGACTTTATTCCTTCTTCCTTTTTCAGCGCAAGCAAAATTTCTTCCACCTTCTTCAGATTTTTTATCTTGCCTGATTCAATGACTCCCGGCGGTATTGAGCGCTCTCCATATTTGCCGACCCTGATACCGCGCTTGGTATTAATAAGCTGGATAAATTTCAATGATTCATCCGAAATATCCAAACCGAAAGAGGGCATCGCCCAAAAAGCGGGTACCGGAAAAAACCTATTGAAAAATCGACTGAATGAATTGCCGGACATATTAATATTATACCCTTTATTTGCTCTTTACGCTACGAATTAACAGGAATATTCCTTGAGAGAATTTTATTTAAATACGGAGAATGTTTGATAATTTGTGTTTTTTCCATCAAAAATAAGTATTCTTTATGCGCGCCATCTGAATTTATCCATTCATTTGTCCATCGCATACTGCTCATGATATTCTTTTTGTAATCTATTTCTACAACTTTCAATAATTTACCGGATTCGTTAAGAATTTTTGTGAGTTCCGCTTTTGTCGCCCGCCCGCCGGAACTATATGAAAGTAAAATATATCTTGCCTTAGTGTTTTGAATAAGCGTTCTGATCGCTTCCATAGCGATAAAGGAACCATTATCATTTTTTCGAAATTCTTCAAATACTGAAGCAGAAATTGTGTCTCGTGAATCTTCTCGTCTGTTTACCCTGCCAAAAAGGGATGGTTTGTCATGCTTGATGACAGTCGTCCAAATATGATAATAAGAATTATATCTAATCCTGCTTGGCGGCATTTTTTCATTGTTAGAACCATAAGGCGGATCAAAATACGCGAGATCAAAACTATTATTTTTTACAACCTCAAAAATATCTCCTCTCATAACTTTATGGTTACCCTTGGTTTTCTGTAAATTTGGAAGTTTTAATACTAAATCTTTGTATGACCGATCAGACCAACTAGAAAGATAAGAAGAAAAATGACCTAAAGTGCTGTCAACTGTGTCTAAAGCGAACAATAAGCTTGTTAAAATAACAGCTTTATCTATATCATTTAAATTTAATTCTTCTATCTTATCTCTTATTGCGTCTAATTTTCTAGTATTTTTTTTCTGAAACGGCATTTTTACTTTCATATTTTCATCTCCTCCATAGTGAGCCGTAAACCAGCCATTATATCCTTTTAAAGAATTAAGCTGATTAAGTATTTCTTGATAGTATTCTTTGTCTTTTTTGTGTAACAAAAAACATTTTGCGCATATTTCAGACCATTGCGCTATATCGCTCGATGTAACATCGTACCCCGCTTGAGCAAAAGCTTGACTTACGCGAGTTGAACCGCTGAAGCCGTCTAAAACAGTTTTAATTTCCAAATCTTTTATAATTTCCAAAATATATGGAATTATTTTGAGTTTTGAGCCAGCGTATTTAATTCCTTGAGTCTTGATGTGAGAAAAATCTTTCTCACCAAATAAAGTTTTTGACATATTTATATCTTCTTTAAATTATCAATATCTTTTTGTAAAATTTCATTTGCTTCTTGATGACCCTTCTCTGTGCTATTCAACGCAAGACTAAATAACTTTACTAAAGTGTGATTATGAGAATAATCAATCCATCCATTCGTGAGACTATCAAAATATGCCGTGGCATTTTTTGTTTGCGTCCAAAGACCTCTTTGAAGGGCATTAGCTGATGCGCCGCCATAACGGACTTCGCAAATATAATTATTTTTTCCATCTAAAAACATAAAAATAGGATGTTCCCGCAACTTGCCCTTACTTTTACCCTTTAGACTTTTACCTTTACCGATATACAAAATTCTAGCTGTTTCCCTGCGCGCTTTTTCATGATCAAAAATCATGATATTGCATTGTTTTTGTTTTTCGTTGTAAATCAGAGGCATTACATTTATATTATTAAATTCAGAAAATGCTTCGGATGCAAATATCTCCGATATTCTCTTTCTATCTGTAATATCTCTTCCCTGCTTTTCAAGGTAGGGAAACATTTTTTGATCACTATCTGTCGAAAGCTGTAATGGACCATCTCCGTACGCTTTTAGACTAACTGGAAATTCTGATTTTGTAATTTTATTAATAATTAAAATGTCTTCTTCGTGTTCTTTCGCCCGAAAAAGGTCTTTGCCGACATGAACACTTTTAAAATCATACATAAACTGATTGATAAATTCAGCTATGCCTATTTCTGCCAAATCACCATGGGTTTTATTGCCAATTAATCGCATTGTAAATATGTTAGATAAAGTATTTACAATCAAATGCCTGTCTTTATTGACTAAAAGCTTGAATCGATCTTGGAAATCTTTATAGGGTTTCATGCTTTTATAAGTATATCATGTTTTGTATTCCTTTTATCCAAATACCTCTGCAATATGAGCGCGGCGGCCTTGGCGTCCGTTTCTCCTTCATCTTCGTATCGGCGGGCTTCCACCGAAGTCAAAAATTCTTTTTCTAAAAGCACAGGCAGAGCGAATTTCTTCTTCAACTTGTCAACAAAAAAATCTATTTCCTTCTGGAGCAGATTCGGCAGTCCGGCAAAATCAAGCGACTCCCCCACTACAATTTCGGAAACCTCTTCGGTTTTTATTATCTCCGCGATTTTAGGGAAAAGTTCCCCGTTATTTTTCACCACTTCTTTCGGGAAAGCCAAAACTCCGTTTGCGTCCGAAACCGCAAACCCGATTCTCTTTGTGCCATAATCAATGCCTAGAAATTTCATACGCACATGGTAGCATAAAAAATAAGAAAATAGTATACTAGAGGTATGCCTAAGTCGTATACAAATAAGAGAGTAAAATTTTTAAATAAAAATGAACAAAAGAAATTCTTAGAATTAGTCCAAGAAAAAATTCAAGCTGGCACAAAAGAATTATCCTCAATAAGTAAAGTAAGCACAAGACAAATATCAGACTGGAAAAATGCAAAAACTACATTATCTCTGTATGCGTTTCAAAAGCTTTTATTTCTAAGTAAAATTATTCGCCCAAAAAGAATAAAAATTATAGAAAGATACGAGCATGCAAAATCTTCTGGCAAAAAGGGATTTTTGGCTGTAATCAAGAAATATGGAAAATTTCCTAAAAATGAAGAACTTAGAAAAGAAAGTTGGCAGAAATGGTGGAAAACCAAAGGGATACATCAAAAACGTGAGATTTTTAAAAGAAAAAAGATTAATATACCTCAAAAAAGCATCGAGCTCGCAGAATTATGCGGAATTTTAATCGGTGACGGAGGTATAAGTGAACGACAAGTACGGGTCACCCTAAATTGTGAGACCGATAAGATATATTCAAAATTCATAGTTGAACTTTTTCAAAAACTTTTCTTTATAAAACCAAAAGTGCATAAAGTCAGAGACACTAAAGCATTAAATATTTGTATTTCTAGAACTGACCTAGTTAACTTTCTTGCTAAGCATGGCTTGAAGGTGGGGAATAAATTAAAACAAAATCTTTCAATTCCTGAATGGATTCTAAGATCCCCAAAATATATAATTCCTTGCATAAGAGGAATGGTTGATACCGATGGATCAGTCGTTATTGAAACTCATCTTATCAAAAATAAAAAATACTCGTACCCTCGTCTAAATTTTACAAGTGCTTCTCCTATTTTAGTGGGGCAAACTGTTCATCTGTTAGAAAAACTTGGTTTTCATCCAAAAATAAGAAGACTCGGAAGATCAGTTCAACTTGAAAATATAAAAGAAATATGGGAGTATTTCAAAAGGATTGGAACAAGCAATCCAAAACATATGAAGAGGTTCGGAGGAGTGGCTCGAGAGGTTTAAGGCACCGCTCTTGAAAAGCGGAAACCGGGCAACTGGTTCGTGAGTTCGAATCTCACCTCCTCCGCA
>JBBUHH010000025.1:0-8082 GCA_038055775.1 Patescibacteria group bacterium | reverse complement strand
AAAAAAGGGCGTGATGCCCACGAGGCATAAGAATAGGAGAACAACCGACCAAAGTGGATATTTATTTTCTCCAACACCTTTCTCATAAGCCTGATAAACTTTGTCAACATATTGAGGATCTCCTTCACCGTTATAATCATGAACTGCCTGCTTCCAATCTTTCCATTCCCGCACCAACCCAGCGGAAGTCTTTACATTCTTCTGAGCTTTTTTATATAGCCATCGAACTCCCCAATAAATACTTTGTTGGGCGGTTACAGCATTCGCTTCCGGATGATAGAACAGAACTTCCTTTCCATAAACTATTTCATATTCAGTTCCCATCTTGTGCTTTTTTGGATTGTATACATTTTGCAATGCATAAATTGCATCATTGTCGGGGTCCGCAACTTGCATTACATCAGGATAACTTGGATATGGATGGGGATTACGAGCAGTTTTTCTTCGAATATAGTACCCAAATTCACTTTCCGCATACACCATTGCTTTTACCAAGCTCGGGTCTAAAGGGGTGTACGGAGGATATTCTTGATTTAAAAATTCATCGTTCCAATTACCCACAGCTTCTGCGATTTCCGTATCAAAACGATTGTAATCTTTTTTGGAAAGATTTATGTAGGGACGCGGTCGCGGATAAATGGGATTAAATTCTTTGGCTTCCAAAGTTAGCGTGAAAATAGCGGTTGATTTACTGCGAGTGAGCCTGTTTTTTTCCTGCACCGTAACCTGAAAATCAAAAGTTTGAGGCAAAACATTTGGGTCAATCTGAATCTTTCCATTAGTTTCTCCGACATCGCTCCAGAGCCAGTCTTTCTCTGTAACTATAAATTTTAATGGAACCTCTAAGAAACCATTGACTCCCTTGAATTGTTTGACTTCTTGATTGTATTCAAATGTACTTCCTTTTTTTATAGTTTGAGCGGAAGAAAAAGTTTTTTCTCCGGCAACTTCAATTTCCAAACGAATATCGTTGCCTATTGAATCACCTCCATAATGGAGTTTTAAAATTTTTAGGCTGACTGCTTTAGTCATAATACTCATTATTGTAACACAAAGGTATACAATATTTAAACAAATACCACCATACTAGTATGCTGATATTGTGCAAAAAAACTAGTAGACTTTCACTCCTATTTTCTCCCGCACTTCGTCCATCTTTGCCGAAGCGACTTTTTTGGCTTTCTCGCCGCCCTCTTTTAGAATGGCGAGCGCTTTGGGAATATCTTTTTCAAATTGCTTTCTTTTTTCGCGTAGCGGCGCGATGAATTTTTCCAAATCTGCTATCAAAAGTTCTTTCAGTTCTTTGTATTTTCCCGCTTTCTCCGCGTAAATTTTTTTGAGTTCTGCTTCCGGTCTAAGAAGTTTGTGAATCTCATATACATTTTTTGGTATTCCCTCCCCTGAATCCGTCACTATGCTCATGACGCATTTTTTTATTTCCTCATATTCGGCGAAAAGCGGAATGGTATTGCCGTAACTTTTGCTCATTTTTCTTCCATCGGTTCCCGGCACGACCGCTACTTCTTTCATTATCATCGCTTCCGGTAATTTAAAAGTTTCGCCGAAGGTGCGGTTAAATTTTTCCGCCGTATCTCGAGAGATTTCTACATGCTGTTTCTGATCTTGTCCTACCGGCACTACATCTGGACTATACAATAAAATATCAGCCGCCTGAAGCATTGGATAATTAAAAGTTCCTACAACTATGTCTTTATTTTTCGCCTCAGCATCTTTGAAAGCATGAGCGCGCATCAAGTATGGCATTGTGGTAATGGTATCAAAAATCCAACACAACTCTGTGTGTTCCGAAATATCTGATTGTTTAAAAAGAGTTACTTTTTTCGGATCAAGACCAACAGCCAGATAATCTAAAAGCAAATTGGTGATATTTTCTTTCATTTCTTTAGGATTTTGCAGAGAATGCAGCGCGTGATAATCAGCTATAAAAATATAACAGTCATATTCGCTTGATAAATCCACCCATTGTTTCATTGCGCCAAAATAGTTGCCAATATGGGCTTTTCCGGAAGATTGAATGCCTGAAAGTAATATCTTTTTACTCATGCAAATATACTAACATATTTCTCCACATTTTAGTAACATATTTACGCACTTTTGTATTTTGACAAAAATTCTCTCGTGCTAGAATGACTTTATGGTCCGACGCTAGTAAGGTCGGACTCCGACCCTTTAAGGGCGTCGGAGCAAAACAAAATGAATAAAGTAATCCAAAAAAATAAACAAAACAATCTACGCATCCCGCCGCAAAGTCTAGAATCCGAGCAGGCAGTTTTGGGTTCCATTATGCTCCGCAAGGACGCGATGCACGAAGTGGAAGATATGGTGCATCCGGAATCTTTTTATGCGGAAAAACATAAAATGATTTTTCAGGCGATGCTCGACCTGTCAAACAAGAACGAGCCGATTGATATGCTTTCGCTTTCGACCAAATTGGCGGAAAAAAAACTGCTTGATAATATAGGAGGCAATGTCTACCTCGCGGAGATTGTAAATGTCGTTCCTTCTTCTGTAAACATCAAGCATTATGCTGATATTGTGCAGAAAAAATATGTATTGCGAAGCCTCATTGAAGCGGCAGATTATGTGTCCGAACTTGCCTTCGAAGAAGGCGATGATCATATGGACGACATACTTGACATGGCGGAAAAGAAAATTTTTAATGTAGTATCCAGCCCAAAAAATCAGAAATACATAAACTTGAAGGACGCTCTGCCGGAAGCTTATGAACGGTTGGAAAAATTGCACGAGAATAAAGGTATGCTCCGAGGTCTGCCGACCGGATTCAAGGATTTGGACAATATACTCTCCGGATTGCAAAAATCCGATCTGGTGATTCTTGCCGCGCGACCTTCTATGGGCAAGACCACTCTCGCGCTAGACATAGCGCGTATAAGCTCGACAAAACACGACAAGTCCGTGGTAATTTTTTCTTTGGAAATGTCTTCTCAACAATTGGTGGATAGAATGCTTTCCGCAGAGTCCAGGGTGAACGCTTGGAATCTGCGCACAGGGCGATTGTCTTCTGACAGAGAATTTTCTCAACTTCGCGACTCTCTAGACAAGCTCGCTAAAGCTAAAATTTATATTGACGACCAGCCGGGAAATTCAATTGTCAGAATGAAAGCTCTGTCTCGCAGATTGAAAGCGGAAAAAGGTCTTGACCTTATCGTTGTGGACTATCTACAACTGATGACAACTTCTAAAAACTACGATAGTATGGTCAATCAAGTGACAGAAATAAGCCGATCGTTAAAAAGTCTAGCGAAAGAATTGGATGTGCCGGTACTCGCCCTTTCCCAGCTTTCTCGCGCGGTGGAATCAAGAGGCGGCAAGCCAAGGCTTTCCGACTTGCGCGATTCCGGATCCATTGAGCAGGATGCGGATGTAGTTATGTTTCTACACCGAGACGACAAAGGAAAAGATGAATCGGAAAAAACTAACATCGTAGAAATCCTAATAGAGAAACACCGCAACGGTCCAACCGGAAAGATTGATCTTTATTTCGATGAAAAAACAACCACCTTCCAAACTCTTGAAAAAAGCACTTTGAGCGAATTCGCGCCGGCAAAAGTGAGAGGAGATTTGGATGAATTTTAAATTACCCCCACCCATCCTCCCCCTACATAGGGGGAGGTGCCCCGAAGTTTTTTGGGGGCGGAGGGGGTATAATATACTAAAATGGACATTATAGACAAACTGGCAGAAATTTTTAAGGAATTCCCCGGCATTGGGGAGCGGCAGGCGAAGCGATTCGTTTATTTTTTGATGTCTAAGAATTCCGCATATGCGGAAAACTTGAGCATCCTGATTTCTGAACTGAAAAAAGAAGTGGCGCAATGCAGAGAATGTTTTAGATTTTTTATCGTAAAAAAGAATAGCAAAGACAGAGTCTGCGATATTTGCGCAAATGTAAATATAGATTCTTCTATGCTGATGATAGTCGAAAAAGATTCTGACTTGGAGTCCGTAAAAAAAAGCAGGGTGTATCATGGTAAGTATTTTATTTTGGGCGGACTGGTGCCAATTGTGGAAAAAAACACCAAAAGCTGGGTGCGGATTGAAGAACTGAAGGAAAAAATAAAAAAAGAATCCAACCATCTGAAAGAAATAATCCTGGCGTTTTCTTTAAGCCCCCAAGGCGACCATACTGACTCCTATGTCCGCGAACAACTCAAAGACATAGCTGAAAAATCCAACATCAAAATCTCATCACTCGGCAAAGGACTCTCCACTGGCACCGAGTTGGAATATTCCGATAACGACACGCTAAAAAATGCGTTAAAAAACAGGCAATAAAAAAAATGGCAATCGCGCTCAAAGTAGAAAATTTAAAAAAAACATACGGCAAAGGAAGAAAATCTTCTCATGCTCTGAAGGGAATAAGTTTTGAAGTCCGGGAAGGTGAAATTTTCGGCATCTTGGGACCGAACGGCGCCGGGAAATCAACCACCCTAAATATATTGATCGGCCTTCTCTCCCCCACTTCGGGTAAAGTTTCTATCTTTGGTAAAAATTTTTTCAAAAACGAGTCCGAAACAAAAAACAGAATGAATATAGCAACCGCCTATGCGGACCTGGCCAGTAACCTCTCGGTCTACCGGAACCTGAAAGTGTTCGCGCTCATGTACGGCATCAAGAATTCGAAAAATAAAATATGCGAACTCCTTGAAAAATTCCAAATCAGCGAACTCAAAAACAGACTTATAACTGATCTCTCCGCTGGTCAAAAAACCAGAGTAAACCTTTGCAAAAGCCTAATTAACGATCCAGAGTTGCTACTCTTGGACGAGCCGACAGCAAGCCTGGACCCAGCTATTGCCAAACATGTGAGGGAAATGCTTCTTGATATCCAGAAAAAAAGGAAATTAACCATCATCTTCACTTCCCATAATATGCTTGAAGTGGAACAGATGTGCGATCAGGTGGCGCTCCTTCACAAAGGAGAGATTTACAAGATTGACACTCCGGATAATCTGAAAAAGTTCCTTGAAGTAGAGAGTATGGAAGAGGTTTTTATAAAATTAGCAAAGGGTGAATTAGAATATGACGAATAAAATAAAACTGCATAGGATCGGCGCATTTCTGCTTCGGCATTGGTACGAAGTCGTGGCGACCATTGACCGCAAAATCGACATTATATTTTGGCCGACTATCGACCTCTTGGGTTACGGCCTGCTCACCATTTACATAAATAAACTAAATTCCTATGCTGGTCTCGCCGCAACCATCATCGGAGGACTCATTTTGTGGTCGCTCATTTACAGCATTCAGAGAGACATAACTGTCTCGCTCCTTGAAGATGCATGGAGTCGGAATCTATACAATTTATTTTCTTCCCCGCTGACTAAAGAAGAAGTCGTGGTCGGCTCGCTAATACTCTCCACAATAAAAGCGGCGCTTACGATGATTCTCTTGCTTTTCTTAGCAGGAAGCCTTTTTGGATTCAACCTGCTTGTCTACGGACCAGCTATGGCGTTTCTAGTTTTTAATGTTTTCATCTTCGGCTGGGCTTTCGGATTCATCACTTCATCATTTATCTTGCGCTTCGGCACAAAAGTGCAGATAATGGCATGGTCCCTGATCGCTATTTTGTATCCTTTGAGCGGCATTTATTACCCGCTTAGCATTCTGCCTCCCTTTTGGGCAGGCATCGGAAAGCTCTTTCCGGTGAGTTATATTTTTGAAAGCCTGCGCAATCTGATTTTACACGGCACGATTCCGGACACTTCCGCTATGCTTGCCATTCTGAGCCTTAACTTGCTGTACTTATGCTTCGGAATTTTCCTGTTTATGAAGGGCTTCAAACACGCCAAATCCCGCGGTTGGTTTATCCACCCGTCGTAAAATAAAAAAACTTCGATTTAGTCGGAGTTTTTTTATTTTATCCCAGTAATTTTTACTTTAAGAAACGGCTGGCGGTGGCCGTTTCTAGTCCAGCCTGTGCGACTCTTTTGTTTGTATCTTACTACGAGAATTTTTCGCGCTCGACCGGTTTCTAGAACCTCCGCATCCACCTTTGCGCCATCTATATAAGGAGTACCGATGGTAGTATTTTTGCCGTCATCAACAAGAAGAACTTTATCAAAATATATGCTATCTCCCTTCTTGTATTCTCCGCCTTCTTTCTTTATTTTTTCAATAGAAACAAGGCTTCCCTTGGAGACCTTGTACTGCTTTCCGCCTGTTTGTATGACTGCGAATTCCATGGGCTTTATACTAACTGATTTTTCACAAAAAGGCAAATGTATGATATGATTTATATATGCAAACGAAAATGATTGAAAGATATTTTTTCTTCGGACTCTTGCTCGCAACCTTGATTTTTACTTTGCTAATTTTTAGTTCTTTTTGGGTAGTGCTTATATTAGGACTATGTTTTTCCATAGTGCTGTATCCAGTATACGAGTGGCTGAAGAAAAATAAACTGCCTGATTGGCTTTCAGCTTTAGTGACGGTTTTGCTTTTTGCGATAGTTCTATGCGGACCCATTTTAGGAATTGGCGCTTTGGTTTTCAACCAAAGCCAAGATATGTATCAGCAAGTCGCAATCGCCGAAAAAACCCAACCATTTTTAAATTCAATCAATAATTCTGTAAACCGTATTTTGCCAGAGGGCATAGTTTTTGATGTGGAGGAAAAAGTGAAAGATTTTATTTCTTATGTGTCAGGCAATATAGCAAATGTGTTCAGTAGCGCCATCTCGGCGTTCTTCTCGTTTTTGCTGACGCTTCTGATTATTTTTTATTTCCTGAAAGACGGAACGAGATGGAAAAAAACTCTGGTGGTATTCAGCCCGCTTCCGGATACAGATGATGAGAAAATCATCAGCCGGCTAACATTGGTGGTGAATGCCGTGATAAAGGGTTACCTGTTTATCGCCATCATTCAGGGAATTCTGCTGGGCTTCGGATTTTGGATGTTTAATGTTCCAAACGGGGCATTGTGGGGCGTAGTGGCCGCCGTCACATCCCTCATTCCGACTTTCGGCACCGCGCTGGTTTCCGTTCCGGCAATTCTCTTTCTTTTTTTCACCGGTAATACGGCATCCGCCGCGGGCTTGTCAATCTGGGCGGTTATTATAGTAGGAACCATTGATAATTTTTTGAGTCCGCTTCTGGTGGGCAATAGAATAAACATATCCCCGTTTTTAATTCTCTTTTCGGTGCTTGGAGGAATTTCGCTTTTGGGGCCGGTCGGCATTTTGGTGGGTCCGCTTACTATAAGTCTCTTGTACGCCCTCATTTCAATTTACAGAAACGAACTCAAGCAAAACACCGGAGCGCAATAATAATTTATTATGCCAATAAAGTTTTATAATACTCTCACCCGCGAAAAAGAAATCTTTTCCCCCATCAAAAAGGGTGAAGTTTCTTTTTACAGTTGCGGACCGACTGTGTACAATTATCCACACATTGGAAATTACCGCGCATATATTTTCGCCGACACGCTCAAGCGGGTCTTGCTATATGAGGGATACAAAGTAAAACACATTATGAACCTGACGGATGTGGATGATAAAACCATCCGCGACTCGCAAAAAGATGGTCTTTCTTTGAAAGAATTTACAGAATTCTATACTCAGGCATTTTTCAAAGATATTAAATCTCTCAACATCATCGCTCCGCAAAAGTTTACTAAAGCTACAGATTACATAGATGAGATGGTAAAGATAATAGAAAAACTGTTGAAAAACAACCTGGCTTACAAAAGCGAAGATGGCTCCGTTTATTTTAATATCCGAAAATTTAAAAACTACGGCAAACTCTCCGGTTTGGTGTTGGAAGAACAGAAAGAAGATGCGCAAGGAAGAATGGCAGAAAGAATAAAAAAAGACGAGTATGGAAAGGATAACGCCCAGGATTTTGCGTTATGGAAAGTTTGGGACGAAAAAGACGGAAATATTTACTGGGATGCTGACTTTGGTAAGAGCTTGCCCCGTGAGAGCGAAGTGATTATACGGGGTAGGCCCGGCTGGCACATTGAATGTTCGGCGATGTCTATGGCAACTCTCGGAGAACAAATAGCCATTCACACCGGCGGAGTGGACAAAATATTTCCGCA
>JBBUHH010000024.1:0-8678 GCA_038055775.1 Patescibacteria group bacterium | reverse complement strand
AAAACCAAACAAGTATATTGTTCTTGTAATTTTGATAATATCGCTCGCTGGAATTATTTATTCTCTTTCCAAACCCGCCATAGAAGATGTAATCACCGGAAGAGTTTTAAAAGTATTATCAGAGAGAGAAACAACGGAAAAAATAGGCGATAAAAACGAAGTTCTAAAAGAACAAGATCTCCTAGTGGAAATTACCGCAGGACTGGAGAGAAAAGAAGTAAATGTTTTAAATGATTATGAACCAGTTGCCAAGGGTGACAAAATATTTTTAAGTCAATCGTTGTTTGGAGACAATGAATGGAGTATAGCTAACATCTCAAGAACAAGAGATTTAACCATATTGCTTTTTTTCTTCATTACCTTAGTGATTTTAACCAGCGGCTGGAAAGGATTTTACTCGCTTGTAGGTTTGCTTTTTACTTTTGCGATTATTTTTATATTCATGTTGCCTCAGATACTGAAGGGTGTCTCGCCCGTTTTCATTGGAATTAGCGGCGCTTCTATAATTTTAATTCCTACACTATATTTATCGTATGGCTTTAACAAGAAATCAATAGCCGCCTTTTAAAGAAGCGATGCGCGTTGGTAAAGATCATATTTCTGCCGTGGTTAATACGCTGGTTCTTGCTTATACTGGCGCGTCTCTCCCGGTCATTCTTCTTTTTTCCATTCAAAAGATGCCTTTAGATTACCTGATTAGTTTGGAAGTCGTTGCCGAAGAAATTGCTCGAACTTTAATTTCTTCATCGGGACTTTTACTTGCCGTCCCTTTAACAACAATAATTGCGACAATTATAGCAAGCAAAAATTCTTTAAAAAGTAAAATCAATGTTGCGGAGCTTGATTTTTCGTGATAAATTATATATTCAATGTTAAAAACATACATATTTCATGTTGCCGGCACGCATTGCGCTTCCTGCAAACTTTTAATTGAAGACATTTTGAGAGGCGAGGAGATGGTGAAAAATGTTCGGGTTGATTTGAAGCGTGAGACTGTTTTGGTTGAAACCGAAAGCGAAAAAAGTTCGGACGAGATTGCCGAGATTTTGAATGAAAAAATCAAACCAAACGGTTACAGGCTTTCAATAGAAAAAATATCAAGGGCTACCCTTGATAAAAATGAGAATAATGTCATCTGGCAGGCGATACCGATTGGGCTGGCATTTCTAGTTCTTTTTTTCCTGTTGCAAAAATCAGGCATTCTAAACTTTGGCATCGGTGGCGAAACGACTCCCGCCACGAGTTTGTTAATAGGGCTGATCGCTTCTGTCTCAAGCTGTCTTGTCATTGTCGGCGGGTTGGTGCTTTCACTTTCGGCTAAAATTTCGCAAGACGAAGTAAGCGATACCAAAACTTTTCTGCTTTTTCACGGGGGGAGGCTCACCAGTTTTGCGATATTGGGCGGAGTTCTCGGAGTAATAGGCAACGCTGTCGGCATCAACTTTACATTTACCGCCATTCTTGGAATTTTGGCATCTGTCGTGATGTTGGTTCTCGGCTTGAATTTAGTGGGAGTGTTTGCGAAAAATAAAATTGCTTTGCCTCCGCAATTTTTTAATTTTTTCCGAAAAATCGAACACAAAACTTTCACTCCGCTTTTGGTCGGATTTGGGACATTTTTTCTGCCTTGCGGATTTACCCAATCAATGCAAGTAGCCGCTATCGCGAGCGGGTCATTTATGTCCGGATTTTTGATTATGTTTGCGTTTGCTCTCGGGACTTTGCCGATGCTTGCGCTTCTTTCTTTCGGCTCGGCATCTTTCGCTCATGGCAAACACGCGCCATTATTTTTTAAATCTGCGGGTGTTGTCGTAATCGGTTTAGGCATATTCGCGCTTTTGGCCGGTCTCGCCGGACTGGGAATTATCAATCCATTATTCAGTATTTAGTTTTGATATAATTTTTATATGCAAAAAATATCTTATATGATAATTATACTTGCTCTCATTGCCAGCATCGCCATTATTTTTTCCGGCGGGGGAAGTGGACAGACAGCGCAAAGCGTGGAAATAAAAAATGGCATTCAATACATTACCGTTTTGGCTTCGGGCGGGTATTCTCCCAACAAGACAATCGCCCAAAGCGGCATCCCGACAAAACTAATCATGAAAACAACCGGCTCTTTTGACTGTTCCGCTTCATTAGTCATCCGTTCCATCGGATTCCAGAAAATTCTGCCTCAAACGGGAGAGACCGAAATTGACCTAGGCATACCCCAAAAAGGGGAGCCGCTCCAAGGCGTCTGCGGTATGGGGATGTATAGCTTTGCGATTGATTTTATCTAAAAAGCTCTTGCGACGACTCCTATTAATAAAATTCCTATAAAGTTAAAAATGAAAGAAATGGCGATAAACCACGATACTTTCATTTTTGAAAATCCGAGGATGCTAATTCCCAGTTCGTCCGGCAGGGGAGAAGCTATGATCAGCCCTCCGACTAGAAAAGTCAGCCATCGGAAAAATTTCAGTTTGGATAAAAATTTCATCCTTCGCTTGATGCCCCTGCAAGCCAGCAGTTCCAGCAGGTGATTGGAAAACCTGTTTCTGATAAATTGGAAAATAATCAAATCTCCGACTACCGCGCCCGCTCCTCCAAGGAGGGCGGTCACGACGAGCGAGTTTGCCTGCGCGATTTCTCCGAGGGTAACGATTGCCGGCGCGGTGGTGAAAATGGAAGTAAAAAAAGCGCCGGCGATAAAACTGCCCAAGAGTTCCAGTTCTTTGGTGGAAGTCAGAATTTTTATCAGCGCGTCCGTTTTTACCAAAATGACGGCGACAACAATGCTCAAAACAATAATGGCTATGTCTTTCAGCAAAAAAATTTTTTCAGAATCTTTTTTCATCCCTGAGCGTTATTCTAACAGAAAGCATATATAAAATATAGTTTTCGGACGGATTGCATCACGCCAAAGGCGGATGAGGTGAGATTCGCCGATACTGCGGCGGGTACTTTTCGATTTAATTAAAATCAAATAACGAAAAATCTTTCGAACCCCACACACGAGCAAAGCAGTTTGCTCGCTTCTGCCTCAGTTCTACAAACTGCGGACAGAGTGGGATTCGAACCCACGGTCCTTTTTAGGGGACGGCAGTTTAGTAAACTGCTCCCGTAAACCACTTGGGTATCTGTCCTTTGGAATGTTCCCAAGTTTATCACAAAAAATGGAAAAAAGGCACGAATATGCTAGAGTAAATATGTAATTAGTTACATAATTAATTACACAAGGAGCCGTGTTGGAGCGGTCTATCAAGCATCTTTGCTAAAGATGTAGGGGCTAAACCCCCTCGAGGGTTCGAATCCCTCCGGCTCCGCAATGAACCGCGAGGATGTCTAAATGACATCCGAGTGGCTCATTGCGGTGTATCTTGGACAAAGTTCGAAATTATTTCGACCAAAATCCAAATGATTAAAACTATTAAAAAGGACTCGGCAAAGCAAAACTAAATTTTGCGGGATTAGGATTTGCTTTGCCTCGGCTTATTCCATTTTCGCCAGATTTGGATTTTGCCGTGCAGGAGGGTGCGGGAGGAATGCGCGGCGCTTCTTATTTTGGCGGGGTGGTCTATTAGTATATTAACCTATCTTGGGTTATCCTGCAATAGGTTATAAACTATTAGCATAAATGGCAAAGTCAATTTATACAAATGAATATAAAAAAGTTGTAAAAAAGCTTAAAGAAGCTAGGGCTGGAGTTGGTTTAACCCAAGTTGATGTGTCACAAAAACTTAAAAAACCACAATCCTACCTTTCCAAAATTGAAAGGGGTGAAAGGCGCATTGATGTTGCCGAACTTTCAATTTTGGCAAAAATTTATAAAAAATCACTAGACTACTTCGTAAAATAAATATGGCTATAAAAAATAAAAGGGCTTGGCATCCTGCTTTTAAAAAATACATGAAATTTATCATAAATCACCCCAATTATAAGGGGATGCCTTTTCTCCTTAAGGAAAATGGCGATATAAGATGGATTACTTCAGGCAAAAGTGAAATTGGAAAAGCTCGATATAATTGGTGGGATAAAAAAAGAAAAGAGTTAAAAATGCCTAGAGGTACTGCGTGGATTTCAAAAGTTGCTAGAGCTAATCACCCGACAGGAGAAAAACCTTGTCAGATATGTGGAAAGGTAATGAAGTTGGATTATGTTTACCCAAACAAGAAAAGTGGGTGTAGCCCCGGAGCCATGAGTAATGCTCCCGACCGATTGGATGGATTTCATAGCTATAATTTATGTTGCCGAAGTAAACAAGACACAGGAAGACATAAAGGTAATATGGCTAGATACGGAGAGGATAGAAGAGTTTATGAAAATTGGTCTGAGGGAGATTGGAAGGCGGCAAGTTGGTTAATGAAAGAATTTCAAAAGCATGGAGTTAGCCCTGATCACCTTGGGCCTATCTCCTTGGGCTTCAGTCATAGGCCAAAATTTAGACCCTTAACAAGAGCAGCTAATTCAGCAAGAAACAACAGAATGACATTTGAGGATATAAAATTACTTCTTGGAGAAGAAATGGCTGAGTCAATTGTATCTGCTCATTCGAAATATATTTGGAACCTACTTAAAAGTAAAGTTCGAAGCGATGCAGACGCACTAAAACTTGGAAAGTTAATGCGTGAAAATATGCATTATATCCTTTCAATTTTTTCTTATCTTACAGAAAAAGGTTACAAAGACTTTTTAATCAAAAATTTCTTGCATCTAGAATATGCAAATTATTCAATAAAGTTTAATGTATTTGATCCAAAAACTGGAACTTATAAAGAAATGATAAAGACTCGTGGGGCAAAAAAGCAATATGCAAATAATGCAAAAAGATACATAAGAATTTCATTTGAATCTTTGAAACAATATTCTTTAAAGAAAAACCGAAACTTAAAGAAATGGCTAACTAAAGAAGTAGAAGGCAGTCTTGATCAAGTTGTTAAAACCCTTGAGGATGGAAAAGAAAAGAAAGCCCTACTAAAACTCTTTGAAACATTTGAAATTGTAGCAAAAAATCTTTCTAAGAAGTTTTAGTAAAATACTTTATATATTCCTTAGGAGAAATCAACCCTCTAACAAATTTTTGAAAGAAGTGAGATGTTTTATTGGGCAACTTTACTACATCAGTATGGCCCACAACTTCTATTTCAAACAAGTCAC
This sequence comes from Patescibacteria group bacterium, assembly GCA_038055775.1. Classification (GTDB taxonomy): domain Bacteria; phylum Patescibacteriota; class Minisyncoccia; order Phycocordibacterales; family UBA9973; genus UBA9973. Next base: position 3,536 of record JBBUHH010000024.1, on the reverse strand, counting down.
CTATCGCATTTTTAACAGAAACATAATTTTTTTCATCACCAATAAGTTCTTTTGGGAAAAATGTTTCAGGATCTCCCTTAAGTGTTCCTATTATAACTACTCTTTTTCTTTTCTGCGGTACGCCAAATTTAACCGCATGTAATTTGTGCCCGGCGACATTATACCCCAGTTCTTTAAAGTTACTCTTAATTTCTTCATAGGTTTTCCCATCGTTACTAGTCATAATACCTTCAACATTTTCCAGAACAAAAACTTTAGGTTTGAGTTTTTTTACTATCGTAACAAATTCCTTATAAAGAAAATTACGAGGGTCATCTATCATTCTTTTCCCTGCGTTAGAGAAACCTTGGCAAGGAGGTCCACCCACAACAATATCAACCTTACCTTTCTTCGCATGCTTCAAAACTTCATCTTGAATTTTCTTATCAGTAATATCGCCTTCAATCAAAAGAGTATCTTTGTGGTTAACTCTGTATGTTTCGCATGCTTGTTTGAAATTATCATTAGCAACAACAATGTTATATCCAGCCCAACCAAAGCCTAGGCTTAAACCGCCGGCACCACAAAAAAGATCAAGTAAATTTTTTGTCTTAGTCCTTTTTTTAATTTGAGTTGCAATAGAGAAAGCTAAAAGAGGAGGAACAGCATTGCCAATCTGCTTACACAAAGAACCTTTTGACCCCTGAAAGATGTAATCGTCTGGGAAAGATTGAAATCTTGCCGCTTCACGAGCAGTTATCACGCGATCGTGAATAGGATGAATATATGTACCATTCCCTGGACGATTGAAATATGTGGTTATTGTATAACTAGGCTTCTCAAAAGAAAGGCGCCCATATAAAGTAGTTCTTCCCCCTGATACTCTTATTTGTTCGAGTCTTTTCGAGGGTATATCAAGAGGAATATTTTTCCAATTTCCACCAGGAGGAACAGACTTAACCATTCTAAGGTCATTTTTACTTAGGGAATAAGTTGTGTGATTAGATACCATAGGAAAATAAGCTTTCTTTTTTGGGCTTTAAAATTGAACTAGTTAGTTTTGTATGTTTTCCTGATACATAATCTACTTCTTCTTTGTTTAGTCCGTATAATTCAAAGACCTTCATATTTAGTTTATACACAAGTTCCTGATCATCTACATTTTTTATGAAAGAAACTAATTTCTCTATTTCATTCCTATCGATAATTGAAGGTATCACAATCGGCAATTCTGCTAATTCATAATTACTAATATGATTATTTGAATTTGTTATTTTAAATCTCCAATTAAGCAATATGGAGTTAAGTATTCCCAATAGATAATCAAGTCCGACTTCTAAGTTTCCAAAAAGAGATTCATCAAATGTGAGAAAATTACAAGAATTTCCCAAAACAATATTTTCAGGTATTTTCGTAAATTTTAATCTCTTCTCAAGGTGTATGTTTGATATTTGCTGACAAACAAGTCTTTCTCTTGAAATGTATTTGTTTTTTTCGGCTGTTTTTTTCATAAATTTTTCATCAGTAAAAAATTCTCCTAGTGTATAAGAAAATTCACTTACATTATTTCCTCTCAAAAGAGGCAGGGATGTGCGTTTCTTCGTGATGAAACCTTTGTCTAGAGTTAGGTCTAGCTCTCCTCTAGCATTACAAACTGAAGCTAAACTGCGGAGCTTTGGAAATGCATTTAATTTTTGTAGGATTCTCCATCCAATTTCATTTTCTATAACAATGGGGGCAGTTTCACTTATTTTTTCTATGTGGTCAATATTTACTTCAACCCCTTCGTTTGCGAAATCACTTTGACTGATTACTTTTGGATTTATTCTTATGATATTTCCAGGCTCTTTTTTATCTAATGCAAAGAAACAAAAAGCTTGAGAAATATCTGGGAAAAATTCGTTTTTCTCGGGAATTATATATATCTTAAATAACTTATATTTGTTTATGATTCTCTTTCTAAGAAGTTCACTTTGTTTATCATTTAGTAATGTAATCGGTATTATTGCACCCACCTTGCTTGATGCATGTGTATAATTTTCAAGAATTTCTTCTAGAAAAATCTTGTAGTAATTAAGTGTTCCTTGATTGTATTTATATACATTGTTTGTTCTGATAAAATCTAAGACATTCTTAATATCAAGTGCGTGTTGATTTGCATCTAGTTCGTCTTTATATTTATTGCTGTTTGCCTTAAGTAATTTATATGGAGGATTTGTTAAAACGACATCAAAACCATTAACAACACCAAAAATCTGCTTTGGATTTACTTTTTCAATTTCTCCATTGATTGTTTTAAACAATACATCTCCTTTGAAGTAATTTTTTGGATTTATTTTTATAGATACACCATATTTAGATTTAACATAAAGAGGTAATAGTTTGATAAGAAGTTCAATAGCTTCGGCATCAATATCTGAGAAGTAAATTTTGTTAATAAATTTTTGAAAAGTTTTATGGTCAAGATTTCCAACCCTACCTAGTACTTCATCGATGTAGGCAATAACAAAGATACCTGTCCCTGAGCATGGTTCGTAGAAGCTTAACCCCAAAAGACCTTCTTTATTTGATTCACTAAGGCTTTCCTTAGCAATTAAGCGGGCAATTGAATAGTCTGTGTAGTAAATACCAAAATGTTTTCTTTTGTCAGTATTTACAATTTTCTCAGCCCCTTTTTGCTTTTGATGTAGTAAACCGATTAGCTGGAATATTTTCAACGGATCAATTTTATTTTCAGTTTGTAAACTTTTATAAAGTAGTTCGTCCGTCTGGTTATTTAATTCCGGGGTTTTATTAAAAAAACTGAAAAGTTTTAATAGCAGATTTTGTGAGTCTGTATAATGAGAACAAAAAGAATTATAGACTTTAAAAATTTCCTTCATAGGTTGATTTAATTATAACATTTTCTAATTTTCCTTTCTAATAACTCCTGCAACTTTTCCTTGTATTTCCACATTGGTTTCATACCAGGGTTTCATATTTTTGTTTGCCGGAACTAATTTAATACCTTTCTTCTCTCGATAGATCCTTTTTAACGTTACAGCATCTTTGTCGGGTAGATAGACAACCGCTTTATCTCCATCATCAACTGTTTGTTGATCTCTAACCACAACAATATCACCATCAAAAATACCATCTTCAATCATACTGACTCCACTCTTTTTTTTTTGTATTCATAATACCTATATTATATCTTATCTTCTTTGTTAATAAAAAAAAAAGTTATCCACCTTGTCATGATAAGGAAAAAAGCAAAGCTACTTGCTTTTTTTATATGTGCTATAATACTAGTGTCGGTATTATTAACTTTAAAACCGAATTAATTTTATGATAAAAGGAGAAGGTCACTAGAAATGGTTGTTCGCTTTAAAAAAGAGACAGTTCAAGCTGTCTCTTTTGTGTTATTATGATTCAAATGAGTGAAACACAGGTAAAAAAAAGTTCTTGTTCTTTTTGCGGGGAGTCCCCCATAAACCATTTTTTGTCTTTTTGGGAGAGTGCGGTGTTTGTCGCCCTGGACAATCATGCGAAAAGATTTATAAAATATGTTCCCTCGT
>JBBUHH010000023.1:0-3424 GCA_038055775.1 Patescibacteria group bacterium | reverse complement strand
TAATCGCTTGTCTCTTGGCAAGAAGCCCGACGATGCGGTCGCCATTTTTTGCCGTCGCCACTACTGAAGGCGTGGTGCGGTTGCCTTCTATGTTTTCTACAATTTTCGGCGAGCCACCTTCAATAATTGCTACCGCTGAATTTGTCGTACCCAAATCTATACCTATTATTTTTGACATAACTTTTTTTGTTTAAATCCCGATTCGATAATCGGGGTTAATAATTAATTATTTTAATAATATACTAAGCCTAAATTTTTTGCAAGTATTTCGCGGTCGCAAACTACTTGTCAAAAGACAATATATATTATAATATATGGGCATGTCAAGCAAAAACAAAAAAGAACATCAGTATTCCAATAAAATATTGAAGATTTTAGGGGGAAAAACAGCTATTTCCCTGCCGGAAATTCGAGATAGAGCCTTAGACTCTCAGATAGAGTCTAAGGCTCTATCTCGTGATACTTATGCCATAACTCGTTCCCTAAAAGGCCTCAAGGACGCCGGATTGATAGAACAAATAGCCTCTCCGCATAATGAATTTGCCCGTCTAACAAAAGAAGGTAGAAAAAAAGTATATAGTTTGAAGTTGGACAGCGACACGACCTTGGTAAACACCACTTGGGACGGATTTTGGAGGATTATTTTGCTGGACCTGCCGGAAGAAAGAAAAAGCGAGAGAGAAAGCTTGCGCTACCTCCTAAAAAAAGCCGGCTTCGTGTGCCTGAAAAATTCCGCATGGATTTCTCCCTTCCCTTTTGAGCATCTCTTCACCAACATCAAAAAAGATCTAGGACTTACCAGCGAGATGATGATATTAGTCACAGAACTGGTGGATGAAGAGACAAAAAAGTTTTTGTTTGAAACTTTTGGAAAATAAAAAAAACTCGTCGTAGGCGTACTTTTTAGAAAGCTATCCTCCTACTGCACACTCGGTTCAGAACTTGAATTGCTGGAATCAGACACGCCTGTAGGCGCTTTGCACGCGCTCACCGCAGAACGAAAAGCTGACCAAGCGCCCCTCTGCGCCTCTCTCCATATATTTGCGGCAGCTTTTTTTGTTTTATTGAAATCAGCCCAAGCGACCTTAACCCCGACCCGAACTTTGGCTACAGTCGTATTGGAATATGCGCCGGCTAGTTCGTTGGCTCGGGTAGAATACGCAGCTGCCACAGCTTCTCCATGTTTTGCAAAAGCTGCGCTGATAGCTACCTCGCGAGCGCTTACAGCCTCAGCAACACACTTTATTTTCGCAGCCACATCCGCAACCTTAGCTGCCGCTCTTTGAGAGGCAGTCGTACTAGCCGTAGTTTGAGCAGATACCGGAGCAGTTACCAATGATAAAGCTAAAAGTAAACTTGAAAAAACTAAAGTTTTTCTAAACATACAATTATTTATTAAAATTAATAATCCCGACCCTAGAAGTATAGCATATCTAACACATCGCTCACTGATCAAACAAAATCCTTAATAGCACAATAGCAACGGTCGTTGTTATTGTGCTATTATCATGTTTAATATACCTCTTGCTGATAACATCGCTCGCAATAGACTTTTTCCGGTCTCTCCGGAGCATAGGTGGTTTCAAATTCATTTTGACATCCTTCTTTCATACAAATTCTCCGCCAAAGCTTTAGTGCCGGCAAAATTTTCAATCTTTCATAATATCGGCAATTAGAGCAGAGTATAGGCAAGGGTATCTCGTGTTTTTTATAAAATTTGAGTTCGTAATCCGTCAGACGAAAAGCGGTGTTGCATTGATGGTTGCATTTTCCCCCATGCGCGCAACCCAAAACTTCCTTTAAAATTTCTTCATTCACATCATCTATACTGTCGGGAATATTCTCGGCTAAGATTGTTATCTTAAAATTTTTTGGATCGGGTTCTTGCCACGGATAACCATTTTCCTCCGCCACTTTTCTGGTAATGGGGAAAATTTCTTGCGCAAGAGTTTCATTATACGCAAAAGGGGAAATTTCTATCGGAAAAAATTCACCGTATTTGTAAACTCGACCTTTTTTATCAATAAAGGGTATTGAATTCATTTGTTCCACGATTTTCGGCACCAATTTCTCATATTCTTCTTTTGTGTACTGCTTATTTAAAATGCAATACTCTTTATTCCGCAAGCTAATACAGCCAAAAATATTGGTACAATTTATGCAGGAATCAGTATAATCTGCGTTTCTCACACAATCAATAGCGGAACAGGAAAATTTAACATTGTAATCATTTAGGGAGCCTGTTACATATTCATACATTAACTCTGATTTTCTGGCGAAACTAATATCCATACAATCTTTGAAATTCTGAAATGCTCGATAGCAATATTTTACATTTTCTGCGTCATAAACATCAAAGCAGTTTTGGCAATTTTTTACATTCAAAAGATTATTTCCTGTGGCATTTACTGATTTAACAATATTGGCAAAACGATATATTGCCTTTTGTTTGACTTTTTCAAATTCTTTGGATAAAATTTCCCGCGATGCTCGGCTTTTTAAATTTAATTTATCAAACTCCTTTAAATATTCCTCTCGAGAATACTGTTTGTCGCGAATACAAAATTTCTTATTCCGTAAATTGTATGAAAGAACACAGTTACTGCAATTTACGCAATCAACCAAGTAATACGAATCCACTACGCTTCTGCAAAGCAGAAGATATTGAGAATTATAGTTGCTCTGTCCCTCTGTATTTTCATATAAATTTTCCGAACCGTTTATGATATTAAGACAATCAACAATATCTTTGGATTTATCTACACATTTTGAATAAAAAACATTCTCTCCTCCCACCACAGAGACAGACAAATAAACATTCTTGGATTCGCCCGTTAAATTTGTGAAATCTGAATTAATTGAATTTCTTTGCCAAAGCGCAAATCGCGGCACAACACCAGAAAGTTCTTTGTACTGTTCAAAAAAATTTCGAGTCATATCGTATGAGCAACCGTATGCAGTAGAGTTCCATCCATCTCCATACCAACACTCCCGACAATATACAGGAAAAGGCACGAATTCATTATACATGGCAATAATGGTCTTTTGACATAAATCACAAGTCCTTTTGTATAAATTTCTTTCATTGCGCCAAACCACCCTGCGTTGAAACCGGCACTCCGGACAAAAAGTAGGCGGCGGGACTTTTATTTTTTCATAAAAGGAAAAGTCATCCGGTTCAATGGTGAAATCTTGTTTACAATTTTGACACACCACATTTTGCGATTTATACTCCATAACTTTTTTGCAACCTGCCCCGTACGAAGCTACGCTTTCGTTCGGGGTTCTAGTGTATTTTCTTTTCAGCAGTATTGTTCATAAAAACATTTTATCACACTTAAATCAAAGAAAATCCTAGATAACACAATAGCAACGACCGTTGCTATTGTGTTATCATTACTTTTTAATATACTTCCTGTTGGTA
>JBBUHH010000022.1:0-14887 GCA_038055775.1 Patescibacteria group bacterium | reverse complement strand
TTGACGGCGACGGTTTCCCACTTGTCTGACTTTGCTCCGTTGGTGGCTTCCGGCGGCTCGGCGCCAGATACTCCGACTGGACTCACGCCCTCAAACCCCGGTAGCGGCACAGCTATTAATTTAACTTGGGCAGCGGTTAGCGGGGCTTCCACATACAATGTTTATAAATCTACCGATAACTCCAGTTATCCATTGCTCGCTTCTCCTTCGGCAACCAGTTATTCGGCAACAGGGTTAACCGCCGGCACGACTTATTACTTCAAGGTGAGCGCCGTCAATTCGACGGGCGATGAATCGGCGGCAACGACGGCTGTATCTCTCGAACCTTCTGTTGTAGGTAGCGGCGGAGGCGGCGGAGCAAGCGGCGCAGTCGCCGGGTCTACTCCGGTTATCACTCCCGCTACACCGGCTACACCTGCCACTCCATTGTCAAACGCTAATTCGAGTGCTTTGAACACACCTTCTAGAGTTTCCTACGACCTCGGTACTACTACCCTCAAAAACGGCAGTCGTGGCGAAGCCGTCAAGGAACTGCAGAGATTCCTGAATACCAAGCTCAATCTAGGATTGGCGATAGACGGATCTTTGGGTCCAAAGACAATTGCTGTCATCAAAAAGTGGCAGAAAGACAACGGTCTAGTTGCTGACGGTCTCATCGGCGCGAAGACCAAAGCCATGATGAACGCGCAGGCGGCTGGCACTCCAGCTACTCCAGCTACTCCCGCATCTAGCGCAAGCCCGAATGCTCTTGCTACGCCTTCTCGTACTTCCTACGACCTCGGTACTACTACCCTCAAAAACGGCAGTCGTGGCGAAGCCGTCAAGGAACTGCAGAGATTCCTGAATACCAAGCTCAATCTAGGATTGGCGATAGACGGATCTTTGGGTCCAAAGACAATTGCTGTCATCAAAAAGTGGCAGAAAGACAACGGTCTAGTTGCTGACGGTCTCATCGGCGCGAAGACCAAAGCCATGATGAACGCGCAGGTGACTGAGTAATTACCACCCGCTAAGTTTCTCAACCCCTCCTGACCTCCCCTTATCAGGGGAGGGACAGGTGACGAATTTTCCCCTCTCTTTAACAAGGAGAGGGCTGGGGTGAGGTGTATCCACCCCGCCCCGATGTACATCGGGGCACCCCTCAAGAGGGGAATAAAACTCACAAAAAATCCCCCTACTGGGGATTTTTTGTGCTATAATAATAGGGTACATTATTATTTATTAATTTTTTTATGAAAGACAAACTTGTTCTTGAATTGATTATAGTTTTAATTATCGCTGGTTTCGGACTTTGGTCGCTTACAAAAAATCCACCTTCTGTCGTGGATGGCGTAAATTCAAACCAGCAGGCTATATCTCCATCAGGCGGCGCGCCCAACACCAATGTTCCAATTACCGCTATTACTTATGAACAAGCCCTAAAAATATACAAGGACGCGCGCATTCAGCTTAATCAAGACTGCCAGGCCAGCCCAAACAATGTTACTTACAAGAACAACACCTACATAATGCTAGACAACCGTTCCGACAAAACGCGCGCCGTGAAATTAGGCTCTAGTTTTACTATACCGGCCTATGGCTTTAAAATAGTGAAACTTGGGAGCGCATCTCTGCCGGCGACATGGTATATAGATTGCGGCAGTTCTCAAAATGTCGCCACGATTTTGATTCAGAAGTAAGGAATGATGGAAATTATTTTCAAAATTTGGTATCTTATAGCTATTCTACCTTTCATTATTTTCCGGGAGGGGAGCAAGATGTTTGCGGATTTTTTAAAGAAAAGAAAAATATATTCTCAGTGGGATATGTGGCATTCTTATCTTATCCTCGCTATTGTCCTCGCTATTGTTTTATGGGCGAACGGTTTTGATTAGGGCTTATCTGGCTCCCAAATTATGATAACAAAACATTTTTTTAAGACATTGATAATTTTCGCCACAATGATAGCTTTCGGGCTTTTTGGTTTTTTTCTAGTCAGTTATTTGGATGGAGAGAGGAAGGACAGTCTGCCGGCCGAGAATCAGATTGCAAAATAGGAATCATATGTTATACTCAAAATACCGCAAAGAAAAGAGGCGAACCCTTAAGTCCTCTTTAGTGGGTCGAAGCGGTTTTTACCGTTTTTTTTGTTTAAAATTATGTTACTAAAATCAAAAAAGGAAAAGATTATAAAAGATACCGAGAAACTGGTTCAGGATTCCAAATCCGTTGTTTTCGTGAACTTTCACGGCTTGAAAGTAAGCGATGAAACAAAACTGCGCCGAGAACTCCGGAGCGTGGGAGTGGGCTATAAAGTCGGCAGGAAGACATTGCTCGCCCGGGCGCTTGCCGGCAAAGCCGCAGGCGAAGTTCCCAAGCTTGACGGCGAAGTCGCCCTAGCGTTTTCCAAAGACGAGATGGCTCCGGCCCGCGAAATATATAATTTCGGGAAGGCGCACAAAGGAGTCTTGCTCTCCATCTTGGGCGGAATTTTTGAAGGAAAATTTGTTGGCAAAGAGATGATGATGGAATTGGCCACAATACCGACGAGAGAAGTGCTTCTATCTAAGATTGCCTTTCTTCTGAAGAGTCCGATGCAAAGGCTGGCTGTCGCGGTGAATGAAGTGGGGAAGAAAAAGTAAAATTATTAATTAAAGCCGGATAGAGGTTTAGCCTCTATCTAGAGTCTAAAACTCTTTCTGGCAACAAAAATTATATGTCAAAATTTGATTCGTTTTTGAAAGAGTTGGAGGGAGCTTCGGTCATGGAGTTGAATGAACTCGTCAAGGCTATAGAAGAGAAGTTTGGAGTGTCAGCTTCCGCCGTTGCTGTTTCGCCAGCTATGGCGGGACAAGCCGACGAGGCAAAGGAAGAGCAGAGCGCATTTACCGTGATGCTCGCTTCCGCCGGTGAACAGAAAATAGCGGTGATGAAAATTATCAAAGAAGCTTTAGGCTTGGGTTTGAAAGAAGCTAAAGATTTAGTAGATGCCGCTCCGTCAAAATTGAAAGACGGCATGAAGAAAGAGGAGGCGCAGGCTCTCAAAAAGAAGATTGAGGAAGCGGGCGGAAAGGTGGAGTTAAAATAAATTCTAATTCCCTATTTGCTATTTTAAGTGTATATATTGTATACTATATGTATGAATTATATACGAACAATCTTTGATATTTTATGCCAAAATATAGGTAAAAAACCTATATTGGTTCTTTATGGCGCCAGGCAAGTCGGAAAAACAACATTAATAAAGTTGATTATGAAGAAGTTTTGGAAGCCATTATATTTACAAGGTGACGATCCTAAAGAATCAATTTTGCTTGAACATAGATCTGCTAAAGAACTTTCCGATATAGTTTCCGGCTACGATATTGTTGTCATTGATGAAGCTCAAAGGATAAAAGACATAGGTATTACACTCAAACTCATTGCGGACAACATTAAAGATGTAAAAGTGATTGCCACAGGGTCGTCTTCTTTTGAATTGGCAAATAAATTAAGCGAACCTTTGACTGGCAGAAATCGCAAGTTTCATTTGTATCCGCTTTCAATTAAAGAACTGGTTTTGGCATATGACGCGTATGATGTTCAGAAAAAACTTGAAGAGTATCTAACATTTGGTTCGTATCCAGAGATAGTAAATAGCGGATCTCGGGAAGAAAAAATAACTTTAATAAAAGAACTGGCGGGAGACTATCTTTTTAAAGATTTGTTTTTATTTGGAGATATTCGCAATTCATTTGCATTTGAGAAATTAGTAAAGCTTTTGGCTTTGCGGGTAGGGAGTGAAATATCATACGCAGAACTTGCCAAGGAAGTTGGAATAAGCAGAAATACTATCTATGCCTATATCAGTCTGCTTGAGCAGGCGTTTATTATATTTCGCCTGACTCCGATGTACACGAATAAGACAAAAGAAATAAATAAAAATCATAAAATATATTTTTACGATGTCGGCATCAGAAATGCGGTTATAGGCAATACTGATCCGATAGATATCAGACCGGATAAAGGGGCTATATTTGAGAATTTTTTTATTGCGGAAAAAATCAAGGAACGAGCATATAGCGGGCGTGACAGCAGTATTCATTTTTGGAGAAATAGACAGGGATCGGAGATTGATTTTATTGAAAAAACAATTTCTGGTGAACAAATATGGGCGTATGAATGCAAATGGAAAGAAGAAACTTCAGCGCCTCTTTCATTTGCAACGGCTTATCCGAACGCGCATTTTGAATGCATCACTGCTTTCAATATCGTAAATCATTTTATCAATAGCAAGTAATCCTAGATTTGACAAAAAAGGGGAAATAGAGTAGTGTTTCACTTAGATTCACTGATTGAGTATTGGCTGGAATCCTGTGTATATAGCTTATTATTACTAGGGTTTTTAACTTAATCATCTCTAAATAAATTTAAGAAGCTGAAGAAAAGCATTTTGCTTATTCCCTTTGCTGTTTTTCTTTTGTTTTTTACGCTCTATTTGGAAAAAATAAAATATGCATATCATAACCAAGCGCCCGAAGAAATATTTTTCAAGATATAAAAAACCTTTAGCGCCGTTTCCGAATCTGATTGAAGCGCAAATCAAAAGTTTTAAGTGGTTGGTAGAACAAGGTATCGGGGAAGTTTTCAAGGAATTTTCTCCGATTGCGGACTATTCCGGAAAAAAGTTTCAGCTTGAGTTCACCTCTTTTTCTTTGGGCGAATCCAAGACAGATGAAAATAATTCAAAAATAAACAAACTCTCTTATCAAGGGCTTTTAAAAGCACGGGTGAAGCTAACGAATAAAATTTTAGGCACGGTCAAGGAGCAGGAAATTTTTATGTCGGAATTTCCGCTAATGACCGCGCACGGAACTTTTATTATCAATGGCGTAGAGCGTGTGATCGTGCCGCAACTTGCCCGCAGTTTCGGAGTTTTCTTTACCGAATCTGAAAGCAAGGGCAACAGATATTTCGGCGCTAAAATTATTCCGGCGCGCGGAGTCTGGATTGAGATAGAGTCGGAAGCGGATGGAGCCATTTACATAAGAATAGACAAGAAAAGAAAATTTCCAGCCACCGCCCTTCTGCGAGCGATGGGCTATGAGACAAATGAAGCAATACTCAAGGCTTTTAACGACTTGGCGGTTAAACCGCCACTTGGCGGTTTAACCGCCAAGTCTGCTGAAGAAACAATCAAGACATGCCTTTCCAAGGATGGAGTCAAAAATTTGAATGATGCTTACATTGAAATTTATAAGCGTCTGCGAGACGGTGATATGGCGACGGCTGATAACGCCAAAGAGTTTATAAACTCTTTGTTCACCACGGAGAGATATGATCTTTCTCCGGTTGGGCGATTTAGGTTTAATCAAAGGTTTGGCAATTCGATGGATGAAGCGGCTCTCGCTAGACGGACTATTTCTAAAGAGGACTTGGCAATGGTGATCGCGCACATTATCGCCTTAGACAGCACTCCAGATGCCAAGAGTGACGACATAGACCATTTGGGTCAGAGGCGGGTGCGATTTGTCGGTGAAATTCTCCAGCAGAAAATTCGCACCGGCATGATGCAAATCAAGAGAAACATTCAGGACAGAATGTCTATCATTGACGTTGACACCGCGATGCCTATTGCCATCATCAATCAGCGTCCACTTCAGGCCCGCATCAAAGAATTTTTCACCACCAATCAGCTTTCGCAATTCATGGCGCAGGAAAATGTGCTTTACGAAATAGAACATCTGCGCACGCTCTCCGCGCTCGGACCGGGCGGGCTTACCCGCGAGCGCGCGGGCTTAGAGGTCCGCGATGTACACCCTTCGCATTACGGCAGAGTTTGTCCGATTCATACTCCGGAAGGTCCAAACATCGGTCTTATTTTGCACCTTGCCACTTACGCAAAAATAAATGAATTCGGTATTATCGAAACTCCGTATGTCAAGGTCGCCAAAGGTAAAATTACCGGCGAAATAGTTTACTTGAATGCTCTTGAGGAAGAAAAATACAACATTGCGCATGCCGCCACTCCTTATGACGAGACTGGTAAAATTACCGAAGACAGAGTTGAGGCTAGAGTAAAAACAGAACCCGGCGCCATTTCTCGCGAGGAAGTTGATTTTATTGATGTTTCTCCCAATCAGGCTTTTTCTATCGCCACTTCCATGATTCCGTTTCTAGAGCACAACAACGCCAACCGCGCGCTGATGGGAAGCAATATGCAGAAACAGGCTGTGCCTTGCGTGTTACCTGAGGCACCATTGGTTGCTACCGGTGTGGAAGAATTAGCCTCGCGTGATTCCGGCAGGCTGGTTATAGCGGAAGAAGAAGGCATTGTTTCCTATTTAGATGCGAAAAAAATAGTTGTTGAAGGAAAAAAAGAAAAAACTTACCCTCTCATAAATTTTATGAGAAACAACAACTTTGCTGTTTTTCATCAGCGCCCTTTGGTAAATGTGGGTGATAAAGTAAGAAAAGGCGACATTTTAGCCGATACCAGCAGTACTGTGGGCGGACAAATTTCCTTGGGCCAGAATATTTTCGTCGCTTTTCTGTCCTGGTCAGGGTCAACTTACGAAGATGCAATCATTGTTTCCGAGCGTTTGGTAAAAAAGAGCAAATTTACTAGTGTCTATGTTGAAGAATTTACCTGCGTGGTTCGTGATACAAAATTGGGTCCTGAAATAACTACAAGGGACATTCCGAATGTCGGCGAATTGAAACTCAAGGATCTAGACGAAGACGGCATTGTTCGCATCGGGGCGGAAGTCAGAGAAAATGACATTTTAGTTGGTAAAATAACTCCGAAAGGCGAAACAGAACTCACCCCGGAAGAGCGATTATTGCGCTCCATCTTTGCCGAAAAAGCGCGCGATGTGAAAGACACATCTCTTCGGGTAGAACATGGCAAGCGCGGGCGTATCATTGGGGTGAAGATTTTTTCCCGCGATTTGGGTCATTCGTTAGAAGCTGGAATTATCAAAAAAATAGTGATTGAAGTGGCGCAAATCAGAAATATTTCCGTCGGCGACAAACTTTCCGGACGGCATGGAAACAAAGGAGTTATTTCCACGATTTTGCCGGAAGAAGATATGCCTTACACTGCTGATGGCACGCCGATTGATATAATACTTTCTCCTCTCGGTGTTCCTTCCCGTATGAATTTGGGACAAATTTTGGAAATACATCTTGGTATGGCGGCTAATAGTCTTGGATATCAGGCAATTGTTCCTCCATTTCTAGGCGCAAAACACGAGGAGATCAGTCAAGAATTGGTCAAAGCCGGACTGCCGGCAAATGGCAAGCTGAGGCTTTTTGACGGACGCACCGGAGAACCTTTCAAGCAGGATGTCGCCGTCGGTTATATGTATATGCTCAAGCTTCACCACATGGTGGAAGACAAAATTCATATGCGTTCAATCGGACCTTACTCGCTCATTACCCAGCAGCCACTTGGCGGAAAAGCTCAAGGAGGCGGACAGAGATTCGGAGAAATGGAAGTCTGGGCGCTTGAAGGCTATGGCGCGGCTTATACGCTCCGCGAAATGCTTACCATCAAATCCGACGACATACTAGGTCGATCTGCTACTTTTGATTCTATTATTAAAAATGAAAAAATCCGTCCGCCGAACTCTCCAGCGTCTTTTAATGTGCTTCTCAATTACTTGCGAGGTCTAGCGCTTGATGTTGATCTGAAGAAGACTGGAGACAAGGATTAGAGACAATAAATTAATAATAAATCAAAAATATGAAAACTTTAAACATAACTGGACCTAATAAAGAATTTGAGTCTATAAAACATATAGATGAAAATGATATAGAATTTTGGACAGCCAGAGAGCTTTTTCCTTTACTTGGATATTCCAGATGGGAAAGTTTTGAAGAAGTTATTGGACGAGCTCGAAAATCTGCCTTAAATAGCGGTCAAATAACAGAAAACCATTTTCGGGACTTGACGAAAATGGTGGATATTGGTTCTAATACAAAGAGAGCAATAAAGGACTGGAAGCTTGACAGATATGCCTGTTATTTAATAGCTCAAAATGGCGACTCGAAAATTCCTCAAATTGCTTTTGCGCAAACTTATTTTACTGTTCAAACAAGAAGGCAAGAAATTTTTGACAAACTATCCGATGCTGAAAAGAGAATTTTTGTTCGCGGAGAAGTAACGAGTGAAAATAAAAAACTTTTCAAAACTGCCAAACAGGTAGGTGTATCCAATTTTGGTTTATTTAATGATGCTGGTTATAAAGGTTTATACGGAGCGTCTCTTGCGGATGTTGAATTTAAAAAAGGAATTAAAAAAGGAGAACTTTTAGATAGAGCTGGTTCTACTGAACTTGCTGCTAATCTTTTTCGCATTACCCAAACGGATGAAAAGATTAATAAAGACAAAATCAGAGGAGATTTTGAAGCCAGAAAAACACACTTTATGGTGGGCGGCAAAGTTCGCCAGACGATTAAAGATATAGGCGGTGAATTACCTGAAAATCTAAAATCAGAAAAACACATAAAAGCTGTGAAAAAAGATATGAAATTACTTGAAAAACAAGATAGGAAATTATTATTAAAAGATAAGAGAAAATAATATGAAAAATAACAAAAAAGGTTTCATTGTGCCGTTGCTTCTAGGGATAATCGCCTTATTGGTAATAGGTGGTGGTATATATATTTATAATAATAAAAAAGTAGAAACTTCTATTTCTCTTTTGAAATTGTGTCCTAGTGAAAAAATTTCAAATCAGATGCCAGTGCCAGGAGGGACTCGTCATACTACATATTTTATTTTAAATGGACAACGACGAGAACTTAGTGAATTTGATTTAAGTTGGGTCGAAAAAAATTGTACTGTTAAAGAACATGTTGTTTTCTAAATAAAATAATATGAAAACTTTAAACACAACTGAATTTGATAGAATCGCATTGCGGCTTGCGTCTCCGGAGCAAATCAAAGAGTGGTCTTTTGGAGAAGTGACCAAGCCGGAAACAATAAACTATCGTACTGGGAGGTCCGAGCGCGGAGGCCTTTTTGACGAGAAAATATTCGGACCGGAAAAAGACTACGAGTGCTACTGCGGAAAATACCGCCGAATACGCTACAAAGACATTATCTGCGAAAAATGCGGCGTGGAAGTCACTCGCTCCATAGTAAGGCGGGAGCGTATGGGGCATATTGAACTTTCCACTCCGGTATCTCATATTTGGTTCTTGCGCGGGGTGCCTTCCAGGATGAGCACACTTCTTAATATATCCGTTTCTGACCTTGAAAAGGTGATATATTTTGCCGGCTACATTATTATTAAAGTTCATGAAGAAGAAAAAGGCAATGTGATTACCGGACTGGATAAAGAGTATAAAGCCAAATTAAAAAATGCGGCCGATGACGACACTCGGGAGAAATTGAAAAATTTGCTTTCTGTCACCAAAAAAGAAATTGGCGAAATTTATGAAGGAAAAGTTTTAAACGAAATTTCTTTTCACCACTATTCCTTGAAATACGGCACCTGTTTTGAAGCGAATATAGGCGCGGAGGCTATTTACTCTATTTTTAAAAATTTAGACCTGAATAAATTAAAAGCCCATACTGAAAAAATGCTTGAAAAAGCAAGCGTGGCGGAAAAAGAGAAATTGCAAAAAAGACTTTCTCTTATTCGCGCTATGACTTATGCGGGTATTCGTCCAGAATGGATGTTTTTGACCGTTATTCCGGTTATTCCTCCGGTGCTTCGCCCAATGGTGGCTCTAGACGGAGGCAGGCACGCCACTTCCGACCTGAATGATTTGTATCGCCGGGTAATCAACCGAAATAATCGTTTGAAGAAACTGAAAGAAATTAACGCTCCGGATGTCATATTGCGAAATGAAAAAAGAATTATTCAAGAAGCGGTTGACGCGCTGATTGACAACTCCATTGCCAAGCAAAATGATTCTGCGGCAATGAGCCAGTCTCAGAAACGTCCGCTTAAATCTCTCTCTGACAATTTGAAATCCAAACAAGGTCTTTTCCGTCAGAACCTACTCGGAAAACGAGTGGATTATTCCGGCCGTTCGGTCATTGTCGTTGGTCCAGAACTCAAACTCAATCAGTGCGGATTGCCGAAGCACATGGCGCTGGAGCTTTTCCGCCCCTTTGTGATTTCTAAAATTTTACAGGCGGAACTGGCGTTTAATATCCGCGGAGCGAATAAGCTGATAGAAGAAAGGGGATCTGAGGTTTGGGCGATGCTGGAAGAAGTCATTGCCGGAAAATATGTTCTCTTAAACCGCGCTCCAACTTTGCACCGCCTAGGAATACAGGCTTTTAATCCTATTTTGATTGAAGGAAACGCTATTCAGGTTCATCCGCTGGTTTGTCAGGCCTTTAACGCTGACTTTGACGGAGACCAAATGGCTGTTTATGTGCCGCTTTTGGAAGAAGCTCAGTCCGAAGCCAAAGAATTGATGGCATCAAACAAGAATCTACTAAAGCCCCAAAACGGGGATCCCATCGTACATCCCCGTATGGACATGGTGCTTGGGAGTTACTGGATGACGAAATTTGTTGACGGAGAAGAAGGCGAGGGCAAATATTTTTCTAGACCCAATACTGCCATTCTTGCTTACGAATACGGCATTATATCTCTTCGCGCCAAGATAAAAGTCTTGGCTCACGACACAATCAAATACAAAAAATTCGGCGGTGGGGTTTTTGAAACTTCCGTCGGCAAACTTCTTTTCAACAGCATTTTGCCTGATGATTTTCCGTATGTGGGCGACGAGATGAATCAAGATAGGTTGTCTATGCTTCTTGACGAACTTATCATTCACTCGGGCGTGGAGAATACTCCGGTTTTTCTTGACAAGATCAAAGCGTTCGGCTTCAAATACTCCACGGTTTCCGGCACTACTTGGGGGCTGGACAATGTTTTCGTTTCTCCGGAAAAGCCGGTAATTATAGCGCAGGGCAAGAAGTTGGAAGCGGAAATTATCGCTCAATGGAATGAAGGACTTCTTTCCAATGAGGAAAAGTACCAAAAAATTATTGAAATTTGGACACACACAAAGAAAGATTTGGAGAAAATTCTGCCCAAAACGCTTGTTAAGCACGGCTCGACCTATGATTTATTTATTTCCAAGGCTCGAGGCACGATGAGTTCCCTGATGCAGATGACCGGAATGATAGGACTCATTCAAAATAACCAGGGTAAAACTCTAGAGTTTCCCATTATCCCTTGCTACCAAGAGGGTCTTTCACCAATTGAATATTTCGTTATCACGCATGGCGCGCGTAAGGGCGCTTCGGATACCGCCTTAAATACTGCTAAAGCGGGATATTTAACCCGAAGACTGGTGGATGTCGCGCAGGATGTGGTTATTACTGAAGAAGATTGCGCTACAAAAGAAGGAAGAATGGTTAGAAGGGAAGATATTTCTGGGATCGAAATTCCGCTTTCAAAAAATATTCGCGGGCGCATACTGGCGGCGGATTTAAAAGACAAAGATGGTAAAGTGTTTTACAAGAAGGGCTTTTTAATTACCAAAGAAGAAGCCTACAATATTGAAGGGGCTGGTTTTACAGAAGTGTTCGTTCGTTCTCCTCTCTCTTGCCGCACCGTTCACGGACTTTGCATGAATTGCTACGGGCTTGATTTGGGACGAAATAGAATGGTGGAACTCGGAGAAGCTGTCGGAATCATTGCCGCGCAAGCTATTGGCGAGCCGGGTACCCAGCTGACGCTTCGCACATTCCATGCCGGAGGCGTTGCCGGCACCGACATTACTACTGGTTTGCCTCGTGTTGAAGAAATCTTTGAGAGACGCATTCCAAAAAATCCGGCGATTATTTCCGAAACAGATGGGGAAATTATTTCTATCACAGCAAAAGATGCAAAAGAAAACAGAGAAAAAATAATCAAGGTTCTTTCGGAGAGCAAGGAAGACGGAAAGAAAAATGAAATGGAATATATCGTGGCATTCCGCCGAACACCGATAGTAAAGGTTGGCGACAATGTAAAGAAAGGACAGCTTTTAACTGACGGATCTGCCGATATTACGGAAATGTTTAAATTCGGCGGCAAGGAACTTGTCGAAGAATATATCATTCGGGAAATAAATAAAGTTTATGAACTGCAAAGCGCTTCAATTTCCAGAAAGCATACTGAAATAATCATTCGCCAGATGTTCTCTCGCCGAAAAATAAAAGATGCGGGAGATACTAATTTTTCTATCGGGGACATTGTGGAAAATACCGCCTTTATCGAAGAAAATCAAAGAATTGAAGAATTGAACGGAAAAGATTCTGCGGAAAAACAAGCGAAAGCGGAGACAGTAGTACTCGGTATCACCGAAGTATCGCTTCGCACCAAGAGTTGGCTCTCTGCGGCTTCTTTCCAAAACACCAACCGAGTGCTTATCGAAAATGCCGTCAAAGGCGGTGTGGATAATCTCCGCGGTCTCAAGGAAAATGTTATAATAGGACGGCTAATCCCAGCCGGTACTGGCTTCCAGAACAAACTGGCTTCTACTTTAGAGAAATAATTTTTAAGGTGATGGTCAATGAAATATTATGTCCTCATCTGTCGACCAAATTAAATCACGCATAGATATCCTCTCACTTGTGGGCGGGTATGTGAAGCTGGATCGCGCAGGGAAAAGCTGGAAGGGCAAATGCCCTTTTCATAATGAAAAGACCCCCAGCTTTTTCGTTTCGCCGGAGCGGGGAAGCTATTATTGTTTCGGTTGTAGCGCTTCTGGAGACATTTTCACTTTTGTGGAAGAATTTGAGGGGCTTGATTTTAAGGGCGCCTTGAAGCTTTTAGCGGATAAGGCGGGAGTAACTTTGGAGACTTACAGTAAAGAGAACAAAGAAGATAAAAGCGAGAAAGAGAAACTATATGAAATAATGGAGGAAGCCACAAAGTTTTTTGAAAATAACTTAAAAATTTACAGACCGGCTCAAGGTTACCTAAGATCTAGAGGACTTGAAGAAAAAACTATAAAAGATTTCAGAATTGGTTATGCAATTCTCGACTGGCGCACCCTTTATGATTATTTAAAATCTAAAAGTTTTACTGATAAAGAAATAGAGATTGCGGGGCTGGCAAAAAGACCAGAAGATAAGCAAAAGGGAATGTACGATAGATTCCGCGGACGAGTAATATTTCCGATTTCAGACTCAAGCGGGCGAATTATCGCATTTTCCGGCAGAATTTTGGTTGACCCTTCGACGAACTCAGGGCAGGCGATAAATCAGCCCAAATACCTAAACTCGCCGGAAACTCCAATTTTTAACAAATCTTCGGTACTTTTCGGTATAGACAAAGCAAAAGAATCAATTCGCAAGAATAATTTCTCCATTTTAGTTGAGGGGCAGATGGATTTAGTCTTATCGCACCAAGCTGGCTTCAAAAATACTGTCGCTTCTTCCGGCACGGCGATGACAAATCAAGTTGTTTCCAAAGAAAATCTCATTAATAATCTTGGTCTCATCTTCCGTTTGTCAAAAAATATCGTTTTGGCTTTTGATCCAGATCAAGCAGGATTAAAAGCCGGAAGTCGTTTCGCTAAAATCGCGCTCTCTTTGGGGATGGATGTGAAAGTTGCCATCATGAAAGAAGGCGTAGATCCTGCAGATACTATTTCTAAAGAAGGCAAGGACGCATGGAAGGAAGTGATACGAAATTCAAAACATTTCATTCCGTTTATGTTGGAGAGAATTTTGAAAGAAGCTGGTGGGGACGGACGAAAGGCGGGCAGGGAAATCAGGGAACGCCTTTTGCCTTTTGTGAACGACATAGAGAGCGCCATAGAAAAATCCCACTTTGTAAAAATAATTAGTGACAAGTCCGGCATTGCTCTAAGCGCTTTAGCGGAAGATTTAAAGAAAGTAGAGTCAGAATTGAAATATGAAAGGGAGGAAACGGAAACTGTGATAGAAAATGTGGAGAAAAAGTTCCGAAAAGATCCGATAGAACGCCGGCTTCTAGGAATTGCTTTTTGGCAGGAAGGTGTGCAGAATAGGGTAATAGACCCAGAACTTATATTTAGCAAGCTTTTTAAGGTTAAAGAAGTCTTAAAAGACATAAAGGAAGATTTAATTTACGAAGCGGAAGCTTTTTATGCAAATAGCGACAATTTACAAAAGGATGTGAATGAAATGCTCTTCAATATAGAAGAAGAATATTTAAACGAGGAACTGGTAAAAAAAATGATAGAACTTAAGAATCTTAAAAATGACAAAGAGCGAGAAAAAGAAATTTTACAGAAGATAAATGAAATAAATAAGAAGAAGGAAGAAATTAAAAATAATAGATTGAAAAAATGACCCGTTCGACAAACTCAGGGTCATGGTGATAAAATAGAACCATGAAAAAAAAGAAAATAAAAAAAGTAAATAAAAAAAAGGTTGCAAAGAAAATAGTCAAAAAAGCTAAGAAGTCCCGACGCCCAAAGGGGTCGGGATCCCGACCGAAAGCGTTTGGAAAAAAATCCGTCAAACTTTCTTCTGCTGAAAAAAAAGCTGAAAATTTGACCAATATGGCAAATGAGTTGATAGAAAAAGGCCGAAAGAGGGGGTTTATCACTTACGATGAGATACTGAAAACTTTTCCGGATATTGAGAACAACATCTTGTTTCTAGATGAACTTTACGAAAAATTCGCGATCGCCGGAATTGATGTTTTGGAGGGAGGCAATTTGCTCAACCTTAGCAACGAGCTTGCCGACAAAGATTTGAACAAAGGAAGCATGCATGATTCTATCCAGATGTACTTGAAAGAGATCGGGCAATATCCGCTCATTCATGCGAGCGATGAAAAGGATCTGGCGAAACGGATAGAACAAGGCGATGAAGAGGCAAAAAATTTGCTTGCCCGCGCAAACTTACGTCTTGTCGTTTCTATTGCAAAAAAATATGTGGGCCGATCCGCTAATTTGACTTTACTTGATTTGA
>JBBUHH010000021.1:27641-44344 GCA_038055775.1 Patescibacteria group bacterium | reverse complement strand
CGTACCCAGCCATGTTTCTCCTGAATGTCCGGGATCTATTCATGAAGGCGGAGAACTTGGTTACTCTCTTTCCCACGCGTTCGGGGCGGTATTCGATAATCCTGACTTAATTGCCACATGCGTCGTGGGAGACGGGGAAGCCGAGACGGGACCCTTGGCGACTTCATGGCATTCAAATAAATTTCTCAATCCAAAAACCGACGGCGCGGTACTGCCCATTTTGCATTTAAATGGATATAAAATATCAAATCCAACGATTTTTGCGCGCATTTCAAGAGAAGAACTGACTAAATTATTCGAGGGGTATGGCTGGACGCCGCATATTATCGAAGGAGAAGATCCAGAAACAATGCATCAAGCTATGGCAAAAAAATTGGACGAAATCGTTGTTGAAATAAAGCGTATACAGGCGGATGCTCGAGAGCGAAATGTGACCACCCGGCCGCGCTGGCCAATGATAATTCTCATAACGCCGAAAGGTTGGACTGGACCAAAGATTATTGACGGTAAACTAAACGAAGGCACTTTTCGCTCGCACCAAGTCATATTTGCCGACCTTAAAACAAACAAAACGCATTTTGCAAAGTTCACCGACTGGCTCAAAAGTTACAAACCGGAAGAACTATTCGACAATACGGGAAAATTAAAACCTGAGCTCGCGGAGCTCGCGCCGAAAGGGGATCGGCGCATGGGATCGAATCCGCACGCGAACGGCGGAAAATTATTGCGTAAACTTCATATACCGGACTTCAAAAAATATGCAGTAAAAATAAAAGAACGAGGAGAAGAGAGTGAGGGAGCGACCAGAGTATTTGCTCGATTCCTCCGCGATGTAATCAAGACAAATGAAAAGGAAAAGAATTTTCGCTTGTTCGGTCCGGACGAGACAATGTCCAACGGTCTCGGCGCAGTCTTTGAAGTTACCAATCGGCAAATGATGACAGATAAGGCGAGCGATGATGAGTTCATATCATCGTCTGGGCGGGTGATGGAGATTTTGAGCGAGCATCTTTGTCAAGGATGGCTCGAGGGATATCTCTTGACCGGTCGGCATGGCTTGTTTAATAGTTATGAAGCTTTTATGAGTATCGTGAGTTCGATGTTCAACCAGCACGCCAAGTGGCTGAATATTGCCGGGCGCATACCTTGGAGAAAAAAAATCGCGTCTCTCAATTATCTTATTTCCTCGCATGTATGGAGGCAGGGACATAACGGCTTTACTCATCAGGACCCGGGTTTCATCGACCATGTGTATCAGAAAAAATCCGATATTGTGCAGGTTTATTTGCCGCCTGATGCGAATTGTTTACTAACCATTATGGATAGATGCCTAAAAAGCGTGCATCAAATAAATGTTGTCGTCGCCGGCAAACATTCAATGCCTCAATGGTTCTCTATAGATAAAGCGATTCGTCATTCCTCCAAGGGAATAGGCATTTTAGACTGGGCAAGCAATGACAAAGACGGAGAACCAGACGCAGTTATCGCCTGCGCCGGAGATGTGCCGACCTTGGAAGCGCTCGCGGCGGTGTCTATAATGAGAGAACACTTTCCTGAATTGAAACTCCGGGTCATTAATGTGGTAGACCTTATGACTCTTCGACCGAAAAAAAATCATCCTCACGGCATTAGTGATAAAGAATTCGAGGCGCTTTTTACGAAAGATAAACCCATCATATTTGTTTTTCACGGATATTCTTCGCTTATTCATCGCTTGACCTACAGACGCCCGAACCATAACAATATGCATGTCTTTGGATATATGGAAGAAGGGACTACCACCACTCCGTTTGATATGACGGTCTTGAACGGAATAGACCGCTTTCATATTGTGCAGTATGTCATTGATTCTTTGCCGAATAAAGGTGATACTAAGGGGAGGCGTTTATTTAAACTGATGGAAGAAAAACTCGATGCGCATCGCCGGTATGTCATCGTACACGGCGAGGATATGCCCGAAGTGCGAAACTGGAAATGGAATAACTAAGTGATTTTTAGACGAGATGGATACAAAATTTAACAAAGAAAACAAAAGTTATGCTATAAAAGTTACCGCAGAGGAAAACGGCGAGGTTTTGGGTCGGGCTTATCTTTATGTTATGCCGAATGACTTGCACGATGAACCTTTTGGATTTTTGGAAGATGTTTTTGTTGAAGAAAAACATCGAGGGAAAGGCATAGGCACAACATTAGTCAACGCGGTCATTGCGGAAGCAAAAAAACAAAAATGCTATAAACTTATCTGCACAAGCCGCTATGTAAGCGCTAGAGTGCATGAGCTATATATGAAGCTTGGTTTCAAAGATCATGGTAAAGAATTCAGAATGGATTTTATAGAATAAAAATAGTAGTATATTGCTATGATTTCACGCATATATGTAGTGCCGAATAAGGGAAGTATGCGAGCAGATTCCTACCTTATTGATTCTAAATTATCCAAAGAAGAGGTAACAAAACTCGCGAAAGCGCTCACCAATCCAATCCTAGAAACATACTATATAAATGAATCCCAAAAGTTAGGGAGTTTTTCCCGCCCAAAAGGCGGGCAGGCTTATGCCGTAGAAATAGGGTATCTACCCGGGGTTACAGACAATATCGGTCATACAGTCAAAGAGATAGCCACAGATCTTCTTCGCCTGAAAAAGGATTTTGATTTTCGTGTTTATACTTCTAAAATTTTCTTGATTTCAGGCAAAAAAAATACTGAAGAAGTGAAAAAATTTGCTTCTACTTTATACAATCCACTCATTGAGAAAGCTGAAATTGCAGAGGTAAAGAATGGAAAACTAAATCTGCCGAATATAGTTCCCGAAGTAATTTTAAAGAAAAGTATTCCCGTCATAAATGTCCCGCTTGAAGTATCCAATGAAGAACTAATAAAGATAGGTGCAGAAGGGATACTTGGCGAAGATAAAAAACGCAGAGGTCCGCTCGCGCTTGGTCTGCTGGAAATGCAAGCTATCAAAGCATATTTTGCCAAACTAAAACGAGACCCTACGGACATAGAACTGGAATCTTTGGCGCAGACTTGGTCTGAACATTGCAAACACACTATCTTCGCAAATCCGATTGATGATGTCAAAGACGGCTTGTATAAAACTTACATTAAAGGCGCGACAAATTTAATACGGAAACAAAAAGGCAAAGCGGATTTTTGCGTTTCCGTTTTTTCTGACAACGCCGGTGGAATAATTTTTGATGAAGATTATTTAATCACGCATAAAGTCGAAACGCACAACAGCCCCTCAGCCCTAGACCCTTTTGGCGGAGCGATTACAGGGATTGTGGGAGTAAATAGAGATGCAATCGGCTTCGGTCTGGGCGCAAAGCCGGTGGCGAATACTTACGGATTTTGCTTGAGCGAGCCGGAAGACAAACGAGAGTTATTTAGAGATAAAAACCTAAAGGAGCCGATGCTCTCTTCAAAAAGAATCATGGACGGAGTGATCCAGGGCATCAATGCTGGCGGAAATTGTTCCGGCATCCCGACTATTTCCGGATTTATAAAATACGACAGCAGATTCAGGGGAAAACCTTTGGTCTTTGCCGGAACCATCGGTTTGATTCCAAGGAAAATAGGAAATAAGTTTTCACATGAAAAAAAGGCAGAAGCGGGGGACTATGTAGTAATGATAGGCGGAAGAGTGGGAGCGGATGGCATACACGGAGCGACCTTTTCTTCGGTAGCCACAGACTCAAATTCACCCGCGACTGCGGTGCAAATCGGCGATCCTATCACCCAGAAAAAATTAAGCGATGCCATAGTCAAGGAGGCCCGCGATATGAATTTGTACAACAGTATTACAGACAACGGCGCGGGAGGACTTTCTTCATCAGTCTCAGAAATGGCAAAAGAGTGTGGCGGAGTAAAAGTATACTTGGAAAAAGTTCCGCTTAAATATCCCGGCCTTGCGCCTTGGGAGATTTGGATTTCCGAATCGCAGGAACGAATGACGCTCGCGGTGCCACCCGCTAAATGGAAAAAATTTGAAAAACTTATGGAGAGTCGGGGAGTGGAAGCGACAGTCATAGGCGAATTCACAAATTCCGGAAAAGTCGTTTTGGAATATAAGGGGAGTAAGATTATGGATTTGGATATGGAGTTTTTGCATAATGGATTGCCGAAGCATCAGATGAAGACCTCACTCTTACCTCACCTCAATCCTCTCCTGAAAGGAGAGGAGGTATCCCGCCCCTTCCCCTTTCAGGGGAAGGCGGGGGATGAGGTTTACACCAAAGATCTAGAAAACCTACTCGCTGATAAAAACATCTCAGGATTTGCTTTTGTCTCCGAACAATATGATCACGAAGTGCAGGGGTCTTCTGTTTTAAAACCCCTTTCCGGTCCCGGAAGAATAAATACTGATGCGCAAATTTTCCGCCCGGTTTTGGATTCAAATAAGGGAGTCGTGCTTTCATACGGCGTTTATCCTTCTTATGGAGATATAAGCGCCT
Source organism: Patescibacteria group bacterium (assembly GCA_038055775.1). GTDB lineage: Bacteria > Patescibacteriota > Minisyncoccia > Phycocordibacterales > UBA9973 > UBA9973. The sequence goes on along the minus strand of JBBUHH010000021.1, from coordinate 39,889 downwards.
ATCATATGGCATCTTGCGCCATAGATACCGCAATACGAAATGTAATTGCCGCGGGCGGAACACTTTCTCATTTAGCATTATTAGACAATTTTTGCTGGTGTTCATCAAATGATCCAAAACGGCTATACCAGCTCAAAGAAGCCGTGAAAGCCTGCTACGACTATGCCGTGGGCTATGGAACCCCTTTCATCTCCGGCAAAGACAGCATGTTCAACGATTTCAAAGGATATGACGAAAAGGGTAGTCCAGTAGAAATTTCCATTCCGCCGACACTTCTCATCTCCGCTGTTAGCGTAATGCCTGACCTAAACAAAGCAGTCTCGCCTGAATTTAAAAATACCGGCGATGTAATTTATTTATTAGGAGAAACAAAAGACGAACTCGGTGTTCCAAAAGTAAATTTAGAAAAAAATTTAGAAACTTATCTCGTGCTGGAGAAAGCGATTCAAAAAGAGTTGGTTTCCTCTGCGCTTTCCGTAACTTCCGGCGGGCTAGGAATAGCCCTAGCTAAAGCCTCAGTCGGCGGGATGCTCGGTTGTAAAGTAGACCTAAGCCAGATAGAGTCTAAGGCTCTATCTGTGAATACAAAACTATTCTCCGAAAGTCAGGGCAGGATTTTGGTGTCCGTAACTCCGGAAAACACAAAAGAATTTGAAAATATCTGCATAGGAATTTCCCATGCAAAGCTGGGAAAAGTGACACAAGATGGAAAAATAATAATTACCGAAGACAGTAAAAAAATAGTAGAAAGTACCGTCAAAAAACTACACGATATTTATCACAAATTTTCTAATTCGCAAAAATTACATTCTAACATTCTATAGAATATTGGAATAAAAAATTATGAAATCAGAAATTAAAAATTGCCAGAACTGTAAAAAAGACTTCACTATCTTGGCTGAAGATTTTGTTTTTTACGAAAAATTAAAAGTCCCGCCGCCGAAATTATGCCGGGAGTGCAGGCAAATGCGGCGCATGAGTTTTCGTAATGAACGAAATCTTTACAAAAGGAAATGCGACAAAACGGGGAAAAATATAATTTCGGTTTTTGCGCCGGATTCACCCTACAAAGTTTATGATTATTCCGTCTGGTACGGCGATGAATTTGAACCAATGGAATACGGTCGCGATTTCGATTTTTCCCGCCCGTTTTTTGAACAGTTTAAAGAATTTATGCTGGATGTTCCGTGGTCATCTTTACACATCCGGACCTCTGAAAACTGCGAATACAACAACGATATGAGTGAATCTAGAAATTGCTATCTGTGTTCGCGTACGCATTATTGTACGGATATACTTTATTCTTACCGCGTCAATTACAGTAGAGACTGCGTTGATTGTATGCAATGCGTAAAATCGTGTTCATTCTTGTACAACTGTGTAGAGTGCATAGGTTGTAGCACCAGCAGTTATTTATATTTTTCTGAAAATTGCGCCAATTCCTCTATGCTTTGGAACTGCAAGAATTGCCTAGATTGCTTTATGTGCAGTAATCTGCGCAGTAAGCAATATTGTTTCAAAAATGAACCGCTCGGAAGGGAAGAGTATAAAAAAAAGATTGCAGAATTCAATTTGAATTCCTTTGCAGAAAAAGAGAAAGCCCTAAGGGAATTTGAAGATTTTAATAAGCAAACAATCAGGAAAAATTTAAATATATTTAATTCGGTTAATTCAACCGGAGACAACATTGTAAACTCCAGAAACAGCTTTCTGTGTTTTGGAGTAAAGTTTACCGAAAATGTTAGATACTTGTGGGATATCCAAGAGTATAAAGATTCGATGGATTCATACAGCGGAGGGCGAAATAGTGAACTTATTTATGAATGCACCGGCACAGCTGGAGCTTACAACTGCCAATTTTGCTTGCGGGCTTCTGATTCAAGCGACATTTCATACTCGGTGATTGTAAAAAACTGCAAAAATGTCTTTGGCTGTATAGGTTTGGAGAACAAGAAATACTGCATTTTCAATAAGCAATACACAAAAGAGGAGTACGAAGCATTAAAGACAAAAATAGTTGAACACATGAAAAAAACCGGAGAGTACGGCGAATTTTTCCCGATGAAGCTTTCGACTTTTCCTTACAATGACACGGTGGCGGAAGAATATTTTCCGATGACCAAAGAAGAAGCGCTCGGGAAAGGTCTGCGCTGGCAGGAACCTGACACAAAAAATTACACAGTAACCATGCCTCCCGAAAACCTTTCGGATAACATAAAAGAAGTTAAAGAAGATATTTTGAAAGAAGTTATAGGATGCGCGCACGGGGAAACATGCAATCACGGATGCACTACGGCTTTCCGCATAATCCCGCGAGAACTTGAATTTTATAAAAGAATGAATCTGTTGCTCCCGCGTCTTTGTCCCAATTGCCGCCACTATGGAAGACTGGCAAAATTAAATCCGCTTAAACTTTGGCACGGGAAATGCCAATGCGCTGGCATAGAGTCTAACAACGGGATTTATAAAAATCTAGCGAAACATCATCTGCACGACGAAAGTCATTGCCCGAATGAATTTGAAACAAGCTACGCGCCGGACAGAACTGAAATAGTCTACTGTGAAAAATGTTACCAGCAAGAGGTATACTAGATATCAGCCATGGCGTATATTGAAGAAAATAGAATATGTCAGAACTGTAAGAATGAATTCATAATCAAACCGGATGATTTTTCTTTTTATGAAAAAATGCAGGTGCCACCGCCGACTTTTTGCCCGGAGTGCCGCCAGCAATTGCGAACACTTTTCAGAAATTTTAAGACTCTTTACAAAAGACCTTCCAGTAAATCCGGAAAAATGATTGTTTCAGTATATAATCCCGACTTGCCCTTTCCTGTTTACGATATCAAGGAATGGTGGAAGGACGACTGGGACCCCATGTCATACGGAATAGATGTTGATTTTCAAAAACCATTTTTCAGCCAGCTTGGCCAATTATTTAATACGGTTCCACATATCTCTTTGGCAAATTTTAATAATGAAAATTGCGAGTATTCAAACCAGATAAATTCGTGTAAAAACTGCTATCTTATTTTTGGCGGCCTGGATGATGAAGACTGCGACTATGGACACATTGTATGGAATTGCAGGGACTCAGTAGATAATCTTTATTTATTTAAATCTGAATCTTGTTATGAATGTATTGATTGTCTAGGATCCGCGAAACTTTTTTACTCGCAGGAATGCGAAGCCTGCGTAGACAGCATTGGGCTTTTTGACTGCCGAAATTGCTTGAACTGTATTGGGTGCGTTGGTCAGATAAATAAATCTTATTTTATTTTTAATAAACAAGCCAGCAAAGAAGAATACAGAAAATTTTTATTGAAATATCCACTCCATGAAAAATCTAGTGTTGATTTTATTTTAAAAGAACGGGATGCTTTACGCAGAGCGCTACCTCAGCGTTCCTTTTTTGGCTCGCACAACAATGATGTTTCCGGTGACCACATATATAACTCCCACAATATCCACCATTCTTTTGACATCAAAAGCGGAGAAAATTCAAAATTTTGTTTTACTATCAGAGAAGCGATAGATTCATATGACGCATCTTTCACCGGAGAATTGTCGGAATGTTGTCAGGTTCTAACCATGATACGCAGCAATAAAGTCATCGGCTCACAAATGATAACTGATTCTCATGATGTTTATTACTCGGACAGCTGTTATAACTGTAATGAAATTTTCGGCTGTTACGGACTCCGTAAAAAATCATACTGTATTTTAAACAAACAGTATTCCAAAGAAGAATATTTGAGCTTAAAAGAAAAGATTGTCGCACATCTCAAGGAAATCGGAGAGTGGGGAAATTTTTTCCCGAAAGAATTGAGTCCATTTGCTTACAACGAAGCTATCGCAAATGAGTACATGCCTCTTACGAAAGAGGAAGCTTTGTCAAAAGGTTTTAGGTGGAAAGATGACATACCAAGCACAAAGGGGCAGGGAACTATCGAATACAAAAATTTACCAAAAAAGCCCGAAGATTATAGCGACAAAATGTTAAATGAAATTTTGACTTGCGAAAAATGCGAAAAAAATTATAAATTAATCAATAGAGAAATAAATTTTTACAAAAGAAACAAATTGCCGCTTCCGGCAAAGTGCTTTAACTGCAGGCATGAAGCACGGATGAGTAAAAGAAATCCACGAAGCCTTTGGGAAGGAATTTGCGCAAAGTGTGGTAATCTAATAAAAACATCATATAAACCGGAAGATCAGAAAATCTACCAGATTTATTGCGAAAAATGTTATCAGCAGGAAGTATATTGACAAGTACCCCCTTCTTTCTCCTCCCCCTATGTAGGGGGAGGTCGGGTAGGGGTAAAAATCCATGAAAAAAAACAAACCAAAAATTATAATAATGTCGGGATACGGGCTAAACTGCGAAGAAGAGACAAAGTTTGCTTTTGAAACTGCGGGAGCAAAAAGAAAAATCAGCGCGGATATCGTGCATATCAACGACCTTATAGCAAAACCAAAAATGCTTCGTGAATATCAAATTCTCGTTTTTCCGGGCGGATTTTCTTATGGGGACGACACGGGGAGCGGCAAAGCTTTTGCCAATAAATTTAAAAATCATCTGTCGAAAGAGCTGGCTGAATTTTTGTCGCGAGATACTTTGGTCGCCGGAATTTGTAACGGTTTTCAAATCGTGACGAACCTGGGAATTCTGCCCGGAGCGCTGACTTTCAATAAAAAAGCTCGGTACATAGACAGATGGGTGGATTTAGAAGTTGCGGGAAAGAGTCCATGGCTTGCCGACATCAAGAAATTATCAGTTCCAATAGCGCATGGCGAAGGACATTATGTTATCTCTGCAAAAGAATATAAAATTTTGAATAAAAACAATCAGATAGCTTTCAAGTATGCAAAAGGAGAAATTTGCAAATTCCAAAACCTTGAGAAAAATCCAAACGGTTCGGAATATGACATTGCCGGCGTTTTAGCGTATAATGGGAGGGTTCTAGGAATGATGCCGCATCCAGAACGCGGAATGTTTGCTCACCAAAATCCGATGTGGTCCCAAAGGAAAGCAAGCTTTCTACGGGGTAAATATAAAAACAAGAAAGAAAAAAAAGAGGGCGCGGGATTAGAAATTTTTAAAAACGCAATTAATTACTTCAAAAAATGAAAAAGTTGGCTGTTCTTATTTCAAACGCTGGCGCTGGCACAAATCTGAAAGCAATTATTGACGGCGTCAAGTTCGGCAGAATAAATGCTGAAATTTCCGCGGTGATTTCGGATACAGAAAACCCAATGCCAGTATTGGAAAAAATATCGCCGGATTACATATGTTTAACGGGATGGAAAAAAATAATCTCTGATGAGATGATAAAAAAATATGAAAACAAAATTCTTAATTTACATCCCGGCTTAATTCCAGATACGATAAATGGAGAGATATTAAACCCTGATAATACAAAAGCTCTGTGGAATAAAGGAATGTATGGCGATAAGGCAGTTACTAATTTCCTAAATCAAAAATCCACTTACGCCGGCTCTAGCATTCACTTCCTCACTTTAAACTTTGATTTTGGACCAGTTTTGGACAGAACTTTTGAAAAAATAGGAACCCGCGACACCGTGGAATCTTTGTATGCTAGACTAAAAAAGAAAGAAAATGAAATGTACGTGGAGGTTTTAGAAAAACTATGTCAAAAAAATTAAAAATTTTAATAATTGGGGCAGGGGGCGGAAGGGAACATGCTATAGGCTGGAAGATTTCGCAGTCGCCTCGCGCAGGGGAATTATTTTTCGCCAGAGGAAATGCCGGCACGGCGCAACTGGGAACTAATTTGGATATCAGAGAGACAGAAACTGAGAAGCTTTTAGAGTTTGCGAAACAGGAGAAAATTGATTTAACTTTGGCTCTTTCCGATGATCCACTTGCATTAGGCATAGTTGACGAATTTAGAAAGGCGAATTTGCGAATCTGGGGTCCGACCAAAACCGCCGCGCAGCTTGAGTGGTCCAAGGCGTTTTCTAAAGACTTTATGCGCCGGCACGATTTACCTACGGCAAGATTTGAAACTTTTACTGATTTTGAAAAAGCAAAAGATTATGTAAAAAAACAGTCTTTGCCGATTGTAATAAAAGCTGACGGTTTGGCTTTGGGTAAGGGGGTGGTCATAGCCCAAAGCTTGGAAGAAGCGAACAAAACTCTTGAAGATATAATGGTCAAAAAGATATTCGGCAACTCCGGCAGTACCGTGGTTATAGAAGAATTTCTTGTCGGACCTGAAATTTCTATACATGCGTTTTCCGACGGCAAAAGTTATAAAATGTTCCCAGCCTCTCAAGATCATAAAAGGATTGGGGAAGGAGATACTGGCTTGAATACCGGCGGTGTAGGCACGATTGTACCCTTGCCATTTGTGGATAAAGAAATGATGGCAAAAATAGAAAAAGAAATTGTCGCTCCGACTTTGGATGGAATGAAGAAGGACGGCGTACCATTTGAAGGAATTTTGTATCCGGGGCTAATACTAACCAAAGACGGACCTAAAATTTTAGAATATAATGCGAGATTCGGAGATCCAGAAGCGCAAATCTATATGCGTCTTTTGGATAATGACTTGCTAGATATCATTGATGCCTTGATAGACAAAAAATTGAGCGAGATAGAAATTAAATGGAAAAATTTGTTCACCTGCAATATTGTACTCTGCTCCGCCGGATATCCGGGGGAGTATGAGAAGGGGAAGGAAATTAAGGGAACAAATGACCTCACCCCGCCTTTGGCACCCCTCTCCTTGTCAAGGAGAGGGGAAGGGGGTGAGGTGATAATTTTCCACGCCGGCACAAAAATTGTGAGGCAAGACCTCACAACTAACGGCGGGCGGGTGCTGGGAGTCAGCGCGATGGGGAAAAGTCTACAAGAAGCCCTCGACAAAGCCTACGAAGCAATTTCAAAAATATCTTTCGAAGGCATGCAGTACCGAAAAGACATAGGCAAAAAAGCTTTGAAACTTTAATTTAGCAATAGTATGTCATGGCGTACTAATGCTAAAAATGCTTGCGTTAGGCAAGATCTAACGCAGAAATTAACGAGATAGTATAATAGCAACGGTCGTGGTCATTATACTATTAAGGATTTTGTAATAAGAAAACCCTAACGAAGTTAGTGGTTTTCTTATTACCTCCTTTCGTTAGGATTCGAGTTTGGACTGCTAATCCGACCCTCCTGAGCAATCGGGGGCACCCCTTTTGCTGTCGAGGAATATTTTGAGGGCAGTCTCGTCGGAAAAAGGGATTCCCTCCTGGTGATCCAAGAATCCTCTTTGCGCAACGAGCCACTCTTCGTCTTTCCCGAGCTGACTACGCAACCACTCTCGACAGAGCCAGTTTACTTCTCCCAATTAAAGAAATCCTCGCGGTCTTTGCCTGTGCCGACAGAGATGATTTTTACATTTAGGTCTGCAAGTTTTTTGGTTATGTAGTTTAAGTAGGACGCGAGTTCTTTGGAGACTTTTTTCTTGGTCTTAACTCCATGATTCGCATCGCCCCAGCCCGGGATTGTTTCGGTTATGACGCCGGTCACCTGATTTAGATAAAGAGGAAACTCTTTGATAATTTTCCCGCCGCTTTTATAGCCGGTGACAACTTTCACTTTATCCGAGAGGCAAATGTCCGCTTTGTTTATGAAAATTTTACTCGCGCCGGAAAGTTCAATCGCGTGACGCAGGGCAAAGAGATCCAGCCAGCCGCACATGCGAGGACGACCGGTGGTCGCGCCGAATTCATTGCCGGCTTTTTGAAAAGCTTTTTCCAGCACCTCATCTTCCATTCTGGAAGGGAAAGTGCCTCCGCCCACTTTGGTCGTATACGCCTTTATCACTCCAAAAATAGCGCGAAGATAGGTGTGAGGTACACCGAGTCCGAGGCAGATATTAGCCGGTAAAGTGTTGCTGGCAGTAACATTTGGATAGTCCCCGAAATCCGCATCCAGCATCACCGCCTGCGCGCCTTCCGCCAAAATATGTTTCCCGACTTTCAACTTTTGCCGGATTAAGAATGACAAATCGCAAATTTGCAGTTTCTTCATTTCTTTTACAGCCTTATCCCATTTTTCTTTCGCTTCTTTTATTTTTGCAGAATCAATTTCAAAGCCATACTTTTCTTTGTACATATTTAAAAGATTCATGTGAAATTCCGAAAGATTTTTTTCTTTTTCCGAAAAATCCGGCAGAAGAATATCGCCGACAAGAAGCCCGCGCCTCATTCTCGCATCGCCATAAGCCGGACCGATGCCCCGCGAAGTCGTGCCGACTTTGGTTCCCGATTTACTTCTTTTGTGTTCATCCGCCTGGTCTAAAAACGGATGCAAGTATGAAACTAATTTTGCGCGGTTTGAAATGTAAAGCCGTTTGGTAACATCAAAACCAAGCTCCTTTAGTTCGTAAATTTCTTTAATCAGGGACACCGCGTCTACGACGACGCCATTGCCGATGTAGAGTTCTATATTTTTATGGAAGCATCCGGAGGGAACTATATGTCCGACGAAAGTTTTTTCTCCGAGTTTGATGGTATGCCCCGCGTTTGCTCCGCCGTGAAAACGCGCCACCGCGCAATACGCGCCGCCTGAGATAAGTTCGTCGATATTTTTTCCCTTACCCTCGTCTCCCCATTGCAGTCCGATAACTGCATCAATGAATCCTTGTTTCATATTTTTTAATTTCCTACGCTATAATTCGGCGCTTCCTTGGTAATAACCACATCATGCGGATGATTTTCTTTTATACCGGAGTGAGTGACTTTGACGAATTGCGCTTTTTCCTGTAAACTTTTAATATCTTTTGCTCCGCAATATCCCATACCAGCCCTAAGCCCTCCCGCAAGCTGATAAGCCACTTCGGAAAGTTTGCCTTTGACGGGAACCCTGCCGACGATGCCTTCAGGCACAAGCTTCTTGATTTCGTCTTCGACATCCTGAAAATATCTGTCTTTGGAACCTTCCTGCATAGCCTCAATAGAACCCATACCCCGATATGTCTTGTATTTTCTGCCTTCAAAAAGAACCGTCTCTCCCGGGGATTCTTCAACTCCGGCAAAAAGCGAACCTGCCATGATTGAACTAGCTCCTGCGGCTAAAGCTTTTGGTATATCTCCAGAATAGCGAATACCTCCATCGGCAATAATCGGCACACCTGAACCTTTGATTGCCTCTGCCACATTGTACACAGCCGAAAATTGCGGGAAGCCTATGCCGGCAATCACCCGAGTAGTGCAGATTGAAGCTGGTCCGATGCCCACTTTGATGCCATCGGCTCCAGCTTTGACTAAATCCAAAGCCGCAGAGCCTGTAGCAATATTACCGACAATCACTTCCAATTTTGGAAATTCCTTTTTTACTTTCTTCAGCATTTCTATCACTCCCTTTGAATGCCCGTGAGCAGTATCAATAACCACCGCGTCAACTCCATTTTGTTCAAGCGCTTTTACTCTCTCTAGAGTATCTTTGGTGACGCCTACCGCCGCGCCCACTCGCAGTCTGCCCAAGCTGTCTCTGCAGGAATTAGGGCGAGATTTTACTTTCATTATATCTTTGTAAGTAATCAGTCCGACAAGCTTATTATTTTTATCAACTAAGGGTAATTTCTCAACTTTATATTTAGTAAGTATTTTCTCCGCCTCAACTAAATTTGTACCCATACTTGCAGTTACTAGGTTCTTTTTGGTCATTATCTGCCCGACAGGTATTTCCATATTTTTTTGGAATCGCAAATCGCGGTTTGTGATGATTCCGAGGAGCAACATATTTTTATCAACTATCGGTATGCCGCCAATTCTGTTTTCCTGCATAATGGCGACCGCCTCTTTTACTAAAGCGCTCTCAAACAAAGTAATCGGATCGTGAATCATGCCGGACTCCGAGCGCTTTACCTTGCGCGCTTCGGAAGCCTGCTTTTCAATAGTCATATTTTTATGAATAATGCCGATGCCACCGACCTCCGCCATAGCTATCGCCATTGCAGACTCGGTGACAGTATCCATCGCCGCAGAAACAATCGGCATATTGAGTTTTATTTTTTTAGTCAGAAGGGAACTTGTATCAACTTCGCGAGGCAAGACTTCGGAGTATTGAGGCACAAGCAAAACATCGTCATAGGTCAGACCTTCTTGAAAGTTTTCTTTCATTTTGTCTTTGGCTTTTGTCGATTTTGCTTTTGCCATAATATATCGTGTATACTAGCATATTATGGACAAGATACAAATACTGATTGTGGACTACGGAAGCCAGTACACTTTGGTTATCGGGCGGACGCTTCGGGAACTCGGAGTGCGTAGTGTTATCTTGCCGCCAAAGAAAGCGGAATTGTGGCTCAAAAATGAGAATCCAAAGGCGGTTATTCTCTCCGGCAGTAATTGGAGCGTGCATAGTGAAGGAGCTCCGGGATTGCCAAAATCGCTCGACCTCACGGGTGGAAAATACAAAGTTCTTGGCGTTTGCTATGGCATGCAACTTCTCACGCACAAGCTTGGCGGTCTGGTGGAGCGCCCGCTTTCGCATCGGGAATATGGACCCGCAGAAGTTACAGTCGACACGACACATCCGCTTTTCAAAAATGTTTCGGAAAAGACCTTAGTCTGGGCAAGCCATGGAGACACGGCAACAAAACTTCCCAAAGGTTTTACTGCCATTGCCAGCTCAGAGGGCTTTGCCGCGATGACCAATAAAAACAATACTGTGCTGGGAATTCAATTTCATCCGGAAGTTGCCCACACAAAAGAAGGAAAAAAAATATTGCAGAATTTTCTAAACATCGCCGGGTGTAAAAAAGATTGGGATCCGGTAAATTTAATTAAAGAAATTCAAAATGAAGTTTTAGATGTAGTGAGCCTCGCAGAAAAAAAGAATTTGATTCTAGGCGTCTCAGGGGGAGTGGACTCCACCACTCTCGCGGCTGTACTCGCCCCGGTCCTGAAAGAAAAATTGATTTGCGTGGCTATAGATACCGGCGGACTGCGAGAGGGTGAGCTTGCGGAATTAAAAAAAAATACAGCAAGCGCTGGCGTGAAAAATTTAGTAATTATTCCGGCAGCGAATAAATTTATAAAAAACATCGGCACGACGATTGATGGCGAAGAAAAGCGCGGAAAATTTAGGGAAGTTTATAAAAGCATTTTTGAAGAGCAAATTGCCAAGCATGATGCCGGATTCATCGTGCAGGGTACGCTTGCGACAGACATTATAGAATCCGGCAAAGTAGGGGAGTCAATGATGATAAAAACGCATCATAATGTCGGACTCGATTGGCAAGTAGAAGACTTGCACCCTTTTCGCAATCTTTTTAAATACGAAGTTCGAGAAATCGCCCAAGCGCTCAAGCTACCAAAAGAAGTTTACGAAAGAAATCCTTTTCCCGGGCCAGGATTGTTTTTGCGAGTAGTCGGCACGCCTGTCACCAAAGAAAACATCGAGCTCGTGCGCGAAGCGGACAAAACCGTCGCCGATATTCTTAAAAGACACAACATTGATAAAAATATCTCCCAGCTTATCGTCGCTCTCCTCGGTGTAAATTCCGTCGGGGTGAAAGGTGACGAAAGAGTCTATGGGCATTCCCTCGCCGTCCGCGCGGTACAAACAGTAGACTTTATGACAGCAAAAGGTTTTTATTTTCCAGAGTCCGTCGTGGAAGAAATCACCAGCGCGCTCTCCAAACACAAAGACATAGTCCGCGTCTTTTTTGATATGACTCCAAAACCTCCGGCAACTACCGAATTTGAATAGCACTAGACAAAAAAAAAATTCGTGGTAATTTATAGGGGAAGTTAGAAAGTTCAACAATTAACCAGGAGTACATCGGTATGGCTAGAATTGATATGAGTGACCCAAGAAAATTGTGTCAGTTGCGTCGAGGAGGAGCGATACAAAAATCATCCCCTGAAGTATTGCATTGCAAGGGGAAAAACGGAGCAGCCTGCGGACACGAGGGAGAGGCACTGGATGCCTCAGACTTCGCCACCAAGAAAAAACAGGATTGCTGCGTTGCGTGTTGGCAATTTGCGAAAGCGTCGGGAATCGTCGAGCAGCCAATCGTGAGACATGTGGCGTGGCACGGAGGGTCACTCCACATCCCCCGACGGTTTAAATCCATGTTTGCCCGTTAAGCAAAGCAAGGCTGGATCTTGCATAAAAAAAGAAAGGAAGGTGATCATCAGACCATTAGGAAGACTGCTATGCTCCCTAGTGGTCTTTCTAATTTTAGCTGGTTTTTAAATGTCCACTATCTCGAACATATGTAAAA
>JBBUHH010000021.1:0-27541 GCA_038055775.1 Patescibacteria group bacterium | reverse complement strand
AAAATAATTTCTACAGGAGGAACTGCTGAATTTATACGGAAGCTAAATGTGCCTGTGACAGAAGTGGAAACAATCACAAATTTTCCTGCGGTTTTTGGTGGGCGAGTAAAGACTTTACAGCCGCAAATTTTTGGCGGAATTTTAAATAGGCGAGATAATGCGGAAGATCAAAAAGAAAAAGCAAAGCATAAGATAGAAGATATAGATTTAGTCATCGTGGACTTGTATCCCTTTGAGGAAACTTTGGCGAAAGGTGGGACTCCCGACGAGATTATCGAAAAAATAGACATTGGCGGCATTGCTCTCATCCGCGCGGCGGCGAAAAATTTCAATGATGTTGTCGTTATATCTTCCAAAAATCAATATCAAGTATTTTGCAAAAAACTAGAACAAGGCGCAGAGAGTACCCTGGAAGAGCGCAGAAGGCTCGCAGGCGAGGCTTTTGCGGTGACTAGTGTATATGACAGCGCTATTTGTGAATACTTCCAAAAAATATCGAGGGCTACCCTTGATATTAACAGTAGGGTTTCTTTGAGATATGGCGAAAATCCGCATCAGAAAGCTGAATTCATAGGGAAGTTGGAAGAAAGCTTCATTCAGCTCCAAGGTAAAGAACTTTCTTATAACAATTTGATAGACACCGAAGCGGCTATCGCCGTAGTTTCAGATTTTAAAGATCCGGCTTTCGCTATTATCAAACATATGAATGCTTGCGGGCTTTCGGTGCAAAAAGACATATTCAAGGCTTACAAAGAGGCGTACAAAGCTGATCCCGTTTCCGCTTTCGGCGGAATACTGGCGGCAAACAGGGAAGTAGGCGGAGGCATTGCCAAGCTAATAAAAAAACAGGAACTTTTTGTGGAAGTGATTATCGCTCCGGATTTTTCCAAAGAGGCTTTGGAAATTTTTAAAGAGAAAAAGAATTGTCGCGTCCTGCGCTGGCAAAACCCAGCATTACCGGAGAAGCAAGTCCGCACTTGTTTTACCGGAATACTTTCGCAAGACAGAGACACGCAAGTAGAAAAAGAATCGGATTTGAAAGTGGTAACAAAACGGAAACCCACAAAAAAAGAAATAAGAGATATGCTGGTGGCGGCAGTTGCAACCAAACATCTGAAATCGAATGCGATTGCCCTTGTGAAAAACGGCACACTTGCATCCATGGGTTGCGGGCAGACTTCGCGCATTGATGCGCTCAAACAAGCGATAGACAAAGCTAAAAGATTTAAATTTTCTCTGAAAGGCGCGGTGATGTCTTCGGAGGCGTTTTTCCCGTTTCCTGACTGTGTAGAACTCGCGGCAAAAAACGGCATCAGCGCGGCCATCCAGCCCGGAGGCTCCAAAAACGACCAAGCTTCGATAGACATGGCGGATAAATATAAAATGACAATGGTCACAACCGGATTTAGGCATTTTAAGCACTAAAAATACAAGGTCTTGCCTTGTATTTTTAAAGATTGACACAAAGTTGGATTATTGTTAGGGTTTTCGTGACTATGGCACAGTTCAAAATCGAGGTCGTCGTTGAAGGTCGCGACCTCAAAGATCGACTATTTGCGGCGATTGCCGGAATAGTCGGGGACGACACCAAAGTCGTAGTGTCGTCCTTCCGTGAAGACCCTTCCCTCAGGGCATTCATAACAGAAGAAATCAAAGAGGGGCTCCTCCGCCACGAGGCGGGGGAACTGGCAAGCGGCAATCACGATTAGCCGTTTGGGGTCCCACCTCCTGCGCCCGCGCGCGGAAAGGGCAGAAGGGAGTCCTGATTGACTCCCAAAGGGCTGGTACAAACCGAAAGGGGTGATGAAAATCATGTACCAGCTTTTTTAATTTCTTACTATCTTTTACATATGTTCAACATCGTAAGAAAATTATGAGTTCATCTGCGTTAGGTAAGACCTAACGCAGGGTTTAACTCGGGTAAAAGATATTGGACTTTAGTACAATTTCGTGCTACTTTATTTTCGGCTTCTGTTCTTTGAGTGAATGAATCACTCTTGGTAACAGGAGCTAGAAAGTCATTATATGGTAGATTTGGAAGCCATGGAGTGGGTGGACAATCCACCCCCTCCTTCCCAAAAAACCAAAACTGCCAGGGAGTTCGAGGACCTGGTGGCTGAGTTGGTCGACAATCCGTCGACCAGCCAGGAGATTATTGATGCATTCGGCGGAGGGTAAAATAGACCTCCTGCCGGAAGAAGGAGTCGGCGAACAGCGTGTCGACTCCTTTTTTAATTTAATTTGTTTTATTTATTTAAAATGCTAAAATACACCATATGAATAAAAACCCAAAAGTAGGCATAATTATGGGCTCGGATACGGATTTGGAAGTGATGTCTGAAGCGGCAAAGGTGCTTGAGGAATTCGGCATCGCCCACGACATGACCGTGGCTTCAGCGCATCGCAGTCCCGAGTATGTGCATAAACTAGTGAAGGGAGCAGGTGAGCATAATATAAAAGTTTTCATCGCCGGAGCTGGCGGCGCGGCGCATCTTGCCGGAGTAGTGGCATCGCTTACGACCTTGCCCGTCATCGGAATCCCGACAAAAGCAAAAACTTTGGACGGGATTGATTCCATCCTCTCCACCGCCCAGATGCCGCCAGGAGTGCCTGTGGCAACCGTCGGCATCAATGCCGGAAAAAATGCCGGACTTCTCGCCGTGGAAATACTAGCGACAAGTAATCAAGAGCTAGAAGATAAATTAATTGCCTACAAAAAGAAACTGGCAAAAGATACAGAAGCCAAAGGAGAAAAACTTTTAGAAATGGGGTACAAAAAATATTTGCAAAGCAAATAAATAAAAATGACTACCAGCGCATATTTTAGAAAAAGTACCAAAAATATAAAGGCGTATGCGCAAGACGGAGTGGATGTGGAAGAAGAAGCTTTGTTTAGTAAATTTGCGGCAGGCATTTGCAAGGCGAGTTATAAGAATTCTCCCTTTGTGGAAGTCCAAAACCTCTCTGGCGGAGCATTCCGCGGTCCCCGCCCTTTCACTTTGAGAAATCTACCGGAAGGATATTTTATAGAGGTAGCGACCGATGGTCTCGGCACTAAGGGAATATTGATTGACGCGGCAAAAATGCATCATTTGGCGGCTTACGACATTATCGCGGCCACAGCGAGCGATATTACCCGCTATGGAGGCATTCCGCTTGTTTTCGTGAACATCTTTGACACTTCTGGCATCGGGCGTGATGGAGACGAAGTAAATAAAGTTTACAAGAGCGCGATAGCGGGGTTGGGCGAAGTCGGAAAACAAGGGAAAATCGTCCTCCTGAAAGGCGAGACCGCGCAGATGGATGACGCTATGGGTTCGGACATCATAGGTTCAAAAACAAAATTAAACTGGTCCGGCGCGATGATAGGCGCATATCATAAAGACAAAATGATAACCGGAGAAAATCTGGCGCCCGGGCAAGTAATTATCGGCCTGAAAGAAAACGGTTTCCGCTGTAATGGCATCAGTTCCGTCCGAAAAGCGCTACGGGAAAAATTCGGAAAAGACTGGTGGAAAAATTCGGTCGCAGCCGATAGTGTAAAAGCGGCGGCGGCACCCTCAGTATTGTATGACCCATTTATAAACACTTTGCACGGTTGGTTTGATAAAAATTTCAAGCCGGAAATCACGATTCATTCTATCGTACATCTCTCCGGCGGGGCATTTAAAGAAAAATTGGCAAATGATATTCTTTTTCCAAAAAAACTTTCGGCGAAGCTTTTTGATCTATGGGACCCACCCAAAATCATGCGCGAATGCGCTTTTTGGAGAAATCTTTCGGATGAAGAATTTTATGAAGTTTGGCACGGCGGACAAGGTATGCTATTAATTATAGATGAAAAGAATGCGGACTACTGCATCAAAAGAGGAAAAGATTTTGGAATTCAGGCGAAAATTGTCGGCAAAATAACCAAAGAAAAAACCCCGCAAGTGAAAATAATTTCAAAATTAACTGTTGGTAAAAAAATAATATATAATTAAATTTATGGTATTAGAAAAAACAGATTTCAAGAATTTAGGAGAAAAATACACTGGCAAAGTGCGGGATGTTTACAGTCAAAAAGACAAGGTCGTTATGATTTCCACCGACCGATATTCCGCTTTTGACCGCAATTTGGCTTTGATACCCTGTAAAGGACAGGTGCTCACGCAAGTGAGCCGTTTTTGGTTTGAAAATACGAAAGACATTGTAAAAAATCATGTTATAGATTTCCCGGATCCAAATGTGATAGTGGGCAAGAAATGCGCGGTGGTTCCGGTAGAAATGGTGGTGCGCGGTTATATTACCGGAGTGACCGGAACTTCCACTTGGACTTTATACCAAAAAGGGGAAAGGACTTTCGGCGACGCCGTCCTGCCCGACGGCATGAAGAAAAATCAGAAATTAACGGAACCGATCATTACTCCGACCACCAAATTTGAAGCCCATGACCGGCCGCTGACCAGTAAAATTATTTTGGAAGAAAAAATAATGACGCCGGAAATATGGCAAAAAGTTTCCGGCGCGGCTCTGAAACTTTTTGCCCGCGGACAGGAGATAGCCCTCAAAAAAGGGCTTATTCTTGTAGACACAAAATACGAATTCGGACTTACCCCAGAGGGGGAAGTGATGTTAATAGACGAAATTCACACTCCAGACTCTTCCCGTTACTGGCAGGCGAATTCATACAAGGAGAGGATAGAGCAGGGCTTAGAGCCGGAGAATTTTGACAAAGAGTTTCTGCGCCTGTGGTTTAAGGCAAACTGCGACCCGTATAAAGACAAAGTGGTTCCGCCGGCTCCGCCAGAAATGGTTACCGAATTATCCCGCAGATATATTCAAATATACGAGCAGATAACCGGAGAAAAATTCAAAAAAGAAACCGGAGATATAGAAAAGAGGATAGAAAATAATTTAAAAAAATACGCAATATAAATTTATGGCAGAAAAAATAACTGGCGCAATCAATCCGTTAGACGGAAGATACTTTGATAAAACCCGCGACTTAGCGCCGTATTTTTCCGAGCAAGCGATGATGAAATATCGGGTGATGGTAGAATGTGAATATCTTATCGCGCTTTCAGCTCTAGGGGAAACAGCCCTAAGAAAATTTACGCCGGAGGAAATAAAAACGGTCAGAAACATTTACGAAAAATTTAATACCGTTTCTTACGAAAAAATCAAAAAGCACGAAGAAAAAACCAACCACGATGTAAAAGCGGTTGAGTATTTTATCAAAGACAGTCTTTTGGAAACATCATTAAAAGATATTGCGGAATGGGTGCATTTCGCCCTGACTTCCGAAGATACAAACAATGTCGCCTATGCGCTTATTTTAACCGAATCTATGGAAAATGTTTTAATGCCAAAATTCCAAGAGATTTGCAAAGAACTCGGAAAGTTAGCAAATACATACAAAGGTGTTCCGATGCTCGCCCGCACCCACGGCCAGCCGGCCAGCCCCACTACTTTTGGAAAAGAAATGAAAGTTTTCGCGGCGCGAATCGAACGACATTCCAACATTCTCAAGAATGTGAGAATATCAGCAAAGCTAAATGGCGCAACGGGAAATTATAATGCGCATATAGCCGCTTATCCGGATACAAACTGGACGGATTTTAGCGAAAAATTTATTGAGAGTTTTAATAAATCTAGAACTTCAAAGCTGGAAACCAATCTTTTCTCCACTCAAATTGAGAGCCACGATAGTTATGTGGAAATATTTGATGCGATCAAACACATAAATACTATTCTCTTAGACTTCAATCAAGACATTTGGAGATATATTTCCGATGGCTGGATCGGGCAAATACCGAAAGCGGGGGAGACTGGTTCGTCCACAATGCCGCACAAAATAAACCCGATTGATTTTGAAAACAGCGAAGGGAATTTGGGTATTGCAAACGCCCTGTTTGAATTTTTTGCCCGCAAACTGCCGATTTCTCGGCTTCAGCGCGACCTTTCGGATTCTACGGTAGAGCGCGCATTCGGCACAGCTTTTGGGCATTCGTATTTGGCTTATATGTCGCTTTTGAAAGGCTTGGGTAAAATAAAAGTAAACGAAGAAAAAATAAAAGAAGATCTAAATGCGCATCCGGAAGTCATCACCGAAGCCATTCAGACAATTCTGCGCCGCGAAGGCGCCGAGATGCCTTACGAAAAATTAAAAGAACTCTCCCGCGGGAAAGAAATAACACTCGCGGATATTCATAAATTCATAAACGCCCTTGATGTAAGCGAAAAAGTAAAAAAGGAACTCCTCAAAATCACTCCGGAGAATTATATCGGACTAGCAGGAAAACTCGCTAGTATATAAAATACTTTAAACTCTGCTATCGCTAAGTTACTAGTAAAAATAAAATGGAGAAAGAAACAAGAATCTGTAAAAATTGCCAAAAAGATTTTACGATAGAACCAGACGATTCTGGATTTTACGAAAAACTAAAAGTTCCCCCGCCGACTTTTTGCCCGAAATGCAGACATCAGCGAAGATTGGCAATAAGAAATGAACGAGTATTTTATTACAGGACTTGCGGTTCGTGCAGTAAAAAAATTATCTCATATTATCACCCAGATAAAAAACAAATTGTATGGTGTCCGGAATGCTGGTGGAGCGACAAACTGGATCCAGGTTCATACGCCCAAGATTTTGATTTTTCTCGTTCCTTTTTTGAGCAGTTTAAAGAACTGCATGATAAAGTTCCGACACTTTCTTTAGACATCGTAAACTGCAAAAATAGCGACTATGTCAGCTATTGCGGGGATGATAATTACTGCTATTTTGATATAGCAGGGGAGAAAAACGAATACTGCTATTTCTGCAAGTTTGTGAAATATTCAAAAGACTGCATGGATTGTTCTTTTGTTTATAATTCGGAATTAAATTATGAATGCGTAAATTGCCATAAGATTTACGGCTCATCTTTTTTGAATAAATGCACGGACTGCAGTAGTTGTAATTTTATGTACGATTGCAGAGGTTGTACCGACTGTTTTGGATGTTGGAATCTGCGAAATAAGTCATATCACATTTTTAACGAACCATATAGCAGAGAAAAATATCAGAAAATAATATCTAGTTTTAATAAAAAATCTTTTACCGCGCTAGAAAATCTTAAAAAAGAATTCAAAGAAAAGTCAAAGCAGGCGATAGTTAAATTTGCTAATTTAATAAATAGTCCAAAAAGCACAGGCGATGATCTATTTAACTGTAAAAATGTAAAAGAAAGTTTCGATGTGAGCAACGCTGAAAATAGTAAATACTTATGTGATGTTTTGGATGCAAAAGAATGTTATGATCTGGATTTTTCACTATATAAGCCTTCTTTTGGCATTGAGCTCATAAGTACTTTGAACTTAGGTAATTCAGGCTTTTGCAACGCTTCGCATTATTCTAACGACATTTGGTATTGCGACAAATGCAACAATGCATCGGATCTTTTTGGCTGTGTCGGCATTTCAAAAAAGAAATATTGCATTTTGAACAAGCAATACTCAAAAGAACAATATCTAGACTTGAAAGAAAAAATAATAAAATACATGGAAACTACTAGAGAATGGGGAGAATTTTTCCCGATTGGCACAAGTAATTTTGGATACAACGAAACAGTCGCTCAAGAATACTTTCCGCTGACAAAAGAAAATTGCGAAAAAATGCTTTTGCCTTGGTGGAACCAGCTTACCAGCACATACGGCAAGGAAACAATTAAAAATTCTGATATGCCGGACGATATTGATGAAGTCAAAGATGAAATAATAAAAGAGGTTTTTGCTTGTATTTCTTGCGCGCGTAATTATAAAATCGTCCCTTACGAATTCAGCTTATACAGAAAACTCGGATTGCCGCTTCCGAGAGAATGTCCAAACTGCCGACACGACAAAAGAAATAAAATTGCTGGCATTAGAAAGCTTTGGCACAGAAAATGCATGAATGCTGGATGTGAAAACGAATTTGAAACCAGTTATGCGCCAGATAGACCAGAAATAGTTTTTTGCGAAAAATGCTACCAGCAAGAAGTATATTAGTTGGAATTTAGAAAGGAAGCGTGTAATATAGAAGAATGGCGCTTAGAATTTTAGCTTCTATAGTTTTGCTTTTGTCCGTGCTTTTTTGGCCTTTTTGGGTGTCTGTGTTTTTAGGACTGGCGGGTATGGCATACTTTAGATTTTTTCTGGAGGCTGTTTTTTTGTTTTTTCTGTCAGACTTGCTTTACGGAACGCCGGAACCAAAATTTTTTGATATGGTTTTTGTCTCCGGAGCGGCGGCGCTTGTTTGTTTTGTAATTTTAGAATTGTTTAAAAAGAAATTAAGATGATGTTTCGCAGATTTAAAAAAGGTAGGGGAAAAAGCGATTTTGTGGAACCGGACGAAATTTTTCTTGATTCAAAGAATCCGCAAAATTTCGACCGCCAGCAGTTTGAGGGCAAGATAGAAAAACCTATCCCCAAAAAAACCGTCAATTATGTCGGTATTTTCTTTTTGTGTGTTTCTTTGGTATTCGGCGCCCGCCTGATATATCTGCAAGCGCAAAATGGCGATAAAAACAGGAGAAGAAGTGAAAATAACACCCTGAAAAGGGTGAGTATTTTCACCGAAAGTGGAATAATTTACGATAGGAACAAAAGGGAGATGGCTTGGAATAAAAAGCCGGAAGATGCCTCTCTGCTATATACGCGCGCTTACCTTTCACCCGGATTTTCTCATGTTTTAGGTTATGTCAGTTATCCGACAAAAGACAGTCTAGGCAATTACTGGCAGGATGAATTTTTAGGCAAAGACGGGCTTGAAAAAGAATATCAAGAAAAACTAAAAGGAGAAAACGGCGCAAAAATAATTGAAATAGACGCAAGAGGGGTCATACATTCGGAAAATATCATAAACAGCCCGAAGAAAGGCAATGACTTGGTCACGAGCATTGACTCGCGGCTTCAGACACAACTTTTTAATTTCATAAAAGATTTGTCGCAAAGAGGTGGCTTTGCCGGAGGAGCCGGAGTGTTAATGGATGCGCAAAACGGCGAAATCATAGCTTCTGCCAGCTTTCCGGAATATAATTCTGAAACTCTTTCGCTGGGAAAAGATAAGAGCAAAATCGATGGATACCTGAATGATAAAAAAAAGCCCTTTTTAGACAGGACTGTTTCCGGACTTTACACTCCGGGTTCAATCGTAAAGCCTTTTTTTGCCTTGGGCGCTCTTTCCGAAGAAATAATCGACCCTTATAAAAAAATTCTTTCAACCGGATCTATTTCCATCCCAAACCCCTACAATCCTGCCCAAAAAAGCGTTTTTAAAGACTGGAAAGCGCACGGCTGGACGGATATGGCGCAAGCTTTGGCTGTTTCTTCCGATGTTTATTTTTATACCATCGGAGGAGGATTTGAAGGGCAGAGAGGCTTGGGAATTCTTGAACTTGGAAAATACGCGAGACTTTTCGGAATCGGAGAAAACACCGGAGTGGATTTGCCGGACGAAAAAGGAGGAGTGATCCCTAGTCCGGAGTGGAAAAAGGAGAATTTCAAAAACGACTCTTGGCGTGTCGGAGACACTTACAATACCGCCATCGGCCAGTATGGGTTTCAGGTTACTCCGATGGAAATGGCGCGCGCCGTTGCGGGGATAGGAAATGGCGGCATGCTCGTCACCCCGCATTTTATTTTTGAAGATAAAAAAAGAGAAGAAAAAACGAAAATTTTGGATATTAAAAAGGAGTATTTTGACATAGTGCATAGTGGCATGAGACAGGCAGTAACTTATGGGACAGCGGTAGTTTTGAATGTACCATATGTGAAAGTGGCCGCTAAAACCGGTACAGCAGAGCTGGGAACCGGGAGTAGTAAAGTAAACTCCTGGGTTGTCGGTTTTTTCCCATACGAAACTCCAAAGTATGCTTTTGCTGTCATGATGGAGTCCGGTCTCGCGACATCAAGCGCGAGCGCTTCTTCGGTAATGAGAGAACTTTTGGATTGGATGTCTGTCTACACGCCGGAGTATTTATTTTAAATTTGCATTTTTTGTGCCTATGAAATACAATATAATCATGATCAACGCTTATACGCTTTTGATAGTTGGTGTTTGGCTCGCAGTACTGCCGTATTTGGGCTTCCCATATTCATGGAAAGATGTCTTGACGACTCTGTCCGGATTGGTCCTGATTTATGTCAGTTTTGCGCTGTATAAAGATTATAAAATAAAGAAAAGTCATAGAGAGGAAACTTTTGATAATTTCAGAGAGAACAACTTTGATGGAGAGGGAAAGGTATCGGAATAAAATATCAAATTATGCAAAATTTTTCAAAAACAAGATATATTATTGGAGTCGTTTTACTTGTCTCCTTATCTTTTTTCTTTGGCGTTTCCACCGGCAAAAATAGTCTTCCGGAAATTGAAAAAGTTGAAGGATTATCAAATAAAGAAACGCAAGTCGCGACAGACGCCGATTTCGCCATTTTCTGGAAAGTCTGGAACACAATTAACGAAAAATATCCAAAGGCTGAAGAAATAAAAGATCGGGACAGGGTATATGGGGCCATTTCAGGACTCATGGATTCTTTGAATGACCCCTATAGCGTGTTTTTTGGTCCTGAAGAAGCAAAGTGGTTTGAAGACGAAATAGCCGGCAATTTTATCGGAGTCGGCATGGAAGTGGGCATCAAGGACAAAACTCTTACAGTCATCGCTCCACTTAAAGACACTCCGGCTTACAGAGCAAGTATCAAGCCAGGCGATAAAATTCTAAAAATTGACGAGAGGGTCACATCCGGTCTAGGCATTGAGGAGGCGATAAAAATGATACGGGGAGAAAAAGGGACGACGGTCGCGCTGACGATTTTTCGCGAAGGAGACAAAGACCCGAAAGAAATAAAAATTGTGAGGGATACAATCAACATACCGACTTTGGACACCGAACTCCGGAAAGACGGCATTTTTGTCATCAAACTTTATAGTTTTTCGGCTAATTCGGCAAACCTTTTCCGGCAAGCCCTCAAGCAATTTTCCGAATCCGGGACCGAAAAATTGCTGCTTGATTTGCGGGGGAATCCGGGCGGATATCTGGAATCTGCGGTTGATATGGCAAGTTGGTTCCTGCCTAAAGGCAAAGTTGTCGTGTCTGAAGATTATGGCGACGATAAAAAACCCGAAGTGTTCAGGAGCAAGGGATATGACGTATTCAACACGGACATGCTAAAATTTATCATCCTGATAGATGGGGGATCAGCTTCAGCATCGGAAATTGTTGCTGGCGCGATGCAGGATCATGGAATTGCTAGACTAGTGGGCGCGAAGAGTTTTGGCAAAGGTTCTGTGCAGGAACCAATAAAAATTACTCCAGACACTCTTTTGAAAATCACCGTGGCAAAGTGGCTCACGCCAAACGGAAACTTGATTGAGAAAAAGGGACTAACGCCCGACTACCAGATAGAAATCACTAGAAAAGATTTGGATGCTAAAAAAGACCCGCAATTGGAAAAGGCGGTGGAATTGTTAATTAACTGGCCTGCCTCCGCAAATGCTACGGCAAGGTAAAAAATAAAATGCGTATAATTTTTTTGCAAGATGTTTCGAGAGTGGGAAAGAAGTACGACATAAAAGAAGTGAATGATGGCTATGCCGTGAATTTTTTACTGCCAAGAAAATTAGCCGAAGCGGTGACTCCAAAAGCAATTTCAGAATTAGAAAAGAGAAAGAAAAGCATAGAAATAGAGAGGGAAGTGCAGGAAAGTCTGCTTTTGAAAAACTTGGAAGAGATAAAAGATAAAACAATTATTATAAAAGGCAAAGCAAACGAACAAGGGCATCTTTTTGCCCAAATTCATAAAAAAGAAATCGTTGAGGCGATGAAATCCCAAAATCACGCCGACATCGGCGAAGAATTTATCGTTTTTGAAAAACCAATCAAAGAAAAAGGGGAGCATGAAATCTCGATTGCCATCAAAGACAAAAAGTCTTCGTTCAGGCTGATTGTGGAGGGGATTTAAGTATGATATAATACGGGTATGGAAAGGACAGCTAGTTTTTGGGAGATATTTAGACGCAATCCTGACGGAAGTATTGAACCCACGAGAGTTGTAAGAATAGGAGGAGTACAAATGGGTCCAGGCGTACGTTTGGGTTCAGGAGTAAGATTTGGCGGAGTTGATTTAACTCAATATACTGATAGAAATCTGAGAATAAATGAACAAACGGATTCCACTAGTATCTTAGGGATCGAAAGATGACAGAAAAACCCATAATTGAAATAGGGTCTAGTTTTGAGATTCCTCCGGGAAGTAATTTAGGTAATATACAAAAAGATTTTGAAAAATTAGAGAAAAGTCAAGAAAAGGCTAATAATTTTATGATGTGGATGACCGGCATAATAGCTGGTGTCTTTTTTGTGACAGGAATATTAATAGCATTTGATTACTTTAAATATAACCAAGAAAGATATGAAAAATTTATCGATAAAATAACCGAAATTCAGAAAGATTATTATTCAAAAAACGACATTGAAAGAAATTTTATTAACAAATCTGATTTTTATTCTAAAAATGACATAAAATCATTGTTTGTTGAAAATACAAAAAATTCTCAAATTCTCGAATGTCTAAAAATAAAAGGGCGTTTTTCTGCACAATGTTTTTAATTCAATTATGGAAGAAAAAATAATTTTTAAAAATTCAAGAGGGGAGAATCTCGTTGGATTACTTGCGGATGTTGGCAAAGAAAAAATAGCGATTCTTTGCCATGGTCATTCAAGTAGTAAAAATAATCAGACTTTCACAGCCTTGGTTCCTATTTTAAACTCAAAAGAAATTTCTACTTTTCGATTTGATTTTTATGGCAACGGGGAAAGCGATGGTAAATTTGAAGAATCTGATTTATCAGAAAGTATAGATGACACACTACAAGCTATCAGGCTAGCTAAAGAAAAAGGTTCCAAAAAGATAATTTTGGACGGAAGCAGTTTCGGAGGGCTAAGTTCAATCATAACGGCATCAAAATCAAAAGATTTATACGCTTTGGTCCTGAAATCTCCTGTTAGTGATTATGATGAAGTTTACTTTGACAGGCACGGCGAGAAGGGAATGGCTGAATGGAAAGAAAAAGGACAAATTATTCGCGATCCAAAAGATAGAAACAGTAGAGGATTAAAACTGAATTACTCATTCGTGGAAGATTACAGAAAATATGATACTTATAAACTGGCAAGGGAAATAAAAATACCGACATTAATAATTCACGGCGATGCGGACGAAAGCGTACCTATGAGTCAAAGTCAGAAGCTAGCAAAAATAATACCAAATGCAAAACTAGTATTAGTTGAAGGGGCTGACCATAGATATACAGAGGAAACAAAATTCAGGAAAATGGTGAAATTAAGTGCGGATTATATAATTCAAATTTAGCTATTTTCCGAATTTGGCGGTCGTAATTATGTTGGATTGCTTGTTTTGACTTTTTTCTTTTTCTCTTTCTAAATCAGCTGCGAGAGTTTGAACAATTTCAAATATTCTCGTAAGTTGCTCCTCTGTATGAGCGTTTTTAAGGATGTCTTGCTTAACAAAATAACTTGCTTGAGGAATTTTTATATCTTTAAGTGTCGCATGAATATCACAACTAGTTTTATAAGAAGGTTGCATATATTCTAACGCCTTTTCAAGTACAGGATTGGCTTTAATCGCCTCCAATAACTCATGCGGAGTATGGAATGCGGGTGTTTCTGTTGTTCTGATCTGTTCCAGCATTATATTGTATCTATTTATTAAATTATACTAACGACTTTTTTGACTGCCGTTTTGCCGTTGAATGAAATCTTACGACGAGAACCGAATTTGACGGTGCCGTCTTTGAGAGCGAAAAGGGTATGGTCTTTGCCAAGACCGACATTGGTGCCGGGCATAACGGTTGTGCCGCGCTGGCGGACGATGATAGAGCCAGGTTGAGCCTTCTCTCCATCATAAAGCTTAATACCGAGGTATTTTGGCTGTGAATCTCTTAAATTTTTGGCTGTGCCGCCAGCTTTTCTATGTGCCATATTGTTTTTACGCTTTTAGTGTTAAAATTATTTAACGAGTATGAGTATACACGATACTTTAGAAAAAATCAACCCCGTTAGAAACCGCGAGGGTTCGCAACGACCCTCTGTTTCTAACGGGGTCAAGTCATTTATAGAAAGTGAAAAGGGAAAGGATATTTTGACAGTTATTATCGTTATTTTGGTAGGCTTGAGCTCGTTTGGGTTGGGCAGGCTGTCCCAAAATAGCAATTCGGGAGACATAAATATAGAATATCCGACCAAAGACGAAAGCCAAGCTGGTAGTGTGATTTTATCAAAAAATTCCACGCCAATTCAAAATTCAGCTGATAAAATTTTTTTTGCATCAAATCGGGGAACAAAATATTATTCGCTCGGCTGTTCCGCTGGCAAAGATATAAAACAGGAAAACAGAGTTTATTTTGCGACAGGGGAAGAGGCGCAAAAAGCAGGCTACGAGCTTTCTAACTCATGCCGGTAATGCAATACCGTGTCGCACAATATATGTTGGGGTAAAATATCTACTTCACGCTATTAAACAAATCTTTAAACAAATTAAGACCCTGGTTAAACCAATTACCGATGTCCGACCATGAAAGATTAAAATAGCCCAGTATTTCGGAGAATGTAATGTTAAAATAACGCATCAAAAGAAGAGCGACAATTACAACAATAATTAATTTAAAAAAACCCCCTTCCCCATTATTTTTTATTTTATTACTCATCGCTTTATTCTACCACCTTCCTTATAATTACAAAAGGTGTGAGTTCATCATTTTGGCCCATGGGATTATCAAGTAAAACCAGCCTGAGTTCTTTTTTTCTTAGTAAGACTTTGGCGCTCTTGCCGAGAATTTTTGTATTTATATTGTTTCCATCTATGATAACCGAAGGAAAAATAAATTTGTCCTCAATATCTTGGCACACCTTTACGGGATTTTGCGGCGGCAAGATTGCATTTTCCTTATACATATCCATCGCATCCGGATTAAAACCGTCAATTTCCGACACTCTCTTCCCTGCCACAATCCAAAAAATTCCCCTTATCCAGAAAATTTTTCCGATTGCTCCAAAAATGACTGCCAAAATCATCCGGAGCCGTCCGGAGACATCCACCGCCACCTGCATTTTTTCCGCCCGGGAAAAACCGATGTCATTAGGATATTTTTTTACTCCTTTAATAATGAGCCGAGCCAGCCATCCGGTCTTAACCGTGGAAATGTGACGAAAGTTATTCTGACAGACGGAAATTATTTTTTCGGATATGACTAGAGAATCCCCCTCCTGGAATTTTGACGGAATATATTTTTCTATAATAGAATTAATATCATCGCCAAAATTTACAATATCTGTCTTGACCGGTATCCGGGCATACTTTTGACCGGCAACTTCCATAAGTAAATTTTTTCCTTTGTTTGGCGAAACGCTCATTTAAAATAATTTAGGCAAATAATAAAGCGGGTCAAGGTAGGCGTTGGTGGGAGCAAGCGGCATAGTGTACACTCTGCCTTCGCAGGCGGTGCTAGGTCTCTGCTGAATGTTGGCCGCGGAACCCGCATAAACTGACACATGCAGATGAGGTCCTGTCGTATGTCCCGTATTGCCGCTATAACCTACGATGTTTCCCCTTGCCACTTTTTGCCCTACATGCGTTTTAATGAGCGATAAATGCCCGTATGCGCTCGCTAAACCATTATTATATTGTATAAAAACCCATTTACCAAACGATGTGCCGACGCAAGTGTCATCAGTATTTCCGACTCCCATCACTATCCCATCCGCCATCGCTTTGACCGGCGTGCCGACAGAAGCCCTGAAATCCACTCCGCTGTGGCTCCCTGAAGTATAAAGCCTCTTTGAATCGGCCGTTTTCCCGAACATCTGCGTAACTTTTATCTTATCAAGCGGCCAGCTTAAAACTCCGCTAGCTGGAAGTTTGGATGGATCAAGAGTGAACTGCAATTGCGATTCATAATCTCGCAGTTCTTTTTCAAAAGCATCTTTTTTAGCGAGCCGGTCCTTGAGAAGTTTTTGATAGTTTGCTTCGTTGTTTTTTGTCTGCTTCAGCAGTTTATTTTTTTCGTTGGTGTTCTGCACTATTATTTTATGCTGGTCCGAAAGTTCGGACTTTAGCTCAGTCAGTTTGTTTTTTGCGGTAACGGTTTCTTCTTTTGTATCTTCCAACTCGCCTTTTACCTGTTTTAGTTTAATGATATTTTTCCTTAGATTTTGACGGATAGCGGCTATATTGTCTATGTCATTCCAAATAACTGTGAAATTTTCCTCAGACAATAAAGTCATCAGGATGTCGCTTTCTTCAAATTCATTTGTGCTTCTGATGCCGGAAGAAATCGATTCTATGCTATGAGAAATAGAATTTTGTTTTTTACCTATATCGGAGCTTAGACTCTGTATCTCAAGATTTGTTTTATCAATTTTTCTCTCCGTGACGGAGATATTCGCATTCAATTTTTTCTGGGTTAAATCAAGTTCCTTGATGGATTTGTTTAGGGAATTTTTTTGTTTTCCCAAACCTTCCAGCTCCGACTGAAAAACCGCTATTTCCGTCTCTAGGGTCTCTATGTCCGAATTTTTTTGGCTGATTTTATTCCGCAAGTCCGCAACTGTTTGCGCATGAGAAAAAACCGGAACCAAAAAAAGGGTAACTAAAACCGCCAAGGCAAGACCTTGTAAAAATACAAGGTCTTGCCTTGTATTACACGGCTTTTTGTAGCCTGGATAGAGTTTCATTTTTTCCTAAAACCTCCGCGATAATAAAAGGATCCGGAGATTTATCTTTTCCGGAAAGAGCGTAGCGCACCGGATGCAAAAACTCTCCCCTATTAGGAAGCCCATCGGCAATTTTCATTAGACTATTTTTGACATTTTCGGCGATAAAATTTTCTTCATTGATTTCTTGGAGCGCCCCAATTGCCAACTTTAAATTATTGGAAATTTTTTGGGGTGTTGAACCTTTGTAAATAAGCTTTTTTCTGTCAATCTTTGGCCATTTTTCTTTTGAAAAGCAATCTAGTTCTCCCGCGTTCAACATTACCGGTATATCGCTCCATTTTGAAATTCGCTCAAAAATAATTGGAACCATTTTTTCGTTTTGAAAATCTCCCGGTAAATACGACAATACTTTCTTTTTTTTTTCTACTTCCGGCAGTTTTTTCATATGCTCTTTATTCAGCCAGTCCAGTTTCTCCTCGTTAAACCTCGCTCCGGCTTTCTGTATATGTTTCAAATCAAAAACCTTAATGATTTCTTCTTTAGACAACACTTCCCGATTATCCCCTTCCCCGGGATTCCAGCCGATAAACGCCAAAAAATTAAACATTGATTCGGGTAAATATCCTTCTTTTTCATAATCTAAGATGTCTTTGGCTCCGTCTCTTTTTCCGAGTTTTTTGTTGCCTGATTCCCCTAAGATCGGCGGTAAGGTTGCAAATTCAGGCCTTTTTATTTCTAATGCTTCATAAAGAGCAAGATAATTCGGGGTTGAAGAAATAAATTCATCCGCCCTAAATATGTGAGTTACTTCCATTAAAAGATCATCTATGATGTGGGCAAAATTGTATGTCGGATATCCATCGCTCTTGATAAGCACAAAGTCATCCAGCGCTTCTTCTCCCGCCTCCAAATTCCCGCGCACAATATCGTTCCATTTATATTTTTTTACATTGGTCTTTAATCTAAGCGGTTTTGTCCCGTCCCAAACCGGAGGATTTTTGGGACGATGCATTCTATACAAAAAAGGCCGCTTTTCTTCTTCAGCTTTTTTTCTTAAATTTTGAAGTTCTTCTTCAGAGTACGGATCCGCATAAGCCAACCCTTTTTCTATTAAAATATTTGCGTATTTTTTATATATGTCTAATCTTTCCGATTGTTTATACGGCTCATGTTTTCCGCTGATGTCAGGACCCTCATCCCAGTCTATATTTAACCATTTAAGCGAGGCAATAATGTGTTCAATAGAACCCTGAACTTCTCTTTTCTTGTCTGTATCTTCAATGCGCAATATGAAAACCCCTTTATTTTTCCGAGCCCAAAGCCAGGCAAAAAGCGCGGTACGTACCCCTCCGACATGCATAAAACCAGTAGGCGATGGGGCAAATCTAGTTATGACTTTATTGTCGGACATGGTTATATAATAGCATAAATACAACCCTCCTGACCTCCCTTATCAGGGAGGGCTAGAGAGGGGTTGTGTTTATTATTTTATTAACTAAATCCTTAATAACTTTTTCAGTACTATTCAAAACCTCCTCATTTGTATACCTTATTATTTTCAAGCCAAATTTTTGTTTCAAGACATTATCTCTTTCTTTGTCTCGGGCTTTTTGAAAATTATGTATTTCTCCATCTATTTCTATTACGAGACCTAAACTCGCACAATAAAAATCCGCAATAAAATTATCTAGCGGCTTTTGTCTGGTAAATTTGAAACTTGCTAATTTTTTATCTTTCAAAACCTCGTTCCAAAACAAACTTTCCGCTTCAGTATTTTGCTTCCTCAATTCTCTTGCACGAGAAACTAAATTTTTATCGTAAGGAATGTAAGGGATTTTTAATCTTTGCATAAGTTAATTATAACCCAAATCCAACCCCTCTTAATCTCCCCTTATCAGGGGAGAAAAATCCATCTGTTACCTCCCCCTGACAAAGGGGTTTAGAGGGTTAATCTCCATTTTGTTTCCATATTTTCTGCATTGAGGGAAACTATAATTTTTGCTAATATAGAAAGGTATTCGTAAAAAAATTTATTATGAATTCTGAAAATGAAAGAGGGCAAATTGGTAAATCCCTAAAAATTATTACAGATACTTTCGATAGTTGCAACGCTAATTATCGTATTCTTGGCTCAACTTTGCTGGTCGCGCATACTAGTAGGGTGTTCCGACACATAAACGATGTTGATGTTCTGCTTGATATAAAAGCCAAAGATTGCATATTTGAGAAATTAAAAAACCAAGGTTTTGAACTAATCAGAAAAACTAAGGCGGGATTTTCTTGGTTCGAGGCAAGAAGGAGTGACTGTTTGGGTTTGACTTTTTTACTTATAGGAGAATTTAGGGAAAATTATTTCAGCTGGCTTTTTATGAAATTCTTTGAATTAAGAATAAAAGCGGATTACCTGCGACCAACTAGGTATAACTTTGAAAATATCCAATTTATTGGCATTCCAATTTCTTCCGTCATTGCCGGAATCAGACAATCATTTCTAAACCCAAAGAGAAAGTTAGACAAGCAAATTCTGGGCAATGAAATGAGAAAAACAAAAATCAAAATTTATAATAATATTTCCGTCTATTTCTTAGGTCTTAAACTTCCGTATCTATATGACATATTCTCTTTCTTCTACAACATCTACGGAGGTTTACGGGTTATGTTTGGCCAAAAATACGAAATCTGGGACTAAAAAAGAATTTATCCTCCCGATAAGGGGGAATACAGGGGGGTTTGTATTTGTATTTCGTTCCTCCCTGATAAGGGAGGTTAGGTGGGTTGTATTTATCGTTTCTTTATTTCTCGTGACTCAAAGCTATATCCATCAGAGCGCGGGCAATTTTCATCGCGGCATCAGGTTTATTGAAAGCCTTCGCGTTTTGCGCCATCATCGCATAGCCCTCCTTATCCGCGATTATTCTATCTATTTCCGAACTTAAAATATTAGCGGTCGCATTAGCTTCTTCCACGACGCTGCAAGCTCCCGCCCGGGCATAGTTGAAAGCATTTTTTTTCTGATGGTCCATATTTGTGTTCGTTATCGGTATTAAAATAGAAGGAATACCCCAGGAAGCTATCTCAAAAAGCATTGAGCCCGCCCGGGAAACTACAATGCTTGCCGCGCCGGAAGCCATGCGGAGAGCCAAAGGATTCAAAAAGGGCATAGAAACATATCTCAATTTGTGCGAGTTGTTGGTTAACACCACTTCGGCTCTGTCTGTAACCATTTTGAAATTACTAACGCCAGTTTGGTGTATAATTTGATAATTACTTACCAATCTTGGCAGAGCGTCCAGCACAACATTATTTACAAGCTCCGCGCCCTGTGAACCTCCTAAAATCAGTATGACCGGCAGATCGGATTCCATCTTAAAATAATCCAGCGCCTCTTTTTGGTTGGCAGGGTGCTCCACTTCTTTCCTTATCGGCTGACCGATCCAGGCCACCCGATTTTTCGGAAAATAATCGCCTGCTTCGGCGAACGAAACCGCTATTTTTTTAGCGAAACGCCCCGCCCATCTGTTAACCCGACCGGGAGCGGAATCAGATTCGTGAATAACGACAGGTATATGTAGGAGTCTGGCGGCAAAGATCGTCGGGAACGAGGCGTAGCCTCCTTTACCAAAAACCACATCCGGATAAATTGAAAAGATTTTTAAAATGGCGCTGAAAACCCCGAAAAGGGTTTTAAAAATATCGGCAAAATTTTTGAAAAAACTTATAAAAGAAAAATGGGTGCGCATCTTACCGGCGTTTACCTGCTCAAACATAAGACCATTTTCAAAAAGCATTTCCTTGTCATATGGACTGTCGGAAACATAATAAAGTTTCGTCCTTAAGATTTTTTCTTGGTCTATTATCTGGTTCACCCGCTCCGCCACAGCGATAATAGGATAAAAATGCCCGCCTGTTCCACCTCCCGTAAAAACTATTTTCATATAATTTATTTAAGTTTTATTTTTTGATACATTCAGCACGATGCCGATTGCCGCGAGATAAATCGCAAGCGAAGTTCCGCCATGGCTCATAAAAGGAAGAGGCACGCCAGTTAGCGGAAAAACACCAATTATGGAAGCAATATGCATAAACGATTGCGCCGTCACCAGTATAACAATTCCAGACACTAAAAGTCTACCAAAAATATCGCTCGAATTATTGGCAATACGAAATCCCCGCAAAGCAAACAAAAGATAGAGAAATATTGTCCCCGAAGCCCCCACAAAGCCCAATTCTTCGCCCAAAACGGCAAAGATAGAATCCCCCTGCGGTTCCGGCAGATAGCCGAATTTTTGGACGCTTTGGCCAAATCCTCGACCGAATATTCCACCGCTCCCGAGAGCGATAAATGACTGCTGAATCTGATAAGACGACCCCCTCGGGTCAGAGGTCGGATTAATGAAAGTTTTCACTCGCTCTTGCAGATAGGGCGTAAAATAAATCAAAATCCCGAGGAGAATCACTCCGGTCAATCCGACACCAAAAATATATTTCAAAGGAACACCGGAAATAAACAACATTGAAAGTCCGGTTACCGTGATTAAAATAAAACTCTTGGTATCGGGCTGTTTAAGTAAAATTGCGGCGATAAGCGCGAGCATGATGAGAAACGGCAAAATTCCAACCTTGAAATCCTGCACTCTGTTTTTTGCGGCGGACAGCAAGGTCGCAAAATAAATAATAAAGCCAAATTTTAAAATTTCCACCGGCTGAAAAGAAAAACTTCCGAGTTGTATCCATCTCTGCGCTCCTCCATGACTCCAACCCAGATAAGGCACAAAAACACACGCAGTCAGAATGAAGGAACCCAAAAAAATCAGGAGGGAATATCGGCGCCAAAATTTATAATTTATTTTATAACAAAAATACATGCCAATCGTACCGAGACCAAGACCGAGAACTAACTGATTGAAAAGCACCGAAAAAAAAGTTTTTTCATTTTTCGCCCAAACTCCCAAAGACGCGGAAATAAACATTGCAATTCCGATAGCAAGCAAAAGACCGACGATTATTAAAAAAAATCTGTCTATTTTTTTTTCTTTCATCTCATGGTTCGATGTTAATACTCACCATGACCCTGAGTTTAATCGAAGGGTCACCTGCTTATCATCGTTAAGATAAGACCTATAATCGCAAAAACAACCGACAAAATCCAAAAACGCATCGTGACTTTATGAGAAGACCAGCCAAGCGCTTCAAAGTGGTGATGTATCGGAGCGAGACGAAATAATCTTTTGCCACCCCTAAATTTTTTTGAAAGAAGCTGTAAAATAACAGAACCGGATGTAGCCACAAGCGGGAATGCAACAACAGGAAGAAGTAAAACAGAATTAGTTAAAAATGCCAAGGTCGCCAAAGTAACAGTCAGCCCCATAATTCCCGTCTCACCCATATAAAATCTAGCGGGCGGTATGTTAAACCAAAGAAATGCCAAAATCGCTCCGGTTATAACCCCTGAAAAAGCCGCCAAATCTATTTGATTGTTGGCGTAAGCGATTACAGAGTAAGCGGCAAAAATTGAGGCAAAAACTCCGCTCGAAAGCCCGTCGATTCCATCAATCACACCGCCGGAGAAAGTAGCCAGCGCCACTATGATGAAAGCTGGAATAATGAAAATTCCTAAATACATTTCTCCCCCGAACGGAATGTGAATCGATGTCATTCCCAACTTATAGAAAAACCACAAACCTATGAGAAAAGATATAAATGCGATAATGAAAACTTTCCACTTGCGCCAGGATTTATCATCACGGGCAAATCTGCCGGAGCCGTAAATCTGGATAAAGTCGTCCCAAAGCCCAATGAGCGATCCAAGCAGAAGAGTAAAAAGGGGAATCAAAGTTTGATTTCGGCTAAGAAAATTCATTCCTTCGCTCACTCGCGAAGAAAATAAAATGGATGTTAAATAAAAAATAAGCACAGTCAAAAGCACAGAAACCCAAATTATAATTCCGCCCACCCGCGGAGTTTTGAGTTCTTCCGCTTCATTGTGAATCCTAGCAAAGTCCCCCGCTGTGACATTGCCGTTTCTTGAATACTTCTTCCACATTTTATATTTATAAAAAAAAAGGGTGGCAATCGGCGTAAAAAAAATCCCCAAAAAGAAGGCTAAAGTCGTCGGCACAAAGATTTTAATTAAATCCAAATACATATGTTCAGTATATCATTAATACACCTCGCTTTGGTAGCATTTCTCACAGAAAATAATCTCCGACCTCTCCGGCGAATACGGGGTCTCAAATTCATTACCACATCCCCATTTCATACAGCTTCTATGCCAAAGTTTATTTGGTCCCCTATTGTTAATACGTCTGATATGCCGGCATTCGGGACAATTGCGCGGTATTGGTATTTCCATTCTTTTATAAAAAGAGAGTTCATCAGCAATCACCCGATAATTTTTTTTACATTCCGTACAAACAAAAATTTCTTTACTCACATTAAAATCTTTCGGCAAATCTAAAATAGAATTTGGAAAATTATTCCAATCTACAGTTTCTTTTCCAAATGTCCCCCGCGGGGTATCTTCCCATTTGAAACCCTGCGCCAAAGCTTCTTCTTCTTTCGAAAGTGGAAATTCGTCAATAGCTGAAGATTCGTTGTAGCCAAGCGGTGATAATTCTTTCGGAAAAAAATCTCCATAAACACCTTCTTTTTTCATTTTAGAAATTATTTCTGCGCGTAATTTTTCATATTCTTCTTTACTATACTGTTTGTTTAAAATACAATAAGAACCCTTTATCAATCCCGCGCATCCGAAACAATTATTAGAATTAGGGCAATTCAGGCAATACTGCATAAACTGTGAACTCCAACAAAAAGAGCCGCAAATGACATTCGATGCTTCAAGACCTGTATTAAGAGTGTTATAAATTAATTCTGCTGTACGTCCAGCTGTATTACAATCCATACAATCTTTTGCTCCACGCCAAATATGCACAGAATGGGCGTTATCCTCCGCATCGTATGAATGAAAACAATTTCTGTTATTTTTTACATTCACCATATAATTGCCCGTCGAATTTATAGCATTAGTAATTTCCGCAAATTTTCTCGGCTTGTCTTTTATAAATTCAGCAAATTCTTTTTTAAATTTTTCTACGCCGGAAAAAGTGTCCAGCCGAAAATCTTTTAATTTCTTTTCGTATTCTTCTTTGGTGTGCTGTTCGTTGAAAATATTATACTTTTGTCCGCGCAAGTTTATACAGCCCAGGCAGTTTGTACAATTGCGGCAGTCAAGCAGAAAAGCGCTATTGAGACAGCTGTGGCACCCCTTCGACCAGCGCAGAGAATAGCAGTCATAACAATCATCAACCTCATAAGACAGTTCTACTTTATTAGTATAAGAACAGTCGGTTAAATCTTTTGAAAGCTGAATCCAGTAACAATTTGTGCAATTTTCATTATTAGAACTTTCCATAATCATGTAGCAATTTTTACTATCAGCTACATAATTTGTATATGGTGAATTTATTTCATTGGTGGAGATTCTTGCTGGTTTGGGAACCTTATTCCATAACTCTTTAAATTGCTCAAAAAAAGATTCAGTAGGGTTATAATCCATACCATATTTCTTGCCATCTAGATCATCACTCCACCAACAATCAAAACACCAAACAGAGTAAGTTTTGTTCGCGCTAAACATTGAGATGGTGCTTTTCTTGCAATGATCGCAGGCGCGTTTATATAAAAATCTTTCATTTCTAAAAGTTAGTCTTAATTGCGAACGGCATTCGGGACATATCTTGGGCGGAAGTACCCCCATCTTTTTATAAAATCCAAAATCATCCGGCTCTATCGCAAATTCGCCTTTGCAATTTTGACATTGCCTATTTTCAGCTTTCATTCTATCATTCTATCATAAATTTTTTGATTAAAACATCCAAATATGCTATGGTTTTCAAGTGAAAAACATCCATAAAATTTTTTTAGCGTTCGGAATTTTTTCTATAATATTCCTCATTTTCACTCCATACTTCACCGAGGACTTTATGGATCTGCGGCAAAAGCAGGAGAACGAAGCAATCGCCAAAGCAGAATTAGACGCCAAAAAAGCCGCGGAAAAGGCTCGGGAAGATGCGCAGAAAAAAATATACTTGCTCGGAAAATTTGAGCCGGCTGAGCGGGACGATTTTGTATCCGTACCGGAAAAATACAACATTAGCGGACGGAAAATTTATGCAAGAAAAGAAACTCTGGAGGCTTTTGAAAAAATGGCGGAAAGCGCCGAAAAAAATTCTATAGAACTGAATATAACTTCCGCCACCAGAAATTTTGATTATCAAAAAGAGCTTTGGGAAAAGAAATGGACTGGGACCACCTTCGTTGAAGGCAAAAAATTGCCGGAGTCTGTGCCGAATGGACAAGAAAGATTTGAAAAGATATTAGAATATAGCGCCGTACCCGGAACTTCCCGCCATCACTGGGGTACGGACATAGACATCAACGGCGTAGACCCAAAATATTTTGAAACAAGAGAAGGCGAAAAGGTATATGAATGGCTGAAGGAGAATGCTCCCCTCTTTGGATTTTGTCAGACATATGACGAAAAAGGCATCACTCGCTTCTCCGGCTACAACGAAGAAAAATGGCATTGGTCGTATCTCCCGCTCGCCCGCGGCTTTACGCAGGAATACAAAAATTTAATCAGAGACGAAGACATAGCGGGCTTCCTAGGCGATGAATATATTGCTCAAGAAAATTTGATAAACAATTATGTGCTCAGTATAAATCCCGAGTGTATTTAGATAATGTTTACTATACTTACGACCGTGAATGTAGTAAACATTTTTATCTAATATACTTCCTGCTGATAGCATCGTTCACAATAAATTATTTCGGGTCTATCGGGGGCATATGATGTTTCAAATTCTATCTCACACTTCCCTGCCTCGTGATTATGATTCTGTTTATCACACATGCAAGTTCGGTGCCAAAGTTTGAAAGGATTCCTCTTTTTCAATCTATTTGCGTGCCGGCAATAAAAACATCTGCGCGGAATCGGAATTCGCATTTTTCTGTAAAAAATAAGTTCGTTCGGGATAATTTTATAATTTCTTTTACATTCAATGCAAGCCAGAATTTCTTCAAGTATTGAATCTTTTACATCGTCTATACTTTCAGGAATATTTTCCGGCTTCAAAGTTTCTTTGCCAATTGTGCACTGAATATTTTCCTGCCAGCTAAATCCCCTCTTTTTCGCTTCTTCTTTGGAGAGAGCAACATCTTCCATTGCTAAAGTTTCATTGTAGCCAAACGGCGAAAGTTCTATCGGGTAAAATTCTCCGTACGCATAGGAGTTTCCTATGTGGTTAACGTACGGCATTTTATTCATCTGCTCAATAATTTTTGGCACCAGTTTTTCGTATTCTTCTTTAGTATACTGCTTGTTGAAAATGCAGTAACTC
This sequence comes from Patescibacteria group bacterium, assembly GCA_038055775.1. GTDB lineage: Bacteria > Patescibacteriota > Minisyncoccia > Phycocordibacterales > UBA9973 > UBA9973. The sequence continues at coordinate 1,407 of JBBUHH010000021.1, read as the reverse complement.
GCATTCTTGAGTCCCACACAGCCAAAACAATGCCGGCAGTTATGGCAATGTTGGGTATATCTGACATCCTGGCTTTTAACGGAAAAAACTCCGAAAAAGTTTAGTTGGGATTGATCTCCCACCACCACCTCGTAACTTTCAGAGGTTTCGCCAGTCATAACTATGTCGTAGCATTCTTTGTCCCACCCAATAAAATCGGAATATTTGCAATTTTCGGAGGCTTTGGCGATAAAACAGTTTTTAACATTCTTAGAATCTGAAATTACATCACCGATACAATTTAAACTATGAAGTGTATTTGCATATCGTCGAGGATATTTCAAAATAAACTCATCAAATTCCTTCTGCGCTTTTTCTACACCAGAAAAAGAATCCATGCTGTAACTGCTTACAATTTTCCCATATTCTTCTTTCTCATATTCTTTATTTTTAATATAAAATTTCTTTTTCACGAGACCGCTACACATAAAACAATTAGAACAATCTCTACAATCGTACAAAAACTGCGAATCGAGACAGGTAGTATTGAATTGAGAATATTCCAATTGATAAGAATTTCTAGAAATTATGCACTCATACAGCCATTCGTTTTTGGAGCGAATATTCATGCAATCCATCATGTCTTTGCCAGCCAGCATAAAAAAGCTGTACGAAACATTTTCTATGTGCCAGCCGGAAAACATCATATAGCAATTTTTGGAAAACCAAGTGTCATGCGTATATTCGCAGTTTAAGCTGGCAATGCCGTCATCGTTGACGATAGACATATGCGGAACCTTGCCGATAAGTTCGCGAAATTGGGTAAAAAACGGTTTTGAAAAATCATAGTCCACCCCAAAACTTTTCGCATCCCATTTGTCGCTCCACCAGCATTTGTTGCAGTAGATGGTAATGCCGGAATTGGGAGCATAAATGGAAACGACCGACTTCCCGCACGAATCGCATTTGCGGGAATACAGGGATAGCGAATTTCTCCATGCATTCCGCCTTTGCCTGCGGCACTCCGGACAAAATGTCGGTGGCGGGACTTTCATTTTTTCATAAAATCCAAAATCATCCGGCTCAATTACGAAGTCTTGTTTGCAATTTTGACAGTTTTTAGTTTCTGTTTTCATTCCAATATTCTATAGAATGTTAGAATGACTAATTTTCTTCTTTGAACTCCTCTTCCAAATTTTTCGCCGCGATGTTTATTGAATTGCTAACTTCACTATATTCCGGCAATTCTGCCACGGATTTTATGCCCATATAAGACAAGAGTTCAAAACTTGGCTTATAAATATAGCGCCTGCTGTCTTTAGGGTCTAGAATTTTTTCCACTAGTCCGCGGACAGAAAGCGCTCGCAGAGTGAAACTGGAATTCACTCCCCTAATGTAATCAATTTCCGCTCTATTTGCCCAGTTTTT
>JBBUHH010000020.1:0-3653 GCA_038055775.1 Patescibacteria group bacterium | reverse complement strand
TTTTAGAAAAATATGCTGAACCTTTTTCTTTTAAATTTATGAATCAGTATTCTAAAGTTCTATAATTAGCAGTGAGAGAGAAATAATAAGTTTACTTAATTATTGCGAACGAATGAACTAATTATATTGTATTAAGTTATATAGAATATTAGAATGAAAAAAGAAAGCAAAACAGAAAGATTTTCATGGCTGGATGTGGCAAAATCCATATGGTATTTCTTTGCTGAAGATAAAAAAAGATTTTTTTTCCATTTTATTCTTCTTGCTATCGTATTTTCATACGACCTTGTGCCACCATTTGTTGTCGGCAAAATGGTTGATTTTTTTAGTGCGTATAAAACAGGGGAATCACTCTCACTTTTTTATTTCTACTTGGCGTTTATTTTTGTTACATACATTATAATTTCTTTAATTCGACTTCATTCTAGGATTACTTTGGCGGTTTTTGGTGAAAATGCTCGCACCAGAGCGCGTATTTGGGGATTTGAGCGACTTACGGAATTTTCTCTTGAGTGGCATCATAAAGAAAATACCGGCAATAAACTTCAACGAATTTTTACTGGGGCAGATGCAATTAATAAATGGATGAAAGTAATAAGGGGAGATCTATTAAGGATTTTTGCAAATATTTTTGGAGTCGCTATATTTTTTCTTTTTACTGATTTTAAATTCGTTATAATAGTTCTTTTATACACTATATTATTTTTATTTATAGAATTTAATTTTAGCAAAAAAATTCACGCATTAAGCAATGAGTTTAACAGGCTCAATCAGAAAGCCGGAGGCGCATATGTGGAATCTGCCAGTAATATGCTTGTAATAAAAGCGCTTGGTAACGAAAAGAATATAGTGGGGAAAATAGAAGACAGAGAAACTCTTTCACGAGATATTTCTATTAAAAAAATTAGTGTTAATAATTTGAAATGGAAAACATTGAATATGTTAACCGGAGTTTCTTTAACAGTTTTTCTTTATTTTTCAGGTATGTCTGTAATTTATAATCTCATTACTCTAGGTATGGTTTTAGTTTTCTACACATATTTTACTAGGCTGCAGTCATATTTATCTGATATTACAAATTTACACATGGATTTAATTGATTTAAAATCCGATATCCAAAACATGATGCCGATATTTAAAGAAACAGAATTTATTAAAACTGGCAATGAATCTTTTCCGAAAGATTGGCAGAAAATTGAAATCAAAAATGCGGTGATGGATTACGGGTCGGGGCAGATGGGATTGAAAGATTTTAATTTAACTTTAAACAGAAATACAAAAACCGGCGTTGCTGGATTGTCCGGCGCCGGCAAGTCCACGCTTGCCAAAATCATTTTAGGTTTGTATGCACTCAAATCCGGAGAATTTAAAATAGGCGCAGAAAAAAACATGAGAGATTATTATTCCATTTCGCACAACGAGACCTTGAGCAATATCACAGTCGTCTTACAGGAGACGGAACTTTTCAATCTCTCGCTTCGCGACAATATCACCATGATGCGTGGCGAAGATTCGGAACTTTTGCGTCAAGCAGTAGAAATTTCAGCGCTTTCGGAAATAATCGACAAGCTTCCGGACGGTCTTGATTCGCTCATTGGCGAAAAGGGATACATGCTTTCGGGCGGGGAGCGTCAGCGCCTCGGCATCGCCCGCGCTATCTACAAAAACGCGCCGACTATTATTTTAGACGAAGCGACTTCCTCGCTTGATTCGGAAACGGAAGGAAAAATAATGGCGAAACTTTTGGGGGAATACGGCAAAGACAAAACTTTCCTGATTATCGCGCATCGTTTGGGAACTCTGAAATATACAGACAATATTGCGGTGATGGAAAAAGGAAGTATAGTGGAAGAGGGAAGCTATGAAAAACTTATGAGTGATCCCGATTCAGTATTTTATAGGATGAACAAGGAACAAAAAAATGCAAAGGACAAACATCAGCGTACTAGTACGCTAGTATAAAATGAAAAGCGAAACCCAAAAATGCAAAAAGTGTCAGGGAAACTTTACATTAGAGCCGGATGATTTTTCTTTTTATGAAAAAATGCGGGTGCCAGCGCCGAAAATCTGCCCCGATTGCCGCTTCAAAATGCGGGCGGTTTTTAGGAACGAAAGGACTTTATACAATAGTGTTTGTAAATTATGCGGTCGTTCCATTATTACTATGTATAATCCGCATTCTACGCATGTGGTGTATTGCAACGACTGCTGGATTTCCGACAAATGGGACCCGTATTCTTACGGGATGGATTACGATTTTGGCAGACCTTTTTTTGACCAGCTGAAGGAATTGGTTGAAAAAGTTCCCAAATCCGCAACCTACAGCAGTATCTATACGGGCGTAAATATAAACAGCGAATACGCCAACTTTGCCGGCGGCAACAAGGACGGCTATCTGATTTTTAATTGCGGTCCCAACAACGAAAATTGCGCTTATTCGCGCGGTCTGATAGCAAGCAGGGATGTTTTTGATGTTTATTTTGGCGACTACTTGGAAAATGTTTATGAGTGCGTCAATGCTCACAAGAACAACGGCGTAGTTTACGGACAGAATGTTTACGACTCAATTGACTCCCGCTTTCTTTTGAATTGTTCGGACTGCATAAATTGTTTTGCTTGCGTGAATTTGCGCCATAAGTCTTATCATTTTTTCAACGAACCACTTCCGAGAGATGAATGGCTGAAACGCGTTAACGAGATTTCCGGAAGCTATGAGAAAACGGAAGAAATGAAACGCAAATTTTCAGAATTTTTGCTGAAATTTCCTTGTCGCGAGAGCAACAATCTTAAAACCGACAATTGCTCCGGCGATTACATTTTTGAGTCAAAAAATTGTCTTCAGTGTTTCGAGGTTTCTTTCTCTGAAGATATGCGGTACTCTTTTTCTGTAAAGCGCGGCAAAGACTGCTCTGATATGATAGGTCACTGCCGCAACTCTGAACTTCTTTTCAATGGAGTCGGAGTCGGCGCCGGCTCGCAAAGGGTTATATGTTCCTGGTGGGTTGAAAGTTCCCAAGATGTGGAATATTCGTTTGCCGTCCGCCAAAGTAAAAACTGTATTGGCTGTGCCAGCGTAAAAGGGGGAAATTTTGTCATCTTGAATAAACGCTATGACAAAGAGGAGTACCAGAAAATAAGAGATCGTATCGTAAAAGAATTAAAAGACAAGGATGTTTATGGTGAATTTTTCCCGAGTGAACTTGCCTTCTTTGCTTACAACGAGACAATCGCGCAGGATAATTTTCCGCTTACTAAAGAGAAAGTTATTTCAGAAGGTTTCAAATGGGCGGAAGACATCCAAAAAACAGAAGGAAAGGGAACACTCTCGCTAGAGAAAATTCCAGATCATATAAAAGATGCGCCGGATAGTGTCTTGAGTGAGATATTAACTTGTGTAAAATGTTCCCGAAATTACCGATTAATTAAGCGCGAACTGGAATTTTATAGAAAAATGCTCATTCCTATTCCTAGGATATGCTGGAACTGCCGTTTCGTGGACCGCATTGCCCGCCGCGGACCGTATAAATTCTGGAATCGCAATTGCACTTCACCCCGCCTAGATTCAGGCGGGGCAAGATGCAATAAAGAAATTATTACAAATTATTCGCCAGAAAGGTCGGAAATAGTTTATTGCGAGAAGTGTTATCAGCAGG
>JBBUHH010000019.1:0-22358 GCA_038055775.1 Patescibacteria group bacterium | reverse complement strand
GCGCCAACCCTAAGTTGCTACCTGACTTTCCTTTTGTCGCGCTGTATATAGCTTCCGCGATAGTTTTTGGGAGGATTTTTGCCATTATTTTTTATTTATCTTTTCTGCCATAATTTTCTCGGCGGCTAGCATAGCCAAAGATGCAAGCTCATTTTTTGCCTCCTGTACCATCTTTAATTTTTCAGATTCTAGATTTTTTTTACCAGTATCAACAATTTGTTTTGCTTGATTCTTTGCTTCCTCAAGCATTGCAATCTTTGCAGTTTCCAGTTCTTTTTTACTGTCTTCCGAAAGTTTATTAGCTTGAACTCGCGCTTTATTAAGAATTTCCTCCGATGATTTTTGGGTTTTTCCCAGAATTTCAGTATTAAGCCTTGCATCATCCACACCTTTGGATATCAGCTCTTCCCGCTTTTTCATCAACTTGCGAAGCGGTTTGGCTGCGAGCAGGTAAAAAACCAAAAAAACGACCCCGAAATTAAACAACTGGGCAACCATCAGCTTCCAATCTATGTGAAATGTCTCTATAAATTCCTCCATCTTATTTAATCGAGAACGCGATAACCAAACCGTAAATAGCCACGGCTTCTGCGAACGCTGAAACGATGAGCATCGGAACAAGCACTTTGCCTGTCGCTTCCGGATTTCTACCGATAGCTTCCATCGCTCTTGCTCCAATAAGACCGATACCAATACCTGCGCCAAGCGCGGAAAGACCGATAGCAAGCGCTTTGCCGATCGGCGCAAAACTGACAACTGCGTTTACAACTTCTTTTTCCATAATTTTGTTAAATTAAACTAATAATTTTTTCGACTTATTTATAATTCACCTCACCTCTTCGAGCCTGAGGGCTATCAGAGCCTGAACGGCCCGACCCTCTCCAACCCCTCCCGACCTCCCCTTATCAGGGGAGGAACATTTGATTCCCCCTGATAAGGGGGAACACAAGGGGGTTCAAGGAGAGGGTACACTCAACACATGCTCATGCTTCTCCTCGTGCTCTTCGTGGTCTTGCGACGCTATCGTGAAATACACCGCGGCAAGTAGGGAAAATATGAGAGCCTGAATCAACCCAATAAATACCTCCAAGAACAAAAACGGGACGGGCAGAACATAAAGAAAAATCGCGCCCATGGAAGCAAGCAGAACTTCTCCGGCAAAGACATTTCCGAAAAGTCGGAAAGAAAGCGATGCAACTTTTGCCATTTCCCCGATAAGTTCCAAAATACCGACGAAAAATGCAATCGGAGCGACGATTATGACGCTTTTATCCTTGCGGAATTTGGTCACTATTCCTCCGAGTGCTTTGATATTAACATACTTATTGAAAATTTTCCAAGCGCCAATAATCATGATTCCGAAAATATTAGAACCAATGACGATGGCAAGACTCAACGCCAAAGTGGTATTGATATCGGCGGTGCCGGCACGGAAGATGGGAATAAAAACGGAGTGTCCGGCTTCATTTGCTAAAAAACCGATTGATCCGACAAAAGGCAGAAGACCAAGCCAGTTGTTCACTAAAATAAAAATAAATAAAGATGCGACCAAGGGGAAAATTTTAAGCGTTATCTTGCGGTCATTCGTCACTTGGTCACACAGGGACAACGCGCCATCTATAAAAATTTCAAAGATGTGCTGAATTTTGCCTGGGATTTGTTTCAAGTTCCGCTTTAGCAATACGCAAAGAACTACGATAACCAAAACCGCCATCCAAGAATTTAATAAAGAATTTGTGATATTGAATCCGCCAACCGGCGGACCGACATGAAAAACCGGCTCGGCAAAGATGGTCGTCTCGTGAATTGGTTCCTGCTCCGCGATTTGATTTGTATTATTTGTTGCCATTTTGTAAAGTTTTTTTATATTTTTTAATTTCTCTGTAAATTCCAAAACAACTCGCGCCAAAACCAGCTATGATAAAAATAGGAAACAAAGACTCTTCGGCGTATTTTCCGAGCAGAATAGCCAAAATCAAAGGAAACACTATCCAAGAAGTGGTCTTCCCATAAAAAATCATAACCGGCTTGAGCCAAGCGTTGTCATTAGCCATAAAAAACAAAAGGCTCTGTGCCTTTCTGATAGTATAAATTAAAAAAAGCGGGGATGCAAATTAAAAAAATTATACTTATCTTTTCTCTTCAGGGAAACCAAATTCTTTCCGAATATCTTTTGCTTTTAATCGTAAAAAGTTTCCTGTATCTCCTAATAGATAACCTTTATGGTCAAAAAAAATACATGTCCCAGCGACCTTTTTTAAGATTTCTATTTTAGCCATGTCAGTTGGATTTTGCCTAGCGACCTCTAAAGCAGCATCTAACTCTTTATCTAAACGAGCAAGATCTTCTCGTGCTTTTTTTACAGCTATTTCCCTAAAAAATTCATCTGCGTTAAAACTTCCTGCTCTCATATATTTAAAAGGTTACTTTGATTTTAATTCCAGCTTCCCTTCTATAAAACCTACTCGCTTTTCGAGGTCTTTATATGTAATCTTAGAGGCCTTCGTTTCTGCAAAATCGTCTATTCTTTTATTTACGCCTTGAATTTTATCTTTAAGTTCTTCGACTTTTGTATCAATTTTCGTATCAATCTTGTCAATTTTTTCTTCCACTTTAGAAAAACTTCTGTTCAAGGAGTCGAGAAGTTCTCTATTTGTTATTCTTTTTTCTTTTTTATTGGTCATTTTATTTTTTATCTTCATCTAATAACTTGCGCTTCTTCAAGAAATCCAATATTGGCTTTCCGCATTTTGAACAAAACTCTTTGTCAGCAAAATACCCAACTCCAGCTTTTACTGAATCCTCCATCTTTATTTCCTTTTTACATATATCACATTTTCTAACATTCATATTTTCATTGTATCAAATTTTAAAAATCAAGCAAAGTGAGTGTGGAAGGAATCGGACCTTCGACCTCTGTCTTATCAGGACAGCGTTCTACCACTGAACTACACACTCAACAGAAAAAACTATAGCAAAAATATAGCGGTAATGCAAAATTCCCCTCTTGAGGGGTGGCTCGGTAATCCGAGACAGGGTGGAAGCATTTTTCCACCTCCCCCGCAAAGCGGGTACTCCTCAAGAGGAGAATAAATCCCAAATCAAAAAACCACCGGGTGGTGGTTTTTTGATTCTAAAATACAAATATAGATTAGTATTCTCTTCGTCCGCCTCCACCTCCGTATCCGCCGTTACCGCCAGTTCTAGGCGGGCGAGCTTCCATTGGGCGAGCTTCGTTGACAGTAAGTTTGCGTCCTTCGAATTCTTGATCGTTGAACATAGAGATAGCTTTTGTAGCTTCATCTTGTGTTGACATTTCTACGAATCCAAAACCTTTTGAACGACCAGACATCTTGTCCATAATAATCACAGCGGAAACAACGTTTCCAGCCTGCGCGAAGAGCTCTTTCAGAGCCGCTTCTTGGGTGCTGTAAGGGAGTCCCCCTACATATAGCTTTGTAGCCATTTGCTTTACTTCTCCCGTTTTTAAAAATCGGGCAAAAACTACTTAATAAACGTAGGAACTCGATTTCGCTAAACGAGAAACTACTACAGTATCATAACATACCTAAAATGAAATGCAATTTATTTTACTGGATTGATTTCAAAAGTCCCATGATCGCGTTCAAATTTGATTCGATTAAAGTCGAAAAAGCCTATTTGACCCAACAACCCATTAACTGACCTACTATCTATAAATCCAACCGGTACTTTAATTTTTTCTAAACCTTTTATTTTGATTTCAATTTCGGTTAAATAGATCTCCATTTTACCGCCTTCTACACCAATAGTTGCTGATCTTTTACATTTATTCAAGTCTATGCCTATCTCTTTAGCATATTGTAAATGGAAAAGACAATTATCTGCTCCAGAATCAAGAAGCGCAAAAGTATTAATACTTTTTTCAGGACCAAAAATTTCAACATCTACCACTGGACGACGAAAATGTTTACCATTAGGGTCGTTGTTTAAGACAGTTAGATACGGATATTTCATAAGTTGCAGGGAGAATAAATCATATCTAGAGGTATGACTTTAAAAACTTTCAAATTTTTTTCTTTTGTAATTTTACTCATAACGCCACTTAGTGTATCTGCGCTAGCAACGACTTCCGAATAATCTTCAGGTACGGCGACCCATTTGTCTCTAAAAGACTTGATAATATGACTGAAATTATTAGATAAATTGTCTGTCGTCTTATTCATAACCAAATTATACTACAACACCAAAAACTGGCAAGTAGTTGCATAAACTGCTATTTTTTATAGAAAACCGGCTTTTCTTTTGGTGGTATAATTAAATCTTTACTTAAATTGGGAAACTGAGTAAAAAGTTTTTCTAAAATAGTATCACCACCACCAGCATCAATAAAATACCAATTTTTTCCATTATCGTCAGAGAGAGTAATCAATGTAGAAATACTTACCAGAAAACCACCCGATACTGGTATTTCTAGAGTTTGCGGTATTGTTGTTTGTAATTCATTCCCTGTATTGATTATTTTAGAAGGTTCCCCTATAGATATTTTTGAAGATGTGGGAACCTCTGAATCAGATACCAATAATTTTACACGAGCTATGTATTTTTCTTTGCTACCAAATAATTCTATAATTTTTGGATATGTATAAGTAGAAAACTTTTCAAAATCCTTTTCTAAATACGCCTTTGCCATTAACTCAGCCTGCTGTTTTATGATTACATTAAATTTTTTATTTAAATCATTTTGTTCTGTAATAGTAATCCCTTCTCTGTTTCCTTCTTTTTTAAGATGACTATAATAATAAATACCAACTACCATTACAACTATAACTATAGTAAACGAAGCAATTTTCTGAAAATTCATAAATTTATTTTTTATTAATTAATAATTATCCTTTATTTTATTCTTCTTCATTTCCCACCGCGCCAGAACTAATATCCGCAATAATATCCCCTATTTCCCCTTCCATAATTTTTGGCAAATTGTGCCAGGATTTTTTGATGCGGTGGTCGGTCACGCGGTCTTGAGGAAAATTATAAGTGCGGATTTTTTCGGAACGGTCGGCGGTGCCAATTTGGTCTTTTCTGTCCCCCGCGTATTTTTTTGCTTCTTTTTCTTCTTCCAGTTGCTGAAGTTTGGCGGTCAAAATAGACATCGCTTTTTCGCGATTTGCCAGCTGGCTTCGTTCGTTGGTGGAACGGACATCAAGTCCAGTAGGCTTGTGGATAATACGGACAGCTGTCTCTACTTTGTTCACATTCTGCCCGCCCTTGCCGCCAGAACGGGAATATTCCATTTCAAATTCCGAAGGATCAATTTTGAAAGAAACTTTTTTGCGAATCGGAAGCACGGCAACCGAAGCCGTAGAAGTATGCACCCTGCCGTTTTTTTCTGTTGCCGGAATTCTCTGCACTCTATGCACTCCTGTCTCATAACGCATTTTGTCATAAACACCTTTGCCTTTTATTTCGAAAGAGGCTTCCTTATAGCCGGAGAGGTCGCTTTTGGATTCGTAATTCACTCGCCAAATCCAACCCTGCGATTCACTATATTTTTCATACATATGCGCGAGTTCCCATGCGAAAAGGCTGGCTTCATCGCCACCAGCGCCCGCCCGCACTTCAAGCACTATTTCATTTGTAATTTCCGCTTCTTCTTTGTCTTTATCTAAAATATCCTGTACTTGCTTCTCTATTCTCTCACGCTCTTCCTGAATAAATTTAAGTTCCTTCGCCGCGAGTTCATGCAGAGTATCGTCTCCCGCTCGCCCCGCCACTTCCCTAGGCGGGGCAAGCATCTCCCGCACTTCGGCTTCTTCGCGCAGAAGTTTTTGGAGCATCTCTGCGAGATAACTTGTGTTGTGATTTTTCTTTAGTTCTTCTAAATCTAACATCTATTTCTTAGTTTTCGCGGTTGCCGCTTTTCTCTTATTGAATCTCTCCACGCGCCCCGCCGTGTCTATTATTTTTTCATTACCAGAGTAGAAAGGATGACACCTACTGCAGATTTCCATCGCAATTGCAGGCATAGTTGAACCAACCTCAAAAACCGCTCCGCAAGCGCAAGTTGCTTTTGTCTTTAAATCATATTTCGGGTGTATATCTTTTTTCATGGTTCGGTCTTACTCACCATGACCCTGAGTTATTCGAAGGGTCATAACTTTCGTAGATTATCACGAAATTAAGGAGAAAGCAAATGTGGGTTTTTACGGAACTACTTTTTTATAGTAATCAGTCTCGAGAATCTTGGCTGAATATTTGAACTTATCGGCAACTATTTTGTTGATGGCATCCCGATGTTCCTTTTCTTTTCCTTCGCCGTCCGCTTGCGCATTTGTAGAATTATATCTAGCATTATCGGTAATCCAGCTACGGTTTAAAAACATCACAAGCGGTGGGGCCTCGGAAAAAACATCGTGACCCATGAGCAGGCGCGAGTCAAACTCTAGTCCGAATAAGTTGGAAAGTGTCGGGAGAATATCGAGCGTGAATGCAGGCCGGTCTATGGAAACGGGCGCGAGACCTTTCTTCCAGAGAATAAAAATGCTTTTATATATTTCGAAATTGGTTTCTAGTGTGCGCCCTCCGAGTTCATCAAGCGATTCTTTGGGCAAGCCGTGGGGATAGTTGTCTGGCACGATGGCGAGAACCGTGTTCTCAAGCGTGCCAGCGACTTCTAGCTGGGCGAGGAGGGAGGTAATGGCGAATTCAAGTTCAAGATTAGCGGAAAGATACGCTTTGGCAGAATCGGAATAATCAGCGAACGATGAACTCTCGACGATGTGTTTGTTTTTTTTCGACATCGCGTTGCCGTAAAAATTGTAGTTCATATGACCGCTCACCGTAATGTAGTAGATGTGAAACGGCGGGGAGTTTGCGTATTCCGGAACGGAAACCTCCATCATTTCAAGATCAGACTCCGGCCACATTCTTTTGATTCGGAGTCCATTTCCAACTCCCTTGTAATCATACCCCAGATTGGGAAGCGACTTGTCGCGCCCATAGTAAGTGTAGGTGTGGTCGTGGTAGGCCTTGGCGAGGTAGCCGATTTTTTTGAATTGATTACCCAATGCAAACGGCAGATAATTTGCGCTTGATTTGAGCGCGCTCCAAACGCCGTATTTGGGCAGAAGCCCCATCTCAGAAACATATTCGCCATCAGAAGTGCTTACGCCCCACACCGGATTATAAAAATTATTAAACACGAAACCCTCGCGGGAAAGTTTATAGAGCATCGGGGTAAGTTCGGCGCTTATCGCATGCGGGGAAAACGACTCGGCAATGATGAAAATAAGGTTATCTCCCTTGAAGATGCCGGTCTTTGCGTTTTTCTTAGTCGGTGTAACCGAAGAGAAATACTGGTGCATATCAAGGAGCGCAAAGTTGGTTTCATTTGCAATCAAACCGGCAAAGTCAATATCCATTATGTTGTGCGTTTCGGACAAAGCGGTTTCCTGCGCGACAGAGATAGGCGCCAACGGGGCCTCCGCAGTATCTTGATTTCCGCTTTCTTCAAATCCGAATATGGCGCGCTCTAGATCGAGACGCATGGTGGTAAGCACGCCGAGCTTCCTCATGGAAAGCTCCGGCGAAGCAATGTTGTAGTAAACCGCATATTGGGAAAAATCGTTGCCGCTAGTTGCTCTCACGCTAAGTATAGAAACTCCATAGCTTAATATGCCAATGAGCGCCACGATGAAAAGCCAAAATAATTTCGGTCGTTGCAACAGAAAAAGCCTTTTACGAAATATGAATAAAAACACCAAAGGAACAAAAAGCAAAACGATTGCCAAGCCGTTTTTGGTTATTTCCGAAGCGACGACATCCCAAAATTGCATGGCATCTTTCGCGCCAATGAGAGAATAAAGAGAAAGCGGAGTTTTAAAAATGGAGAAATAAATAAGTTGCGCGCCATATGCAACTATTAAGGCGAGAATGATAATCGAGGAAATAATCTTGTTTTTTGTCTCTGAAGCAAAAACAGACGCAAAAAAGAAAATAGAAGCGGCGGGAAACGCGAATAGCGCTGAGAAGATATAATCGCCGTAAAAAGATTTAAAAATCGATAAACGATAAATCAGTTCAAGATATAATATCGTGGCGGCAAAAAAAATAAAAAGTGCATACTGCGAAAAATGTGGTTCATGTGTTCTTTGCATTTCCCGAATTTGCTTTATTTTCTCACCTGCTAATGGTATAACATCAAAAAATTTTTTCATTGAGACATAATGGATTACTAATTAAGCAAATCTATATCAGACTGAATTTTTTGTTTCAATTTCATGACACCCCGACTATAAGAGCAACTATTTCCACCAAGACCATTATATCTACAAGCGGCTTTACTTTGAGCGCTTGCGCTCTTGCCAGTTCCTCCAAGATCGCCAAGATACATTCCTGAAGCCAAAAAAGAATCGGCTGGAGACCATGGATTAGCATAATAGCCTAAAAGATTTTGTAACCGATTTACGAAGAGTTTCCAGGTTGAAGGAAGAAATTGCGCTGGTCCTATAGAGCCGCTATTCCAATAATTTTTAGAAACAATAGGGCAAGACACAATAGTTTTAAATGGGTCCAAGCCAAGCTCTTTCGTTATTTCAAGAAAAGGACCAACATCGCGGGAAGGTTTCATGACATTGGGAAAAATTGTCCCTGTATTTTTCCCAACACCAGCTCCAGTATCTAGATTGGTCAGATAACATTGACCCACATTAGCCCCCAAATTGCTTTCTTTGGTGATAACAGCTAAAAGAAAAGCTGGGTCTACTCCTAGCTTTTTTTGCACATCCTGCGCGTAGGCAAGCGCGGTTCCAAAATCAATTTTCTGAGACGTACCCGCAAGGGGAAATAGAGCGCTGCGAATTTTATCCGCTTGAACTTTTTTAGCCGCTGCCAGTTTCTGGTATTCTGATTCTTTATTTTTAGAAAGATTAAGAAGAATGCGTTTTTCAGATTCCGATTGAGCGACTTTTTTCTGCGCGCTTTCCAGTTCTTCCTTGGCATCGGTTTCGGCGTCATGCTCTTTTTCCAAATCGCTTTTTACGATTTCGGTCTGCGCTTTAACATTATTAATGAGATCAACGGAAGCCTTGACCGCCTGCTTGATTGACTCGTAAGACTCTAAATCGCTGTAAAAATCAGAAATGGAGTTATCAGAAAAAATCAAATGCACTGTGGTTTGCTCGTCAAATTCGTTGGTGTTCCGCAGAAGCTGAGCCAAGGACTCATGTTCACGATCTATCTTTTGAGAAAGCGACTTGATGGTGCTCGCTTTTTCGGCAATGTTTACTTTTAGCTGGGTAATAGCCAAACTTCTAGCCTTTATTTTGGTCTTCAGGGCATTAATCTGGCTGGTTAAATAGTCCACATCCCCCTTGAGCGTCCCCGTGGTTTTCTGCTGTTCTTTTTGCTGATTCAAAAGAACTTGAAGCTGGGTTTCTATGCCCGCCAATTCATTCCTGCAATAATCTTTGTCCGCTTGAGCGGATGCCGGAGTAAGCGTGAGGCAATCAAAATCGGCATTTGCATTGTATCGCGCAAAAATGAAAGAAAAAAGGGTAAGGAAAACAAAAACTATGACTCTTTTTTTTGTCATAACTTTTATTATAACACATTTTAGTATTATTTTTTCTCCGGTTTTTTTTCTGTCTTGTCTTCCTTTGCTGGCGAAACAGTTCCAGCTTCAGCGCCTGGAACGCCTTCTTCCTCTTTCTTGCCCTTCTTCTCAACTTCAATAGCAGTCAAATCAGGCGCTACCACAACTTCTTCTTTTTCTTCAACCTGAGCGACAACAGAAGCGACAATATCGCTTCCTTTGGTAATTGCCACGACTCCAACCGGTAATTTTATGTCGGAGACAATAACAACATTTTCTAATGTTTCGAGTTTAGAAATATCAACTCCCAGATTGTGCGGCAGGGCGGCCGGCAAAGCTTCTATTTCAATTTCATGAAGCACTTTCACAAGATTTCCGATACCGCTTTTGACTGCGCCGGAAATGCCTTCAAAGACGAGCGGAACCTTGACCTTGATTTTTTTGGTCATGTCAATGGCTAAAAAATCCACATGTATCGGCTCGTCAGTCACAGGGTCTACCTGCACTTCGTGAATAAGAACATCAATGTCTCCGCCTTTTTCCATGCCGATTTTCACTGCCGAAGACTCTCCGGCATCTCGCCAAACTTTTTTAAATTCAACATTTGGAATAGAAATGGAAGTACTCTCTTTGCCCGCCCCATAAAAAACAGCCGGAATTTCTCCGGATTTTCGCAAAGCACTTAATTTTATGCCCAAATCTCGAGGCGTTGCTTTGATTACAAACATAAAATAGAGTATACCCGAAAAAATTTAAAATGCAATATGCTCCTTTATGTATTCCTTTGTTCCCCCTTCTGATTTGGTCGGAACTTTTTTGCCTGGGTTAAAAATATCTTTCGGATCGAAAATTTCTTTTATTTCGGCAAAAATTTTAATCATTTTTTCATCGAACATTTTGTTTAAATAAGGTGTGCGAATGAGTCCGTCATTGTGTTCGGCTGTAATAGAACCTCCGAGTTTAGTGACTAAATCATATACTTGGTTTGAAACTTCTATAATCATTTCTTTTAAATTCGGATCTTTCGGATTAACTAGGGTGTATATATGCATATTGCCGTCGCCGGAATGCCCGCCGACAGCGAAAGTCATTCTTTTTTTATAGACATCTAAAATTTTATAAAGAGCGGGAAAAAATTCCGGTATTCTCTCCGGCTTTACTATCACATCATCAACAAAAGGCATAGATTTAACTTTCTTTAAATGATATCGAATCAAGTTGAAAGCTTCGTGCCGAATAGTCCAATACTTTTTTGCTTCTTCTTTGTCTTTGGTTAGGCGTATGCCTATTTTATGGCTTGATTTTAAATCTTCTAAAGTTCTTTGCGCCTGATTATCAGCTTCGATCTGCGAATCGCCTGTGAATTCAGCCAAGAGAATAATTTTTGGGAAACCATGCCGGAGGGTCATCAACGCTTCGGGCCAAAAGCTAAGACCAAGCTTGAAGAAATTTTTTAAACCAAGAAGTTTTGCAAAGTCTTTTATGTATTTGAGTACAAGCATAAAAGTTTTGTCGTCGTAAGACTCCAGCGACTGCGGAGCATATTTCAAAATTTTATTCACCAAATCCGGCAGTATTTTCATATCTCTTAGGAACACCACAAGTAATCTGGTGTGTTTTGGCTCCTGTACGAGTTTGAAAGTAATTTCAGTGGCAATGCCTAAAGTTCCCTGCGAGCCAACAAGAAGTTTATTGAGGTCAAAACAGAAATCAAAAGAATTTCTTGGCATTCCTCCCGCCTGCGGCGTGAACCTTCCGCCTACAAAATTCTTTTGATTTCTGTTTTGATTCACCACATTCCAAATATAGTAGCCGGCAGAATTTTTGTGAACATGCGGCTTGGCGTTTTTTATTTCTTCCTCGTTGTTTTTTATCAAATCAAAAATTTTTGTATAGATTTCTCCATGTTTAGAAATTTCACTTAAAGGAATTGGCTTCACGATTCTTTCAATACCATCCGCAAAAACCATTTTCGTCTCTAGAATATAATCTTCCGTCTTGCCAAATTTTAAAGTTCTTTCCCCTGCGGAGTTGTTGCCAAACATTCCGCCCATGGCGTTAATGGTTTTTGAAGCAGTAAAGCATGGTAAAATGAGTCCTTTTTCCAAAGTCAGCTTTTCAAAATCTCTATAAAACATTCCGGGTTGGACTGTGATGGAGGCAGCCTGAGGAGAATTCGCCCCGCGGAAGGTTCCGCCCGCAAGGTGGAGGAAAGCGGAAGAATTTTCCTCAGGTTGCCTCCAGCCAATTAACTTATTCATATACCTTGTGAAATCCAAAATAATAGATTCCCCGATGGCTCCGCCGGACATATCTGTCCCTGCGGCTCTAGAAGTTATAGAAAGTTCTCCATATTTTTCTTTATTTTCCTTATTCTCTTTGACCCATTTCACTAAATTCTGCACATCTTCGGAATCTATCGGAAAAACCACAAGCTTAGGACGCAACTCAAAAATGCTCGCATCATGAGAATATTTTAGTAGAGTCTCCTTGTCATCTTCTACATCTCCCTTGAAAAATTTTAGGATTTCTGCTTTCATTAGACAATGATAACATTTTTATGACTAACTTTGCCGTCAATTGAATTATTTTAACTCTCCAGATGCCACAACCGAACGAACAAAAGGACCAGTAAATTGTTCATAAAGACGGGGAACAACTGACTTCACTTCCTTCGCCCATTTACGAGGAACTCCCATTTCTTTTGCATAATGCTCCCTGGGCATATAAAAAAGGACGGAAAAAGGAATCACTTCCACTTCATTTGTGCACAAAAGATAATTTTTCTTTTCTCCATAAGAAAGGACATACTTTTGAAGAGCTTTATATTTTTCTTTTTTTGGAAGTTTTAAAATTCCGGCTTCAGAAATTTTTTCATAAACATCAATAGCTGTTTGAGAAAAACCAGACATCCTGCCTATTTCTTTATAAACCGCCGGGTCATTATCATGGTCGCCAAACCATAACTTTGAGATTAAGTCTAAATCTTTTTGGTTATTTGCCACGAAACATACTTTCCCCTTTGTTAATCCGCGGCTGTCTTCCATGATTTCCCGGTCAAACTTAAAAAATAATCCTGCTTTCTCCGCTATTTTTCTTAAATCATCAACTGCGGATGCTGGCGCATCGGACAAAATAGACACAGAAGAAGCTGTTTTTAATCCTCTCCATACAAGCACAAGAAAAACCTTATCTTTCTTTAACAAGAATGGAAAATTTTCCAGCGAACGCGCTATTTCTTTTTCTTCCGGACTTAATTTTTTCTCTGGCTTCCCGCCTTCAATATTATTTTTCATAATTCTTTTATTCCAACATTCTAACGAACTTTAGAATGATAGTGCCACGGCTGGTTAATTTATGGCGTATTGATTTACTATCGCTTCTTTTCATAACCAGTCCAGAAACAGCCATTTTGTTGATATGAGCGGATATATTTTTAAACTCTGATTTTAATTTATCGGAAATTTCCAAAACAGATAATTCTGGCTCTTTGCTTAAAAGTTCCAGCACTTGCAATCTTCTATGGTTCGCGAAGCCTTTTACAATCCTTTCCATTTTTCTATACTCTAATTTCTTTCTCATATATTTCATTCTAACATTCTATAGAACATTGGAATAAGATTAAAATTAAACTTTGTACTTACCAATGGTTGCCAAACTGTTATTTTTCGCAGCCTGAAGTAAGAGTGCCTGCGCGCCTACGACATCCGCTGGATTTTTCGCCCAAGATTGCAATGCTCCATTTTGAATTGCGCGACCATAAGAAAATGAAAGCGGCCAAGGGAAAGGCGCGTATTTGTGCATTGCATTCAAATTAATTGCCGCTTCATCCCCCGGCTGACCTCCGGAAATGAAAACTATTCCGCCAATATCAGTAGGAATATTTTCTTTGAAACATTTTATAGTCATTTCGGCAACTTTCTCGGCAGGCGCTCTGTCTGATGCTTCCTTTCCGGAAAAAATCATACTGTGTTTTAAAATAATACCCGGAATGAAAATTTCTGAATTTTTTAGTTCAGAAAAAATAATCTGTAAATTTTTCGCGTCAACCTCGTAACATTTTTCTATAGTGTAATCCCCATCAACCAAAACTTCCGGTTCAACAATTGGCACGATATCATTTTCTTGACATAATTTTGCATATTTCGCAAAAAGAACGGCATTTTCTTTCATGCAATCCTCGCTCGGAGCATTTACTCCGATAGCATAAGTAGCGCGCCACTTAGCAAAAGATGCACCGAGATTTCTGTATTTTTTTAGTCGTTCATTGAGACCATCAAGTCCTTTAGTAACCTTTTCTCCCGTAAGCGGCGAAAAATCCACCAAACCTTCATCCATTTTGATTCCGACATCAATCCCCTTTTCCCGCAAAACCGAAACGAAACTTTTTCCGCTTTTGGTTTTTTGTTTTATTGTCTCGTCAAAAAGGATGTATCCGGAAATATATTTTTCTATCTCCGGCGCGGTGACTAAAAGTTCGCGATATTCCCTGCGTTTTTCTTCTGTCGTCGGCACGCCAAGCTTTTCAAAACGCTTTCCGCAAGTGGACATGCTTTCATCTATAGCCAAAATTCCCTTTGGGGAAATTGTAAGGCGGGCGACTGTTTGCGTTAAAATTTGTTTATTCATATTATTTTAACAAATCTACTAATAATTGTTTTGTAACCGCCGGATT
This sequence comes from Patescibacteria group bacterium, assembly GCA_038055775.1. Taxonomy (GTDB): domain Bacteria; phylum Patescibacteriota; class Minisyncoccia; order Phycocordibacterales; family UBA9973; genus UBA9973. The sequence continues at coordinate 8,109 of JBBUHH010000019.1, read as the reverse complement.
CGCTGAACCTTTGGTTTCTTTCATTATTTGCCCCACTAGAGACATTACAGCCTGAACTTTCCCGCCTTTGTAGTCCGCCACCACTTTCGGATTGGCGTCAATTATTTTTTGGGCGATTTTTTTAAGTTCGCTTGTATCACTACTTTGTAGAAGATTTTTCTCAGTAGCTATTTTTAATGGCGATTCGTCATTAATAGTCATCATTGCTAAAATATCTTTCGCCGCGCGCGAAGAAATTTTATTTTCCGCGACTAAATTTATCAATTCTGCAAAATTTTCCGCACTTGGTAATCTTGTTTTTTCGTTATTTTTTTTAAGGCCTATCCAATCAGTAGTTATATAATTAGCCGCAATTTTTATTTTTTCTGTCTTGTTTAAAATCTTTGCTGTTTCTTCAAAAAAATTAGCGATTTTTTCATAATTTCCAATGTATATCTCTATATCTTCATCTTTCAACCCCCATCTTTTTTTGTACCTTTTTCTTTTCATTTCCGGCAACTCCGGCAACTCTTTTTTCATTTTCTCCAAATCAAAAACTTTATGCAGATACAACTTCGGTAAATCCGGCTCCGGAAAATATCGATAGTCCGCGCTTCCCTCTTTTTTTCTTTGGGAAAAAGTTTTCTGCTTGGCTTCATCCCAGCCACGCGTTTCCTGCGCTATCTCCGCGCCTTTGCGGGACTCATGAAGCCCTATCATTCTGTCTATTTCGAATTTGATTGCTTTCTCAACGCTCTTGAAAGAATTCAAATTTTTTACTTCCACTTTCGTGCCAAGTTTTCTCGGGTCTGTAGAAACAGAAATATTCGCTTCCACCCGCATTTCTCCTTTTTCCATATTTACTTCAGAAACACCCAAATACCAAAGTATTAGCTGAAGTTCTTTGCCGAACTTGCTTGCGCCTTTCGCGGCTTCTTCAGTACTTTGAAAAGTTGTCGCCTCGGTTACGAGTTCCATGAGCGGCACACCAGAACGATTGAAATCAATCAGAGAAAAATCCCCGCGATCGTGTTTGTTATTGGCCGTATCTTCTTCCAAATGTATGCGAGTGATGTCCATGCCCGACAAACGCCCGCTCGAAACGATTGGATATTTATATTGTGAAATCTGATAGCCTTTTGGAATGTCCGGATAAAAATAATTCTTGCGGTCAAACTCCGTGAAATCGGCAATTTTACCGCCTACCGCCAACCCCACTTTGATAACATTTTCTATAGCCTTTTTATTCAAAGTGGGCATTGCCCCCGGATGCCCCATGCAGACAGGGCAAATATTCGTATTCGGCTTTTCTTCATCAGGGTCGTTTTTGCAAGCGCAAAACATCTTGGTTAAAGTTTTAAGTTCAGCATGAATCTCCAATCCAATTGTTGGGTAATATTTGTTTGCCATATTTACTTCTTTTTTAAAATTTTCACCAATGAATCAGCAAACTTTCTCACCATTTTATCATCATACAAAGAGATTGCAAAAACATTCTTGCTAATTTTTTTGAAATCTTTTAATTTTTTATTTGCAACTTTTTCGTCTACTACATCAGTCTTGGTTAAGATAATTATTTCATCTTTTTGGGACAAGCCTTCACCACCTAGATCTAAACTCTTGTCGTATTTTTCCAGTTCCTTGCGGGTTTCTTTATAACTTTTGAGCATGTTTGAGTTTTCGAAAGAAACCAAGTGTGCCAGCATTTTGGTTCGTTTGATATGACGTAAAAATTTCACGCCAAGACCTTTGCCTTCCGAAGCGCCTTCAATAAGCCCGGGAATATCAGCGATGATGTAGCCGTAAAAATCTCCTAGGTTGGGGTCTAGAGTTGTAAAAGGATAGTCGCCTACTTTTGCCTCTGCGTTTGTGAGTGCATTCAAAAGAGAAGATTTTCCGGCATTCGGCAAACCCACAAATCCAATATTGGCAAAAAGTTCTAACTCAATTTTAAAATCTCCCTTTTCGCCTTCTTGCCCAATTTTGCTTTCATAAGGAGTGGTATTGACAGAACTTTTGAAATGCTCGTTTCCAAAGCCGCCATATCCGCCTTTCAAAAGCAAAACTTTTTCCCCTTCTTTCATCAACTGCCATTTTTCGTCAGTTTGCTCGTTTGTGATGATTGAGCCGACGGGCAAATCAAGGAAAAAATCTTCCCCATTTTTTCCATGCAGACTTTTACTTCCGCCGTCTTCTCCCCTCCCCGCGATAAATTCTTTTTTCGCTTTATATTTGGTGAGAATATGCACATCGCGGACAGCTTTTACATAAAAATCTCCCCCGCGCCCCGCGTCGCCGCCGGCCGGTCCGCCCTTTGGCTCAAATTTCTGGCGGTGCCAGCGCACCACCCCGTTTCCTCCCCGACCGGCCTCCGCGTGTATTTTTATTTCATCTATGAATGCCATCCCGTACTAAAATTTTTACTAATAATGTTTTATCATTACTTCCCGTAATCAAAAATTTAGTACGGGACAGGTAATTAGGATTCTACAGCGATTTGCGCCAATTTAATAGCCCCTTCTTTGGAATTTGCCACCGCTAGAAATAAATTGTTATGGCAAAAAACGGCATCGGAAACTCCGGTTATCGCTCGCAATTTTTTCATTTTCAGCCCCGCCCAAGGCGCTGGAAAATCTTTCCTGTTGCCAAAACTGTTTTTTTCTTTCCGCATAGCCACGGTATACCAATCTTCATCCCCGCCGGACACCACAAAAAGCGGTTCCGGGTAATATTGTAGCGCGTCCCAAATTTCAAATCTAGAAACTTTCGGCGCGTCTATCACAATCAGTCTTTTGTCTTTTGTCTTTGTATAAAAATCTCTGATAATTTTCCTGATTTCCGTCTGGTCATTCGCTTTTTTTATCTCCCGTCTTAAAATTTCTTTTGCCCAAACGAGCGCTTTTGCAAATTGTTCGTCCTTTTCCAGACTCTCAAGAGCGGTCGGCGAAAAAATGGCAAAAACATCCTGCACGGTATATGCCAAAATATCCGGAAAATTACCTTGAAATAAATCAATTCCGTTGTCATTTGCATCTACAGGTGTCACAAGTTTTTGTTCAACAAAATCGGCAGTATCCCCGCTCCCCGCAATTTCAATGCCAAATTTTTGCCAAACAAGACCGAAAGAAGAATAGGGTATGTTATTCTCTCTTTTCCCCGCGCCGCCCACTTGATGATGGTCAAACCTGTTTTTTTTTTTCATCATAAATTCCACCCACATCAAAAACGAAGTCTCCATTTTTTATAATTTCTTCATCGCGAGTGCGAATAATTTCAAAAGCTTCGCCTTTTTTTTCTAAATAAATTTGGAGTGTTGCCGCCGCAAAAATATCATCCGAGTGGAAAGATCCGTCGTGGGTTACTAATTTTAATGATTTTTTACTGCTTATTTTCATTGAATTCCTCAAGAACCTCGTAAAACCAAGTGACTAACTTGTCAAAAATAATAAATATGATGAACAAGATTAATACTACCATAGAAAATTTCCAAATTTCGCGGCTGATGTGAAGAGCGGTATAGCCGAAAAAATATCCCAAGAGCAGGAGAAGCGGAGCCCAAATCGCCTTTGAGGAAAACTCCGCTTTTAAAAATTGTTTATAGTTTATCTTTTCATAGCCGCAAAATATAATTACCAAATAGTTCACTCCCATTATGAAATTGGAAGCGAAGATAGACCAAAAGGGCTTAGCCTTGAATCTTGGGAAAACATTGTACACCCGTTTTTTGATATATTTGAAAATTTTATGATGATTGAATTTTTTATATAAAAATTCTCCCAGCGCGTACCCGAGAAAAGTTTTGGCTATGAGCCCAAAAATGATAAAAAGCAAGGCAAACCAAAAACTTAAAGCCCCAAGATGCGACAAAATGCCCACCGAAATCACCACGAACTCCCCTTCAAAAATAAGACCAAAAAAAATAATCGCATACGCCCAAATCAGATGCTGTTCAACCAAACTGGTCAAAAGATTTACTGTATGCATCTTGATTTAAAATAATGAGTCCACAACTTCCTTGACCACAGAGCCATCCGCCCTGCCTTTCAAGTCTTTCATTAGGGCCGACATCAGTATACCTTTTTTACTCGCATCGGCGATGCCCAACTCTACTTTCTTGGCTTTGGCTTTTTTTTCAACATCGCCTTTTTCCATCATTTTCGGCAGGTAAGTTTCCAAAATTGAGAGCTCCGCTTGCTCTTCCTTAACCAAATCCTCCCGTCCGCCTTTTTTAAATTGCTCAATGGAATCTTTGCGCTGTTTTGCCAGCTTTGTTATTACAGCAACAGCCTCATCGTCAGAAAGCATTTCTTGAGGCTTTCTATTTTTTGCGACTAGCTCATTGGTAAAAGCGGCGGACATCGCCCGAAAGGCTTTCAAGCGCAAAGCATCTTTCGCCATCATCGCTTCTCTTATTCCGTTTTTGATTTGTTCGTGCAACATACTAGGTAAAGAAATATTATTTTATAAAGCAATCTATCTAGGCAAACTTGCCTAGCGAACTTCTCGTCGCTCAAGAAAATAATATTCGGATTACCTCATTTATTTTCTAAGCTCCTGCGAAAGGCTTTCTAAAACAATATTTCTTTACCTCCTCATTGTATCAAATTCGTGCTAAAATAGCACTATGTCCAAGTTGATATTCTTTGATACCGAAACCACCGGCAACACCGAAAAAGATTTTCTGTGCCAAATCGCTTATAAATCCGGCGATGAAAAATTTGTTGGTCTTTACAAACCGGAGATAAAAATACCTCCGGAAGCTTCGGCTGTCCACCACATCACCAATAAAATGGTGGCGGACAAAAAATCTTTTTCCGAAAGCGAAGACCGACAAAAAATAAAAGAATTATTTGAGCGCAAAAATTCTGTCGTCGTGGCTCACAACGCGCCCTTTGACCTGATGATTATAAAAAAGGAAGGGATAGAGCCGAAAAAATTCATCTGCACTTTGCGGGTGGCGAGGGCTTTGGATAAGGAAGAAAAAATAGACAGATACAATCTGCAATACTTACGGTACCTTTTGGAAATAGAAATAGACGCGGACGCGCACGACGCGCTCGGAGATGTGCTGGTGCTAGAAAAACTTTTTGAAAGGTTAAAAACAAAAATAATGCAAGAGGAAAAATTAAATGACAATGACATAATAGAAAAAATGATTGAGATTTCTTCGCACCCTTCCCTCTTGCGCGCTTTTAATTTTGGCAAATATGTCGGCAAAAAAATAGCAGAGGTGGCAAAGACCGATAAAGGCTATCTGGAATGGCTTTTGCGTGAGAAAGAAAAAAGCGGGCAGATAGACGAAGACTGGATTTATACATTGAAGCATTACCTGTCCCGTTAGAAATTCAACGAAAATATTGCTATAACTTTACTTATCAATTTAAAATTTCTAATGGGATTTGGGGAAATAATTCTTCAGAAAAAATTAGGTTACCTAACTTTTTCGACCGGTAGAATTAGGTAAGTTGAAAGTTTTACGCAGATGCCAATCATTTTCTAATTTCTCCACTATCATATATAAAACATCTTTTCCTACTTTAAAATCAGCCTTTAGTAAAGAAATCAGGTCTTCGCAGTCATATGGGTAAAGCCAAACACTATTCTGCAATCGGATAAAACCTATCTGAGAGAGTGTCTTTCTCAAAAGAAACCGCGTTTTGCTTCTTGATTCTTTGATATCAAAAATTACTACTCGCCAGCGACCGTCCCATTTCTTTGGAATTTTTAATTTAAAATTATGTTTATCAAGAAAATCTAATTTGTCTTTCCCCTTCTCCGTAATACACGCAACTTTTTTTCCATTTACTTCAATTATCTCAATAAGACCTTTTTCCCGTAGGCGCGTAAAAGATTCATTTATAGAATATTTTAAATTCTTTTTTCTTGTGAAAGTTCCGTCAAGTTTTTTGATAGCTGACAAAACATTCGGAGCGACCAACGCCACGCTCAACATGCCAACTGCAAAAACCGTGTTTAAAATAATTTTTTGAATGTTCTTCCGTCTGTCTTTCTTTTTTATTTCCTGTTCCAAATTTCCCATGTGGAGAATTATATATCACAAATATAAAGTTACCTAATTATTCCGACCGGTAGAGTTAGGTAAATCATTTAGATAAAAATTGACAAAAGTATGGTGTGTGTGTTAGCGTTCGAGGCGAAAGGAACATCAAATTATGTTTGTAAAAATTAAAAGTGCGCCCAGAGGCATGGACTTAGACAATCTTGTTCAGGTGTCCTTGGTCCACATTGGAAAAGCGATAGTAATACCTGACCCCAATAGTGATGTATTAGAAATAAAAGGTGGGGACGATGAAGACATCGAAAAATTAAAGAAGAAGGGAATCACCCTAGAGAAAATTTGAGGTGGTGCATCGCCCACATCGCCGCTTGTAAGAAACCGCCAAGGTCTTGCAGGCGGTTTCTTATTTATACTCGTTAATTACCCCCTCGCTCTGATTGAATCAGAGCACCCCTCCTTAATCAAGGAGGGGGCAGGGGGTGGTAATGCTGAAATGTGCTAAAATAAACTAATGCAAAACATTGTCTGGATTTTTATAGCAATTTTGGGAGGGTTGGTGGTGGGCTTTTTCGTGTTTGGAAAAAAGAAAGAAGATGAGGAAAATAAAAACGAAAAAGAAATTGGCTTAAATTTGATTTTGACGCAAATAAACGAACTATCGCGAACAGTAGATAATAAAATTGGCGAAAGCCATAAACAGGTCAATGAGAGTTTGAAATTTCATTCTTCTGAATCAAATAAAATTATTCGCGATGTGACAGAAAGGCTCACAAGACTAGATGAGACAAACAAGCAGGTTATCTCTTTCGCCGACCAATTGCAAAGCCTGGAAAACATTTTGAAGAATCCAAAACAGCGCGGAATACTGGGCGAATACTATTTGGAAACAGTTTTGAAAAATGTCCTGCCTCCGGGGAGTTACCAGATGCAGTATGCATTTCCAGATGACACCATTGTTGACGCTGTCGTCTTCGTAAAAGATAAAATCATTCCGATAGACTCAAAATTCTCGCTCGAAAATTATAACAAGATGGTGGAAGAGCGAGACGAAACGGAAAAGAAAAAACTGGAGAAAATTTTTGAAAATGATTTAAAAAATAGAATTGTGGAGACTTCCAAATATATCCAGCCGACAAAAGGCACGACTGATTTCGCTTTTATGTTTATTCCTCACGAAGCCATTTACTATGATTTAATTACAAACAAAGTAGGCGGAGGCGAAGACAACGAAAACTTGATCCAGCGCGCAGCCGGAAAATACAAAGTCATCATCACCTCCCCCACTTCCTTCCTCGCCTACTTACAAACCGTCCTGCAAGGACTCAAAGCTCTCAAAATAGAAGAATCGGCAAAAGAAATAATCAAAAAAGTATCCGACTTGGGCAAGCATCTGAAAGCCTACGACGAATATCATGTGAAATTAGGCAACGCACTCAACACCGTCTCCAACCATTACAACGCTTCCAGCAAAGAATTAAAAAAGATAGACAAAGATGTCCTGCGCATCGCCGGAAGCTCCCCAGAACTCACTCTCCTTGAAGTTGAGAAGCCAAAGATGGAGGAGTAAAAATTACAGAGTTACAGAGGGTAATCCTTTGTAATTTTTAATTTTTCAACAAAAATGCTATATTTTTTCAATGGCTCTATCGCCCATTCGGTATTCTCAGGACGATAGGCTTAAGTTTTTTAGGCTCTATCGTCTAACGGTTAGGACGAATCCTTCTCAAGGATTAAATCGCGGTTCGATTCCGCGTAGAGTCACCTGACGAGTTTTATCACCCATGAAGGATGGTTCTAGGTTGTAGATACAAGCTACTTCAAGGGTTTTGATGTTGGGATAATAGTAAGAGACATTTTTAGGGAAAAGTAGGGTTCTCAAAACTCTCAAATCTTTCACATCTAAGCTTTTCCAATTTTCAGGAAGATGCTTTAAGAACTCAACACCAGAGCTAACCACATTACCTATTTCAAGTTCTGGAGAAAATAGACAACTCACTTCTTTCTTAAGTTCTGATATTTGGAATTTAAGTTTGTCATTAGCAGGAGTGAAATCTTCACGTAAGGTACCCCTTTTTTAGGAAAGAAAATCAACTAATTAATTGTATTCTAGC
>JBBUHH010000018.1:0-15319 GCA_038055775.1 Patescibacteria group bacterium | reverse complement strand
AGCAGAAAATTTTCGTGGTGAGCAAAATATTGCAGATTTCTTCCTAGTCGTCGCTTACGGCAAAATAATTCCGGAAGAAATTTTAAATATGCCGAAACTCGGCTCACTAAACATCCATTATTCTCTCCTACCAAAGTACCGCGGAGCCTCCCCTGTCGAGTCTGCCATTTTGTCTGGTGAAACGGAAACCGGAGTTACCATACAAAAAATGGCGTTTGAGTTGGATTCTGGACCAATTATCGCGCAGGAAAAAACTAGTATTTTGCCGGATGAAAAAGCACTAGATTTGCGCAAACGACTTATCAAACAAGGCGGGGAACTTTTGGTAAAAATTTTAAGTATCCCCTCCGCCCTTCAAGAAATTCAGGGCACCTCCCCCTATGTAGGGGGAGGTTGGGTAGGGGTAAAGCAAGAAGAATCCGAAGCCACTTTTTGCAAAAAAATAAAAAAAGAAGACGGGTTGATAGATCTAAATGAAGACCCGATAAAAAATTACAATAAATTCAGAGCGTATGCGCATTGGCCTCGGACTTTTTTCTTCGTGAATAAAAAAAGAATTATAATCACAGACGCAGAACTAAAAGACGGAAAATTTTTAATTAAAAAAGTTTTACCCGAAGGTAAAAAAGAAATCAAATACGAAGAATTTATAAAAACTACTTTGAAGTAAACGGGTTTCGCTTTGAAAAACCTTTCAGCATCTTCTTGACGCTCAATGCTCCGCGCCTGAAAAGGGTTTGCCTGCGGTCTTTGTTTTTATTTATTTCGTTGTACAAGCTGTCTTTTACAGAATCCACCGCTTCATACAAATCTTCCTTGTCAGCGCTGCCATAAAATTTTTTGCCATTTATATTAATCAAACAATCCGCATGAAAAACAAAACCAGTTTTGTGATGATTTGTGGATTTGCCAACTTCAAAATTTACCAACACTTTGCCATCTCGCCCCTCAATCCGAGTAAGCAATTTTTCCAAATTGGTAACCCTCTTGACGACATATTCTTTGATAGCCTCGGTCAACTCCATATTTTTACCCACTAAATTGATTTGCATATGTTTTATGGATATCTTTTTTCCAGATCTTCTACAAACTTTGTAACAGAATCATCGCCTGGAAAATCGTCATATAAAATTTTTTTTTCACGATCTGGACTTATAGTACTTCCCCCAAAAAAATGCCACATAGCGTATGTTTCAACAGTAGGTCTGCCATATTTTTCTATTAGACGATTACGAAATATACCAATCTCTTCCTCTAATTTTGTTGAATCTTCTAGTGAGCGTTTAAAACATTTTAAACGAAGATTAAGTAAAGCATTCTTTATTTTCTCATTTATTTCAGGGGAGTATACTTTTTTTTCTTTCCGTTCGTTCGGAACCGATGATTCACCAGGGGGCTGATTCATATTATTCATATAGATATTATAGCATACTTTTATTTTCCTTTCTTTATCTCCCTCGTCAAAGCTTTGAGAACAATATCCAATTCTATGGTCGCCACGCCGACGACGGTGTCCGCCCCGCCGTAGTAAATATAAAGTAACCCATCCTGAAGGGTCATCCCGCAGGGAAAGACCACATTGTTCGTAATCCCCTCCTTTTCGTATTTTTCTTCCGGCTCAAATATAGGGTCGGTAGTGCGGGCGAGAACTATCGCGGGATCTTTCAGATCAAGCAAGACTGCACCGACACGATAAGTATTGTGACTTTTGGAAATGCCATGATAAAGAAGCAACCAGCCGGACTTTGTTTTCATGGGCGGAGAAGTAATGCCCACTTTAAAACTATCCCAGCTGTTTATTCTCGGTCCTATTATTCGAATGCATCTTTTGACAGTTTCTGTCTTAAAATCCAATGACTTTAAATAGTCTCCGCATATTTCATTCCCCACCCGGTGCAGGAAAAAATACTGGCCTTTGGTTTTTTCCGGAAAAATGCAGGTGTCCTTGTCGTCAAAACCGGGCGGAGTGATTAAGACGGGCTTTTCCCATTTCCAGTTCTTCTGTAAAAAATCTTTTTCACTAATAAAAGTAATGGCGACTCGCGGCGGACCAATGCCGTCAAACGCCGTGTAGCACATATAGATATTTTTCCCGATTTTTGTCAGCCTAGGGTCTTCACAGCCGGAATTTCCTCCGGCTATTTTTTTTGATTCGAAATCTTCTCGTGGAACATATATGGGTTCCGGCAATCTTTCATCGATAGTCACACCGTCTCTAGTCGATGCATAACCGATTGAAGATGTATTGTCATCAGAGAGAGCTCGATACAATATGTGCGTCGTATTTTTTATTCTAATTACTGCCGGATTGAAAGTTGCCTTGGATTCGAAAGGGTGTTTTTTATCTGGGATAATTATGGGATTTTTGACTGAACGCTTGAAATGCCATTTTGAATTGGTCATGGTCCCCACTAAATCGCCTAAATCCACATGCGCGAGGCAGATTGTGGTGTCTGCCGCCCCGTAATATATCAGGAGCGTATCCTTTTTTATTATCGCTCCCGTCGGAAAAACAACATTCGGAACATGCCCGGTAAGCTCGTATCCTTCGCGGGGAGCAAAAATCGGCCCGCGCGTGCGCCCGATGATTTTGAGCGGATTATTTTTATCCAACAGAACCGCTTCAACCCCGAAGATGCGGTCAAGATTGCTCCCTTCAAAATAATTTTGGATATGCGAGTATATGAAGAGCCAGCCATGAGCGGTTTTGACGGGAGTGGCACCGACTTCAATATGGTCATAAGGAGTTCTTTTAAGATCAATCATGCGCTTGTCTATTTCTTTATACCACTCTTCCCAAAATGTCGGGCTCCACAACTCCTCCATTTTTTCAACCTGCGCTATCGCCATTTTTGCCGGAGGAATATCAGTATTGGCTGAGAAAATAACTGTTATTTTACCATTTATCCGTTCTGGAAAAAGAGTCATGGCTTTGGCGTTAAACGGCGTCACTAAATGCCGTTCTTTAATTTTTTTTAAATCTTCGGAGATAGCCACAGCGATTTTTATTCCGCTCGCTTCAAACGGATACTTGGAAAGAGCGGTATAAAATATGTAGTAATTTCCCTCAAAAAAAGTCACTCGCGGATCTTCACAGCCGTATTTTTCCCATTCTTCTTTCGGCGTGATAAAAGGCTCGCGCTCGCCAAAATGTCTGCCGTCTCTGCTTTTACCGATGCCGATAATGGAAATCTGCTCGGGCTTGCGCATTCTGTCTGTCGCGGAAATAGCGCGGTAAACTCCAAAAAACATAGCGCCTTTTTTAATTACGCTCATATTAAAAACAGCCGAAGCCTCCCAGTAATGGTCTTTGTCGGGAACGATAATCGGATTGTGATGAGAGCGTTTTACGACAAACATAAAGATTTATAACTGAACAGCCTGTTTTTTTAATTTCGTCATTCTGTGTGTTTTGAGATCTTCCAGCAAACGGTTAAGCGGAACTGAAGCCACACCGATAACTTTATCAGCCCCGCCATAATATACAAAAAGTGTTCCATCCACTACCACCGCTCCGCAAGAGTATACCACACCCCATTTGTATCCGTTATTTTCATAATATTCTTCGGGCTCAAGAATTGGAGCCGATGAGCGGTAAAGGACTTTAGTCGGATCTTTCAAATCGAGAATCAGCGCGCCGAGTCTGTATCTATCGGGATTCTTGTGATCCATGGCATGATACAAAATAAGCCAGCCGATATCGGTTTTGATCGGAGCCGGACCAACTCCGCGAAACCAACTATCCCAATCTCGGCTGGAATCAATCGGTCTAGTATTGTCACTGTGAATAAATTTTGTTCCATCAAGTTCGTTCAAACTTTCAAAATAATCAATTCGCACGGTGGGAAAAAAACTATGCAGAATCGCAAATTTTCCATTTATTTTCTCCGGAAAAAGAACCCAATTTTTATGAACCTCGCCGCGCGGAGAAATTAAGACTGGGGCTTTCCAAATCCAATTTTTCTTTTCAAAATCGGCAAGCGGTATGGAAGTGAGAGCGATGCGAACCGACCCCCAGCCGTCAAAAGCGGTATAAAGCATATAAACGGTATCTCCGAGGAGCGTCAGCCTGGGGTCTTCGCATCCTCCGTTCCAACCTCCTCCGGAAATATAATCAATCGGCGCTAGAGAAATGTCGGGCTTGACGGAGTGGCTGGGTCTTTTGTAAACCGGATAAGGAAGCCGCTCCGCAATGTTGTAGCCATCATAACTTCCCGCGTAGCCCAATACCGAAGAATCGTTGTCCCCAATCGCCCGATAAATAATGTGTACCTTGTCGTTATGATACAGCGCTGTAGGGTTGAGTGTGGCTTTTGATTCCCAATATGAATTACGGGCGGGTTCGATAATAGGATTTTGTTTGGCTCTTTTTAGTTCAAGAACGAGAACTTTCTTGGCCGATTTTTTAAGCGGTTTTCTTAAATCAAAAATTTTAACTTTTCCGGAAGTTTTTTTTACTGTCTTTCCGCCATGCAAGCGGACAGAGAGCGTTAAGGAGTCTACTTTTTTCACCCCCGCTCTTTTTTTTATTTTTTTCTTTTTAAGCGCGGCCATACTCGTCTTCATAACGAACTTCATCATGTTCCTCAAAAACTCCCGTATCAATTTCTAAAAAGGCTAAACCGGATGAACCAGCTATCGCTCTATGCTTTGCGCCAAGCGGAACATTATACTCATTACCAACTTTGGCGTTATGTTTTTTGTCTTCGATCTCAATAGTTCCACTACCCTCAATAACTCGCCAAAACTCAGCGCGCTTTGAGTGGCTTTGTAGACTCAAGGATTCATTTTCTTTAACCGTAACAATTTTCACCGTTACGAGACTATTGAGATTAAATTGTCTAAAATTTCCCCACGGTCTCTCCACTTGAAACGGTTGGATTTCTGATAACATGAACTAATTATACAACACTTCTCTTCAATGACAAGATTTTTTGCATCAGTTTATCCGCAGGCAGAAATTCACCCTCTAGGGGAACGAAAAATTTCCCTTGTAACCTTGTTTTATCAGCCGATATTGGCATTCCGCTTTCTTGCAACAGTTCCAAATCATTATAATTGTCCCCAATGGCCATAACATTTTCCTTCTTTAATTTAAAAATTTCCATTATACGCCGCAGACCAAGAGCTTTGGACTGCCGTTTTTTAATTAAAATGTCATACGCTTCTCCATTCCAAACCGTGCAGAGTTTCCCGTCGGCTTTCACAATCTTTTCAATTTCTTTAATCTGTCCCTTGCAGTGCATCGTTATAATGAACTCTTTGGGTTCAAATCCTTTAAAATTTTTATCCGAAACTTCTTTTAATTTTGGAAAAACTTTTTCAAAATACCGAAAGCTGTTGATGTGCTGGTAGATTTTTCCCTTGTACCAGGTGGCGCTGCCACATTCGTAAGTCAGGCTGACAAAGGGCAAAATTCCCCGGAACATTTCCTGCAACATATAAAGCCCCCGTCCGGAACTGATATTTATCAGGAAACCCATTTTGGAAAGTTTTCTTATCTGCTCAATTTGCTTTTTGAGGATTACTTTGGTGTTCCAGGTGGTGGTGTTTCCCTCTTGTCTTATTTTCGTCCCCCGCGGAACCAGTACCCCATCCACATCAAAAACAATCATTTTTACCGGCTTTAGGTCTTCTTTTGACATTTGTTCCAAAGGCTTCATGTTTTTACTTGTCCCGTAGCGAGCTTTGCTCTACTACTGGGATTTTTCTTTATTTTTCTGCACTTTTTTTTACTAATTCCGATGAACTTTGAACTTTGCCGCCATAACCGATACCATTTACTATCTTACAGCCAATTTCATTGCAAACCAGCACCTCCGGAGTCGGCAAATTGCCGGTATGGCGATCACCTCCTTTTGCGAAAATGTGCGGGCGGAGAGTTTTTATGTCTTTGGCAATGCTTATGTCCTTGGTATTTTTCTTATGACTGCTCAAAATAACCCGGTCCACCGCCTTGAACGCTTCAATAATTTCTTTTCGTTCATGCTCCGGCATAAAAACAAAACCTTTTTTCAATTTCAGCCAGTTGTCATTATTGAGAAGCACTACCAGTTCATCCCCCAATTTTTTGGCTTCTTCAAACATTCGCACATGTCCGATATGAACCGGGTCAAAGCCCCCAGAGACCATTACTATCTTTTTGGCTTTCCTGGATGGTTTTTTCTTGGTCATTTCAATGCTGAAATTCTACTTAAATTTCTTCCAACTGCGTTTCTTTTCCAGCATCGCCCTTTTTATCGCAAGCCTTTTCTTGGTCTTGCGCGAATGCCTTGATTTATTTTTCGGACTAAGCGTTGTGCCTCTTTTTGCCATATTTTTATTCTAGCATATCTTATAAAATTTTTCTACTGCTTTTTCAGCCACTCAATCATTTTAATGAAAGTACCCGCTCCGGCCTCGCCGTTCGCAGTCAGCCCCGAGTCCTTTTGAAAAGCCGCCACGGACTTTGCCGTTCCCGCGCCATAGCTGTTGTCCACTTTATTCGTCGTATCGTTATATATATTCAAAAATTTCTGCACCGTACCCACTTTGGGACCGTTTGATTTCTGCTTGAGCAAAGTCTTGCCGTCTACAAGTTTTTGCAGTTCGTTTATCAGGGTCTGATGCTTATATACAACCACCTCCGACTCTTTTTTTACTTCCGGTGTAAGTTCCTTTATTCTAGCCAAAGCGGTGCCGAGGTCGCTCTTAAGCTTTTCCGCCTCTTTTTTCAGCTCCGTATTTTCTTTTTCTAATTTTTCAATTTTTTGTTCTTTGGCATGCTCCGTGCCGGACTGGATAGAAGCGACAGCCCAATACCCCAAAATCCCGAGCGAGCCCAAGGTGACGATTGAAAATAATGCGAATTTAAGTTTCTCCATCCCGTTATTGTATCAAATTCCCCCTCTCCTTAACAAGGAGAGGGCTGGGGTGAGGTGAATTCTTTAAATCACCACCCCTTATCCCCTCCTCCACAAGGAGGGGAGGATAGCTTGCGTTAGGCAAGACCTAACGCAAGCTATCTGACTTTCTAGCATATGCGGATTTCTTAGATAAGAAATAAAAGACAATAAAAAAACGCCGTGCAGATGTCTACAGCGGCGCTTCTTGGTTGATTGTTATGAGAGTGATTAGGATCTCGTGGTCCTAGCCCGTTGAAACGCGCGGGCGGCGTGGAATTTTTTTAACCGGTTTTCCTTCCGGCTCAGACTATTTACTCACTAGTCTGAAAAACCTCTGCGGGGGGTTCTTCCCCCCTTGGATGCTTATAAACCAAGTCTCCCCTGGTACCACCATGGGACCATCTTCCTGGTCCCATTTGAGGAAATCTACCGAGGACTCTAATGTCCACGCTACCCCCGGCGTGACCTTTGCCAGGATCTCGGTGAGGTTTTCATCTTCATCTTTGCGGATGGAGATAATCCGAGCCGAAATTGCGGGAGTTGGGGATATGACAACTGGATACCCGTACAAGTATGTACGGTTTTCCGTTGTTATCGGCGTAGTCCCTCCTCCCGCTGTGTCGGTCCAGTTGAAGAGGTCAGGACTATTACCCAGTCCCAGCACCGCGTACGGTGCTGAGCCGTCAACCGAGGAAAATTTTGCCGATGTAATCGGCACGAAAATCCAAAAGGTTTGGCTCGTCCCGGCTACAATCTGGTAGCCGCCAGTGAGGGTGACTCTCGATTTAACTTCATCCGGATATATCGAGAGACCCATATCCGTCGTTGTAACAGGGTTGCCATTTGGGTTCTTAACGACAATACTGTTAGGTTCACTCTTCACGGTAACATCGTGACTCAAGAAAACATTCACCGGAATCTGATTCACGGTGATATTCCCTTTCGGATCCGCCGTGACAATCACATTGCCGACATGAACCAGCCCCGGCATCAGGGTCGCACCCGACTGACTGACAGAGACGGTGGGCCGGGAACCCACCAGCATCATAGTGGGGGTCGAGATGTTGGGAGTGAGGGTAGCAACCTCCGCAGTCTCCACCAAGACATACTTAATGTATGTCAAGGTTATTCCTGTGGTGGAACCAGATCGAACGCCACCTACACCTACAGAGGCATAAGAGACGAACACATCTTGTACCACAGAACCACCACCAGGAACTACAATGCCCAAACCAGTCAACCACGCAACCCCATTCACTACTGGGGTTACAACACCACCGACTTTAACCGAGGTTACCGCACCCTCTGTCCCAGTAACAGTAAATTTTTCTTCGGTTATCGTAGCTACCCCTTCTACAGCAGCCCGAAAAAGAAAAACTACTTTCGTCGCGTTGGGCGCACCTCCCGCCGCTGGAACAAACTGCGGGGCAGTAGTCCAACTCGCGAGTGAAGCGGTTATCTGGGCGGCGTTGAGATTGAGAGCAAGCGCCATCATTCCAATGATGGCAAAAATATTTTTTAGCGTTTTCATTTGAGTTTTCCCCGAGTAGCTTTCTGTCAAATCCAAAGACAAAGGAATCCCATCCGGGATCTTTCTGAATTTCGTATTCAGTTGTCAAAGAACCTGACAAAAAAGCCCTTTGCGGGTAAATTTGTTCAATCCTAAGTATAGCACAATCGCACCCCAAAGTCAAGGGTAAATTAGAAAATATCCTTATATTACAGCTCTATTCCCAGTATTTTCAGCACAAACGGCGCTAGAGGGTCAGCCGAGAGACCATAAACCATCGCTCCCCCGAGCATGCCGGTGATGATGATGCTAATAAACCCGATGAGCGCCAGGGCTTTTGGAATTATTTTATCGCTAAAGATTCTTTCCAGAAAAGCAAAAAACATTTTCATTCCTTTGGATTTGAAGGTTAAAAGAAGTTTAAATTTAAAAATGGAAACAACTTCCCCCGCTAAAAGCGCGCCGTAAGTAAAAAAAGACAAGTAAGCGAAAGTTTCGTGCCAGTCCGCAAGCTTTTCGTTCGGCTGGACCAGTTCTCGCGCAGTATCGCCTGTGAGAAGCGCGGCGAGAGCGCCGAGCACGCCGACAAAAAGCAACGCGCGCTCAATGTGCTTCCATGAAACATTGGGCCACCATTTTGAAAATGGCAGAACCTTGATAACTGAATAAAGAAAAAGGAGCGTAATCGGAAAATGGACGAC
This sequence comes from Patescibacteria group bacterium, assembly GCA_038055775.1. Classification (GTDB taxonomy): domain Bacteria; phylum Patescibacteriota; class Minisyncoccia; order Phycocordibacterales; family UBA9973; genus UBA9973. The sequence goes on along the minus strand of JBBUHH010000018.1, from coordinate 6,224 downwards.
TATCGGATGAATGTTGTATGTCATGCGCATATTGTATCAAAAATATCAAAATTGGGGTAATATGAATTATATGCAAAGAAAAATTATTACATATATTTTGCTAATTATTTTATTTTACGGAAGCCTTGTCTTTGCTCAAACGGCGCAGACAGTTTTTATTTCTTTTTTTCCAGAAGAGATTCGGCAGGGAGACCCTTTCATGGCGCAGATAGACAGCGCGAAAATTTCATCAATCAAAAAATTAACATTTAATGGAAAGAGAATGGGTATATTTCTGTATCAAGAAAAACCCACAGCTCTGATTCCTGTTGATTTAAATAAAAAAGCTAAAACATACGAACTGAGAGTAGAACTTGCTGACGGAAACATTATTAAAAAAGATGTGGTTATCGTACAAAGAGACAAGAAAGAAACTCCCTTGGGTATTCCCGAGAAACTCGGCGGCAACACCAAAACGAGCCAAAACAAATTAGTATCAACCTTAAACGAAGACAACAAAAAACTCGCTGGCTTGCGCACAAACGGAAAATCTCTTTGGAAAGAAAAATTTATTGCGCCGCTCCGCCAAATTGTGGTAACTAGCCCTTACGGTAATTCCCGAAAAACGGGAGAATATGCCATCCCCCACAAGGGCACAGACTATAAAGCACCAGAGGGAACGGAAATTTTGGCTATAAACCGCGGAGTCGTGCGCTTTGCAAAGACGCTCCGTAATCACGGAAAGACAATCGTCATAGACCACGGGCAGGGAGTGATGAGTTTTTATCTGCATCTTTCTAAATTCAAAGTGAAAAAGGGCGTCGTAGTGGAGAGAGGAAAAGTTATCGCCCTTTCCGGAGCGACTGGATACACCCTCGGCGCGCACTTGCATTTCGGCCTGCGTATCAACGACATAGCCATTGACCCGGAGAAATTTTTTGAATTGTTTAAGGATACCAATTGAGAAGCACGACATCGATACTAGGGTTACCCTTGTTCACTAATTCTTTGAATTTATTTATATCAGCCAAGCCATCTGTGCCGCGATAGTGATATGGATACACTTGTTTTGGCTTCATAGCAAGCACACCGCTTGCGGCAGACTCCACGCTCATAGTATAGGGCAGATTCATTGAAACAAAGGCAATATCTATATTTTTCAAAGCCCGCATTTCTGGAATGTCTGCCGTATCACCAGAAATGTAAACTCTTTTTTCTCTATCGCTTATGACATAGCCATTCCCGCGACCCTTTGTGTGATACGCGTCTGCTTTTTCCGGCTCGCCTCGCTGAAGCTCCGGCGAAGCGGGCAAATTGTACATCGGGATGGCTTCTATCTCAAAACCGTTCAGATTAACTTTTTTGGCGGTTTTGGCATTAGTCTTTTGTCCGTTTTTCATCACCAATAATTCTCCGGCTACCGTACTCGGTATTTTATCTGCCACCGCCATCGGCGTGATGATAAGAGTCTTGACCTTGGAAACAGCCTCCAGAGTTGAAACATCAAAATGGTCGCTATGAATGTCTGTGAGCAGAATTAAATCCGGCTCCGGCTGTCCGGCAAACTTTTGCGCACCCCCGACGGGATCGGTGTAAACAGTCTTGCCGTTCCATTTCATCACCATGGTGGCATGCTCAATCGGAGTAATTTCTATCCCTTGGTTGGAAACCAATTTATTAGACATATTGTTGGACGCCCAAAAGGCGCCTGCAAACAAAACAACGACAATAATACTACTTATAAATGTCTTGTTGTTCATTTCTCTATTATACCACAAATAAACACCTTGGGAGTAATTTTCCACAGTTTCATACAAGGCAAGACCTTGTATGGTTTATGCGTGTTTAAAGTCATAGTGCTCGCTGTCGGTGCAGGAGCATTTCACGAGAGCGTGATTATGGTCTTTGCAATCCGGAGCTTGGCAAGCGCCGGGCTTTTGGGATACTCCCCGGCAGCCGCCTAGGCAAATGTAGTGTTCTTCTTGTTTTTTTTCTGTGTCTTTCATAGTTTCTGAACACACACTTAAACACACCGCTAATTATACACTATTTAAAAATCATTCCCACTATTACGCCCAAGCCTATCGCTATGCCCCCAATCAGCATCATTCGCAAACCGTTTCTAAAGATTTTAGTTTTGAGAACTTTAGCGCTGATAAATCCTAAAACAAACAAAAAGGTCAAGCTGGCCGCAATGGACCACCAAAAGGCGCGGTCAACAGAAATAACAAAATATGGGAAGAGTGGAACCAAACCAAAAATAAAATAAGAAAAAAACATAATAATTGCAGCCCACAAAGAATTGCTGTTTTGTTTATTGTAATCTGAAAAAGATTCTTCGGTAGTTCGCTCGGACAAGAAACTGCCGACCGACATGGAGAAAGCTTCCACGCAAACCAAAACTGCCCCGGAAACAATTATGTCCCCCCGCGCTATCCCGGCCGAAGCAATTCCCGCTAAAAGTCCGACGGTGGAAACCAAACTGTCCTCCGCGCCGAAGATAAAATTTCTGACATATAAAATAAAAGTTTTGTGGTCCATCACTTGAAGCATTTATTCCAAAAGAAAGCCATCAGCCAGCCGAAGATATAACCGGCGGCAAAAGTCATGATGACGAGCCCAATGGCTTTAGTCAAACTAAAAGGCAGCACCGCGATCGGCGCGCTAATCATGTGTAAATCAAAGACAAAACTGAGCAATGTCTGCGCTACTCCAAACCCGATCAAGACGCTCCAACCAAGATGGATAAAACTTAGCAAAAAACCGAATGTTAAACCTGTTTTATTTTTATTTATTGTCTCCATATTTTTAAATTAAATAATAATGATAAATTCGACCTTATTATTATATCTTAAAATTTTCCATAAGAATAGATGCTGCCTGCAGATAGCGCCTTAGGCGCTATCTAATTTGCTGGCTCCGGGGGTAGGGATCGAACCTACGACCAATCGCTTACACTTTGTCCTCTATTACTAGAGGTGTGGACTATATCATCTCCATATCTTTTAAGACTTAGGAGCGAAGCGCTTCCTCCGATGTACATCGGAGTACTCCAATAAATGGATAGTCTCTACACCTTCCCTAAAATTTTAGGGCTTGGCTCGGGATTGCCCTGAGAGTTTATCTCGAAGGGTTTCCCCGAATTCACTTCGTTTTTCAACCTACCTTTCGATAGGAAGCTGCAATTATACTTACAGGCGACCGCTCTACCGCTGAGCTACCCCGGAATATATTATTACCCGAGATATTTCAACTACCTCGGAATAAAATCTATAAAGAACTTTTACCATAGTATCAGAAATTAACGAAAAAACAAATGACAAAAGCACTTTTGAAAAACCAAGATATTTAAAAAATCCTCGTAAAGACGCTGAAGATTGGGGAAAAGATATAATCAAAGAATTTCGGCTTGTAAACTGAAAAGTCAAATAACACCGCGTCCTTTTTCCATTCATCCACTATTTCCACCAGCTTCCCTACCGTGCCTTCATCTTTTAAAAATATCCCAACCTCGGAATTCAGCTCAAAAGACAGGAAGTCTAAATTGTTGGAGCCCACCATCCCCTCCTTGGCGTCAATAATCATGACTTTGGCGTGGTTCATTTTGGACTGCAGATAAAAATTTACTCCGAGCTTGGAGAGCTTGAACATGAAAAAATAGGCGGCGCGGTCAAGAATAAAATAATTTGTCAGCTTCGGCACCAGCACTTCTACCTTCACCCCGCGCAAGGCCGCTTCCCGGATAATTTTGATAAACCAACGTCTCGGCAGAAAGTACGGCGTGACCAGAATAATGCTTTTTCTCGCTCCGCTTAAATATTTTCTATAAATTATTTTCAGCCTCGGTTTCTTGCTGACCGGAAAATGTTCCACCAGCCATGCGCGTGTCTTGTTTAAAATTATCTTTCTGCGCCCAAGAAAAAGAATTGAGCGGTCCTTGCCCCCGCACTCGGTATATACTCTCGCAAAAGATTGGATAATGGACGAAACTAGCCTGCCTTCAACTTGCATGACCAAATCGTCCCAGAACAAGGCGCTTCGGTTGAAATTCACTCCCCCGATAAAAGCTAAGTTCTCATCCGCAATTAAAATCTTTCGGTGCGTGCGATGGAAAAAATAGCTGAAAAAAAAGACTTCTGCCCCGGCTTCTTTCAGTCCGGCAATCAGAGTCTGGCTCAAACTGAAACTTCCGAAATAATCCAAAATTATTTTTACCTTCACTCCGCTCTGCGCTTTTTCCTTGAGCAATTTAATGAAATCAAAACCGTCTATGTCGTCTTCTAAAATATACATTTCCAGGTAGACGGATTCTCGGGCAGACTCTATTGAGCCATACATCGCCTGCCAGGCGTTTTTTGAATTAGAAAAAAATTTATAGGGCATAAATTACTGTGGTGTATTTATTGTACCAAGTTAAAACCTATTTTCAAAATAAATGATGTCGCGCGCTCCGCGCGCGTGGTAGCTCTGAACTGCATTATACGCGCCGATTTAGTGCTAACTCGACTGAATTTCCCGCCCGCAGAAAGGGGTCTGGGGAATGAATGCGGGCGGGATTCGGCTTTTTGTTTTTTGGCGGGGCGGGCAACTGGAAAAAGAAGTCTAAAAATGTTAAAATCATTTCTATGAAGAAGTTTGCTTTTATTGATGTGCAAAATACAGAAACTACAACATTGAAAGTGCTGAAATTTGCGCTTGACCATGAGAAATTATTTTCCTATCTCAAAGACAAATGGGAATGTGAAAAAATATTTTTCTATCCTGGGATACAGCATGGCGATGATACGCGTGGAGAATTATTTACGAAACTAACAGAACTTGGTGCTGTTGTCCGTCCAAAATATTTTTTCACATACAAAAACGAAGACAAAATCGCCATCACAAATTGTCCGAAATGTAATACTGAAATTACCCAGAGAATAGAAATGGGCTACTCGTGGAAATGTAATTGCGATGTTGAACTTACTGCGGATGTCCTTGATCACGCTGACAAAAATACCGAAATATTTCTATTCTCTGGTGATGGCGATTTTGAATTCTTAATTCAGAAAGTTATTGCAAAAGGTTGTAAAGTGTCCATTGTATCAAGTGCTAAAAGAGTGCCAAAAGGGCCGAGATATTCTACTTCTAGATTATCCACAAAATTGAGAAAACTTACTCAAGCGAGCGGTTCACCGGTTAAGTTTATTGAGATTGATAACTTGAAATTTCAGATCAAAAAGGAAGCCTAGAAAAGGAAAAAGCCGCGAAGCGCGACTTTTTCTAAGGACTCCATAAGTATATATTAGTGGCAAAAGAAGTCAAGCAAAAAATGTCTTTCTGCTAGAAATGGCTTGCTCGTGCGTTTTTAAGGTAAATTGTGGTATAGTAACCAGTGATATTGAATTTTATTATTAAAGGTCATTCTAAACTTAGTCATTACTAATTTTATGAAATATAATAAAGGTTTTATAGGAGTAGGTGTAATAATAGCAATCATTGTCACTTTGGCTGTCGGCGGGGGTGTCGTTTATTATGCAACAAAAACACCAGCCCCTTCTTCAAACGCAGTGGAAAATAATTATCAGCCCCAAGCAAATCAAAATTCAACAATTCCACCAACTACTAATACGCAAGCTCAAAATAATAACCCTTCATCTGCCCCCGTTGGTACTCCTTCAACTTCAAATTTGAAAACATATACTAATACTAAATACGGATTCGAATTTCAATATCCATCAACATGGAAGGAATGTGATAATAATACTCTACAAAAAGCTATTGCTCAAAATAATAATGATAAATATATACGGGTAATATGTATTTATGATTCATCATTTATTCTTCAGGCAGATACAGACGCGGTAAAAAGTGTTGTTTTTTATGTTGATGAATCAGGACAACATGGAATATTGGGTACGTTAAGAAACACTTTGCAGGCAGATCATCAAAGAGCGATCAATCTTGGACTTTATTCCACATTTGCAGAAAAAATCTTGGGTGGAAGATCATTTCTTCATGCTGGGGCAGGTGATGTTGGTACTTGGGGAACATATTACGGCCTTTTGGATGTAAAAACTACTCAAAAGACTTACCTGATTGCGAAATATTCAAATGCAATAACTGAACTGGAAAAAATTCTCTCTTCACTAAAATATAAAGAAGATAATTTTAATTTCTAATAATAAATACTGCCCGACCGCTCAAAAAAGAAAAGCCGAAGCCCGCGCGGATTCCTCCCCAGACCCCTCCTCCGCGCGGGCGAG
>JBBUHH010000017.1:0-5486 GCA_038055775.1 Patescibacteria group bacterium | reverse complement strand
TTTGAGATAGCATCGGCAACTTCTCTGAAATGCATCGGCGAGCCACTCTTTCTCATCACCAAGTACGCGTAATCTTTGACTCCGCGAGTGCGAATGTTTGGAGATGACGCCTTGCCCCACTCGCCGAGAGGATTTTTAGAAACAGTTTTAGACATCGAAAGCCATCTTCTAGCAATTTCTTCGTCTCTATATTGTTCCGAAAGCACTCCTAAATGTTCGAAAAATTTTTTAATCATTTCCGTTTCTGGAATCAGGTCTTCATCATTCAAGCCGGCATAAAGTTTGCGGAGAGCCTCGTGTACTTTTTCAGTCATTTCATCATCAACGCTAAAACGAGTGTGGAAATGGTCGTCCTCGCGGTGTTTCCTAAACATATCAGACAGTTCCAGAAAAAAATTAATATGGTTTTGGGTCGCTTTGTCTTTGGAAATATAAGGCAGGAGTTCGTGTTCCGCCACAATCGTCCCCAGCTTATGAACCAACTGCTTGAGTTCGTCAAAAACCGCCTGCTCTTTCTTGTAAGCGTCTGATTTTTTAATAGCCTTCAGGGCAACATCTTCAACTTGGCGAACGCGCTCTCTAGTGATGTTATATTTTTTGCCGATCTCTTCGAGAGTCTTTCTTTTTCCGTCAGCTGTCAAACCAAAACGGCTCATGATGACATCAGAGGCGCGCGAAGCTAGCGGCGAGATAATTCGCTTGGTAACTTTATGAGGTTTGAAAGATATTTTTGACATGGATATTTAAATAATGACGCGACTCCTTATCCTACTCTTTTGCTTTTGGCTCTGTCAATCTCGGTTAAATATTTTTTGCGAAGCCGGACTGATTTGGGGGTAACTTCCAGATATTCGTCGGCATTCATGACCTCGAGACCGCGTTCAATCGTGAGCGTAAAGATGGGATTTAGTACAATCGCTTCATCAGTACCTGACGCGCGCATGTTCGTGAGCTGTTTTCCCTTGGTGGGATTTACGGACATGTCATCTCCCTTCAAAACATTTCCCACGACCATTCCTTCATACACTTCCGTCCCATGACCTACATACAATATACCACGTTCCTGTAAATTTGCAAGCGCGAAGGCTACTGCCTTGCCATCGATCATGGAAACCATCGAACCATATTCTCTTTTCTTTATTTCTCCTGCATATTCTCTGAATCCGGTAACGCGCGAACTCATAATTCCTTCACCCTTCGTATCCACGATAAACTCTCCGCGGTAGCCTAGGAGACCGCGGGTCGGAATGTCGAAAATAATTCTGGCAATGCCTTCTTTCTCAACCATATCTTTCATTATGCCCCGGCGCTTCCCAAGCTTTTCTATAACTCCGCCGGAAAATTCCATCGGAACATCTATCACCAATTCTTCATATGGTTCGCTACGCTCACCATGATTTTCTTTGAAAATCACCTCCGGCTGAGAGACCTGCATTTCAAAACCTTCCCGGCGCATATATTCCAAAAGAATCGCAATGTGAAGTTCGCCTCGCCCGTAAACCTTAAAAAAGGAAGGTCCAGAAGATTTATTGCCTTGGTCCGGCGAAAAATTCACCCGGAGACCTACATTTATTTCCAGTTCCTTTTCTAGTCTTTCTTTTATTTGTCTTGAAGTGACAAATTTCCCTTCCTTGCCGGCAAACGGAGAATCGTTCACTAAAAAATTCAAAGACAAAGTGGGTTCATCAATGGCAATGTGCGGCAATTGCTCCACCGACTCATCTTCGCAAATCGTCTCTCCTATGTATATGTCTGGAATTCCGGCTAACATTATGATATCGCCGGAAGTGGCAAATTCTATTTCTTTTCTTGTGATACCTTCAAAGGAAAAAAGTTTTGTTACCTTTCCCTTGCGCGCGCCGTGTTCACCTTTTACAAAAACCGTACTGCCGGAAATTATTTTACCGGAATATATTCTAGCGACAGCCATTCTGCCTAAAAAATTATCATACCCTAGATTAAAAACCTGCGCGGACATCTTCGTGCCAAGGAGCGTCCTTGACAAGCTTGTCAAGGACGCCCCTTGACTTGCGTCCGGAACTTTTTCTAAAATTACATCAAGAAGCGGAGACAGATCCCCTCCTTTCTCCTCCCCAACCCTCCCCTTATCAAGGGGAGGGCGAAGGGTGGGGTCTGGTAATTTCTTAAAAGCCACTCCTTCCCTTCCAATCGCGTAAACCGTTTCAAAATTCGCCTGCTCTTCATTTGCGCCTAGTTCAAAAAATAATTCTAGGATTTCATTATGGGTGGTTTGAATCTTGTCAAAGTCGGCACTAGGACGGTCAATTTTATTTATCACCACGATAGGCTTGAGTCCAAGCTCGAGAGACTTTTTTAAAACAAACCTAGTCTGCGGCATTGGCCCTTCGACAGCATCTACCACCAAAAGCACGCAATCCACCGCGCGTAAAACTCGCTCCACTTCCGAGCCGAAGTCCGCGTGTCCCGGAGTGTCTACGATATTTATTTTCGTGCCTTTGTAAGTAATAGAAGTATTTTTGGCGTAAATAGTAATACCGCGCTCTTTTTCTAGAGCGTTTGAATCCATCGAGACTCCTTCGTCCTGCAGTCCGCCATTTTGCTTCATCAAAGCATCGGTCAAGGTCGTCTTGCCGTGGTCCACATGGGCGATGATTGCTAGATTTCTAATTTCCATAAATTTTCTAAACAAAAAAGCCCTAGGACCTTAAAAACTTACCTCTTCATAATAACATACTTTCACAAAAAATGCAAGTCCTGTGCGTCGAGAGGGATTCGAAGCTTACAGCTTCAGTACACCTTTTGGATTTTTTCATTCGCTTTGCTCTGAAAAAATCTCAAAAGCTTTTCGACTCCCTGCAAAAGCCATATTATGGCTTTTGCCTCTCCAGCACAAAAACTACTCCGTAATTTTTGTGCGTCGAGAGGGATTCGAACCCCCGAAGCCCGAAGGCAACACGTTTACAGCGTGTCGTATTTGACCACTCTACCATCGACGCGTGCGTCTAACACCTTTGTAAAGTAACACAAAAAAAACTTTTTTGCATCTTTAGCAAAATATATTTAACACACTAATTTCCGGCTATTTTGCGAATAATAATAGTTGCTTGCTTTTTAGCTGAATCAATAGATAGCACCTCAAGCTGATAACCCTCGTATTCCTGGATCTTTAGCATTTTATCGGTAAAAAAATGTTCCTTGACATACCAAGACGCGCCTTCAGATTCGGCAACTGAAAATGAAATTCTAACCATCTGCTCATTCTTAAGGGGGCAAACATCAGCTGGCATAGTTCCTCCGTCGCACGCATTTGGCCAAAATTGCACTGCTTTCACAGTCACGAGGCTTTTCTCTAGAATTTCATTTGAAGTATATCTTGGCGGAAAGTTAGTTTCAGATAAGGGCACACCGGAAACCGTAAAAGGTTTATTAAATTGAAAAACCGTCGTTTCTTTATTAATATTTTCTGATAATTTAAAAAAGTAAACGCCAGCCCCTAAAATAATTACTACTACAATTGTCGCAATAATTTTTTTCATCTTACTATTGTATCATACGCCACAATTTTATTTCGGGTGATTTTTTATATTTAATAAAGTGTAAGTGTCGCCATTAATTTCAAAAAAGAATCTCACATTTTTATCTACTCGGGCTTGCCACACACCTTCTCTTTCATTGTATTTCTTTGCACGAAGCGAAGGGTGTCGAATATCGTTTAATAAATATCCTAACTGCTTATCAAATTTCAGTTGAATGTTATTAGAAAATGAATGATAAGATTTGGTAAATTTAGAAGTAAATTTGTGCTTCATTTATTTTGCCATTTTTAAAGCTTTAAGTCCGCTCGCAAGAGACGAAAAAGGGCCAATGACTTTTCCTTTTTTTGCATCATCCAAAGCCTCTCTTAAATCTTCGTCAATGTAGCCGTCTTTTTGACGCAAAAGAGTCTCGTATTGTTTGCGAGGGATAATTACGAAGTCATTATTTAACATGAATCTTTTTGGAATTGTTATTGTCGTCATGGTTAAAATATATCAAATAATTTATAAAAAAGCAAAAAGAAACTGAGATGGGCGAGTTCTCTCTTTTATATCTTAACTGCTTCCAGCATCAAAAACATCGGAATTTCTTTGCGGATTCGGTCTTCTTCTGCCGAGCGCGGACCTTTTTGGCTTTTTTTGTGGGAAACCCATTCCTCAAGGCTTGTTACTGCCAGACCGGCTTTATGCAAAGCTTGAATGTAAGACTGTAACGGGCGATGAAATGATAAAGTTTTTTGTTTTTTTGTTTTATCTTTTTCTCCGGGATTCATATCTATTTCCATTTTGTATTCTTTTAAATAAGATTCAACACGGCGATACTGCTTTCCTTTTTTGGAATCCCATTCCCAGCTTGATTTTTGCGGGATACGGAATGCTGGATGATTGAGAACTATGACTAGTTTCCCTTTTGGTTTTAAAACTCGCACCGATTCTGATAATGCGCCGCTGATATTTTCCATATTTTGGAGAGATAAAATAATCAGAGCGGCATCAAAAGAATTATTTTGCGCAAAATTGAGCTTGTCGGCGGAGGCAACATGAAAACTAATTTCTTTTGGGGATCGTTCTTTCGCCTTCGCAATTAATTCGCTAGAAATATCCGCGCCGGTTACTTTTGCTCCAGCCGAGGCAAGCGCCCGGGAAAAATATCCCTGCCCGCAAGCGATGTCGATTATCTTGAGCAAGGACTCCCCTTGCTCAGATTTTTGCGCTTTGATGTTTAAAATCCGTAAAAGATTCGGCAAAATCACTTTTGCTTGAAAAGAGTCCGGGGATTCTTCCAGCAGTTCATCGTACCAGTCGGCAACTTTGTCCCAAGAAGTTTCTTTTTTCATATTTGATAATTAATTTTTTATTGATTTCAAACATTTTTCTTTGAAATCAGACTTGCTCATCTTCTCGCAAATTGCTGGTTTTTGGTTCGTCGTAGCGTATTGGAAATAGCAAAGATCTTTATTGGGAGTGTCGTAGTGAATACCTTTAAGATTATCGCAGGTTGAGGAGTCACGCATCGCGGGAGACGATTGTATAATACATTGACCCTGGGGCAAAGTATCATCTGAATATGGACTACCTTTGATGAACTCGCACAATGATGGATTGTTTTGTCCGTTGGCAACCTCCCAAAAGCAGTCATTCTTGGAATTTTGGTCGGCAAAGCTATTACATATCTTTAAGTTATTATCTCTAGTAGCAGTTTGAGACGCAACCCTAAGCTTACAATAAGTATTCCAATGGCTCACATGAATTTTTTCGCAAAGTGAGACATCTTGATTTTTTGTATCTGCCAATACTGTGGAATAACAATGGTCTCTTTTATCATCTTTCTCTGGAATTAATTCGCACGCCGAAACATCATTTTTATCTTTGGCAACTTCTTCATAACAAGCGAACTTGGAAGTTTCATCATCTCCAAAAAGATCACATACCGACAAATCTTTTTTTGCAACCGCAATACCTAAATAG
>JBBUHH010000016.1:0-10287 GCA_038055775.1 Patescibacteria group bacterium | reverse complement strand
TGTCCTGAGCGAAGTCGAAGGATTCTCTAAACTTTTTACATATTCTAGAAATGCGGGGTCCCACTCCTTGTGTCGGAGCGGAATGCGTGACAAATCATCTTTGGCGTTCGGCGTGTAGACGCTCACCACATAAAAATTTTTGAATTCAGCGGCAATAATCCGCCCTTCGTCGTTTGTGTCGCCGTATTTATCTTTTAGTTTATATTTTTTTACAATTTCTTCCGGAAAATCAAGCGCAACAGAAAAAGGTCTTTCTTTGGAAAAAATCGCCGTGCCGCTGTAGCCTTTTTTCTGCGCGGAGTTCCAATATTCTTCGTAGCCCGACAAATCAACTTTGCTTTGACTCTGCTCTGCCTTCGTCTCCTGCAAGCACAAAATATCCGGCTGATATTTTTTCACAAATGGCGCAAAAAGATTCTTCTTATGTACCGCTCGTATTCCATTTACATTCCATGAAATGATGCGCATAGGTTCATTATAACACCCTCACCCTCAACCCCTCTCCTTATTAAGGAGGAGGATGTCTTGAGTTCATTGAAAAGAGGGGTGAAAAATATAGTATAATCACCCTATGAATCAGGAAAGATCAGGGATAATAAAAGTACAAGAATCGTTCAAATTTCAAAGACGAGCTTCCTTATCATTTATTTTTATTCATACAACTCCGTATGAGTGCCTATGTCTGTCAGAACCACAGTATTTTCATTTTCATAATAAAACCAAATTCTATAATCTCCCGTTACATTAAGACTCCTCTTGTCCTTGTGTTCGCCTTGAAGTGCGTGGTTATTTAGTAACGGATTAAAGGGGTTTCGAATAAAAAGTTCAATTCGTTCAAGCGCTTTTTCTTTTACAAACTTATCTTTTTTAGCAAAAGACTTTTTATATTTTTGAGACGGGAATATAATCATAAAGACAACAAATGCTTCTTTAACTCCTCAAAAGTTTTGTATCCTTTCATCTTTCCGCTCGCGTATTCCTTGCGAGCATCTGCGAATGACTTTATCAATCTCGCATTTGGTATCTCCGGAGTCGTGAATTCTATTCTTTTCTCTACGATTAATCTTTTGAGATAAGCATTTAAGGCAATCGAAAAATTTAAACCCATCTCGTCTAAGACCTTCTTCGCTTCACTCTTCAATCTAGCATTCGTATTAAAGTTTATAACTGCGTTATTATTAGCCATGTATACAGTATATACATACTATATACATAAGTCAAGCAATCATGATTTATTATGGAATTTTTTATGGATGTCCCGCAAGTGTTTATCCGTCACATGAGTGTAAATCTGGGTGGTGCCGATGTTGGCGTGTCCGAGCATGGCTTGCACGGAGCGGATGTCCGCGCCGTTTGAGAGCAAGTCCGTAGCGAAGCAATTATGAGATACAAAACCGTCAGTAATCAAGTTTTCGTATTTTTCGACGGCAAAATCGTAAACTAGCCCATTATATTTTTGTTTCTCAATTTTATTAACTCGCAGCCACCGTATATCGCTTTCTATAAGATTATCCAAAAAATTTAACCTTTCGTCCATACAGTGCGCGTCTCGAAGGTATTTTATGATTTTTTTCAGAACCTCCTTAGTGGGAATAATGGTAGTAGTAGTTCCGACATATCTATATATATCAATCCCTTCTTCAGTTTTTAAATGTTGGGCAAAATTATGCCACTTATTATCAAGCGAGTGGTATATATCCCGCAATATTGCCCTAACCGGAATTTTTTCTCCCTCAAATATATTATTCGGCGTTATCTTTTTTAAAGTTGGAATAATTTTTTTAAATAATTCCTGGTCTGGTTTGTGCAATATTTGTAGGCTGAACATAGTATGATTGATTAATTTTCCTTTGGGCAGTCTGACCTTCCTCATTCTCGTATAAAAATGAGAGTCAACACCAAGAGTGAGAAGTAGCATTTGCACATCTTTGAGAAGCATTTTACTGGCAGAAAAGAATTTTATTGACGAACCTTCGTTTCCTTCGGCATCATAATAGCCTGCTATAAAATGCGCTATAACGGTCTTGTTTTGAGAGAAGAGAAATCTAGGTATCCTTCGTAAAGGGGATTTTTCTGTAATGCCAATTTTTCGCAAATATGCCACAAAAGATTTTGAATAGAAATTTAAAAGATAGCTGTTTACATTTGGTTTCTTTATTACGGTAGGTGAATGTTTATATTCTAAAGCAATGATATCTTTGTAATAATTAATGAAGGATAGATTTTTGTCTACAACGATCACACCCCTTCTCTTCTCACTTATAGTTCCATCTCCTAAAATATATCCCACGAGACGCCACCTTTTTTTTCTGTCTGATTTTTTTGAACTATCCATTCTTATTTTCTTGATTCCGGCAACAAATTGGCCAATCTTAAGATTTTTAGCAAAAACTTCCTCCATCCCATTTTTGCCAACGGTAAAAAATCGATGATCTTCTGTGACTGATGTGGTATATCCATTAGCCGAAATATTGATCAGACTGACAGCATGGTGATTTGTTTTTTGAAAAATTTTTGATTTTACGGTCTGACCTTTTTCAAAATCTACAGCGGTAATATTTTTTGATGATGACTCAAAAAACTCTTCTGCTGACATAATTGTGTGTGGTAGAAAAACCAATGTATCAGGATGGAGACAATGTCTTAGCACATGCGGAGTGACCTTTTTCGCAATACCCGCTTCTATGGCGTAATGTTTGACTATTCTTTCTACTGAGTGCCTGTCTAGATTGTCATATTCTTTGCCTTTATAATGTTTCGCTCCCAAGGCTCCCTTCGCGGGGTCGCGATTTTTCTGCTGAAAAATCTGCTCAGTCCTCGGGCCAGCCGCCCTGCGGAGTCCCCGCGAAGGGACCTTGGGAGCCCCACTATCAATTTTCACGAAAAGTCCATCACCCATATCTTTGCGCGCATCAAGATATTTTTTGAGAGCTTCCTGCGCCCGGGGAGAAATGAAAACGACTCGCACCTTGCCGCCCTTGCCGCGCACCGAAAGTTCTTCCGAGCGCGGATTGATGTCTCTCGGCAGAGAGCAAAGTTCGGCTACGCGCAGTCCGGTGGAAAAAAGAAATTCAAGAATGGCTTTGTCGCGGAGACTTTTTACATCATTGCCCTTTGGCATATCAAGCAGGCGGGCAAGTTCCGCCGGAGTGATGAGGTCAATTGCTCGTTCGGGAATTTTAGCCAGTTCTATGCGATCACTCGCCATCGATTTTATGTCTCTTTTTGCCAGATATTTCAAAAACACGCGCAGAGCGATCAGATGGAAATTTTGGGTTTTTTTGGAGAGGGTAAGGCGGGGATCTTTACCGTTTCCTGCCGGTTGTCGATTTAGCCACAAGCGAAATTCACGCAGGACATCGTCGGTGATGTCACCCGCGTTTTTTATCTTCGTGTGTTCTAGGAATCTACCGAGGTAATGCTGGTAATTCTCGATTGTTCGGGCGGAAGAACCTTTTTCTATTTCCAGATATTCAAAAAATTCTCTTTGAAGCTTTTCTATTTCCGATGCCATAGGCACATTTTAACACAATATTGTGCGACACGGTCAGATATTGCAATTTTTTTCGTTTTATGCTAATATATGAATATGTTAGCAACAAAGAAAAAGCAGAAAATTATTAAGAAAAATCAGATTCACGACAAGGACACAGGTTCTCCAGAGGTGCAGGTGGCTGTTATTTCTGCGGCTATTGATGAACTTGCAAAGCACTTGAAAAAGCACAAGAAAGACAATCATTCTCGCCGGGGACTCATCAAGATGGTTGCTGATAGGCGCACTCATTTGAAATATTTGGAACGAACAAATAAAACTCGTTACAACGCGCTCATGAAGAAAATCGAGTTTGTGTAAGGAAGATTTTGAAACTCTTTCTTGGCATACTTTTTATAAAGCAATCTATCTGGCGCTGCTGCGCCAGCGAACTGCTCGGCGCGTCCGCCTGCGCAGGGCTTTCTAAAAAGTACGCCTGCGACAAGTTTCAAAAATCTGCTATACTATAATATATGACAGTAATAAAACACAAAGAACAAAGGGTGGGAGTATTCATTGATACGCAAAATTTATACCACTCCGCTCGTAATTTATATCAGGCTCGGGTTAATTTTGGCGCGGTTTTGAAAGATGCGGTTGCCGGCAGAAAGCTGGTACGGGCGGTGGCGTATGTGATTCGCACCGAAGCGGGTGATGAAAAGAATTTTTTTGAAGCGCTAGAGAAACTTGGTATTGAAACCAAAATAAAAGATCTGCAAGTTTTTCACACAGGTACGAAAAAAGGGGATTGGGATGTGGGTCTCGCGGTAGACGCGCTCAAGACTGCGCCTCGTTTGGATACCGTGGTTATAGTTTCCGGGGACGGGGACTTCGTGCCGCTCGTGGAATATCTGCAGACAATGACCCAGGTGGAAGTGATTTCTTTCGGCAAATCAACATCGGCAAAACTTCGCGAAGTCGCCGATGATTTCACAGACCTCTCTGAAAATCCGAGAAAGTATCTAATTGGGGCGAGATAGTAAGTAACATAAATTTTTTTCCTCTCTTGTTTTTTCCACCAAAAATGCTATTATAATCGGCAGTTTGTCAATTTTACAAGTTAATCCGTTCGCGTCTAGACACAAAGTAGAGTTTCAAAATAATGAAACTACACTGTAGTCTAGACACGAGCTAGTGGAAGTGCCTCGCTTTAATGGACGATTGCTCGGCATGATTTCGCAAAATCATATGCAAAAAAAAGAATATAGTGTGGAGATTGGTGGAAAAAATTTGACTGCTATTTTTACTGATTTAGCGGATCAAGCTCACGGCTCGGTGATGTTAAAGTACGGCGAGACAATTGTTCTTGCGACTGTCTGTATGTCTCATGACAAACAGAAAGGACTCGGATTTTTTAATTTGACGGTGGATTACATGGAAAAGTTTTATGCTTCCGGAAAAATTTCCGGCTCTAGATTTGTGAAGAGGGAAGGCAAGCCGAGCGAAGATGCCATACTTGCAAGCAGGGTTATAGACCGAACTTTGCGTCCGCTTTTTGACCAGTCTATACGTCACGCGGTGCAGGTAATTGTGACAGTTATTTCTGTAGATGACAATGATTCAACTATTTTAGCTGTAAATGCCGCATCTCTCGCGCTTTCTGTTTCCAATATCCCTTGGAACGGACCAATCGGCTGTGTACGCATAGGCAAGTACGACTCCGAAGATTTAAAAATAAATGTTTCCTCAAAATTGCGCGAGGATGACGCAAAGTATAAATTTGACCTGACTGTCTGCGGGAAAAACGGAAATATAAATATGATTGAAGCTTCGGCGCATCAGACGGAAGAGAAGGAATTAGAAGCCGCTTTGACTAGGGCGAGCGAAGAAATTACTAAATTGGAAGATTTTCAAAAGAAAATTGTTGCCGAAATAAGTAAACCAAAAAGGGTTATAGAAAAAGAAGAGATTGATCCGAAGTCAGTCAAATTATTTAACGAAAACATTCTGCCTAAAATGCCCGAAGCCATTTTTGCCGGAGCGGGGAAGGCGAAGATTGACGAACTGCACAATGTCTGGAATAAAATGGTTGCGGACGCGTATCCGGAGAGGGAAGATTTTACTTTGGAAGATAATTTATTTGACGACACAGAAAACAAAATTTTACACGAGAAAGCGATTAAGGAAGACAAGCGCCCAGATGGGCGGAAAATGGACGAACTGCGAGTCCTTTATGCGCAAGCTGGAGGAATTTCTTCAGTCCTGCATGGCTCCGGAATTTTTTATCGCGGAGGAACGCATGTGCTTTCAGTATTAACCTTGGGCGGGCCGGAAGATAGGCACATGGTGGATGGTATGCAGGCAAAAGCAGAGAAACGATTTATGCATCACTACAATTTTCCGCCGTATTCTTCCGGAGAAACCGGTCGCGCCGGATTTACCAACCGTCGAGAAGTTGGTCACGGGGCGCTTGCCGAAAAAGCGCTCGCCATGGTTCTGCCATCCGCGATGGATTTTCCTTACACCATACGAGTGGTGTCTGAATCTATGGCATCCAATGGTTCTACTTCACAGGCTTCTATCTGCGCCTCCACTTTGGCATTGATGGACGGCGGAGTGCCGATCAAGGCGCCAGTTGCTGGAATTGCCATGGGACTGATGCTGAGCGAAGCGAAGCCCCGAGGAATCGAGGGGTCTGAAAATTCCTTACCCTTCGCTAAAGCTCAGGGTCAAAATCTTGAGTACAAAATTTTAACCGATATCCAAGGTCCCGAAGATCATCACGGTGATATGGATTTCAAAGTAGCCGGCACGAGAACTGGTGTGACGGCGATACAGCTTGATGTGAAAGTGGAAGGAGTGCCGATAAAAATATTGGGCGAAGCAATGACGCAGGCAAAAACAGCCAGAGTGAGTATTTTAAATACTTTGGAAAAAGAAATTTCCGCGTCCCGCAAAGATATCTCGCCGAACGCTCCGAAAATTTTAATTATTAAGATAAATCCGGATATGATAGGAATGGTCATCGGTGGCGGCGGAAAAACTATCAAAGAAATCAAAGAAAAATCCGGCGCGGAAATTACTATTGAAGACGACGGCACAGTATATTTTACCGGTAGGGGTGAATCGGCGGAATTGGCAAAGAAAACGGTGGAGGAGATGACCCGCGAGTTCAAAGTTGGTGAAGTCTTAAAGGGTGAGATTGTGAAAATAGCCGACTTCGGGGTATTTGTCCGGCTTAATCACTTCACCGATGGTATGGTGCATATATCTGAAATAGCGCCATTTCGCGTTGAGCGAGTTAGCGATATAATCAAGGAGGGTATGATTGTGCCGGTGAAGATCATATCAGTCGACAGAGAAAAAGGACGAATCGGCCTATCTATCAAAGAAGCGGATAAAAATTTTTTCGATGCCAAACGCAAATAATAATGAAAGTAAGAATAAAATAATACAAACTTATGCTGAAGATATGGCAAAGGTAATTGAGGATGACAGGGGAGGAGGCCTTATTAAAAAAATTATCCACGGAGAAGAAGAGCATGAAAAAGAAAAAATGGCTCCAGAAGCCAAGAAAAATAAATTTTTTATGTTCGTAAGTTTTCTGCTGATGTTCTTCGGCTTGACTACATTGTCTTATCTGATAGATGCCAGAGACATTCCTACTGTTCCCGTGGAGGAGCAATTCGCGCCGCTCATTTTCAATGACAAAAGCGTTTTTATTGAGATTAAAGATTTAAACAAGGACCAGATAGCCCAGACTGTTCGCAATGCGGTGGATACCACCAAAGTAAAAAGGGGCGGAGTGGAGGGGATTTATCCTACTTATGGAAAAAAAGTTGTGGGATTGAGGCAATTTCTTTCTATTATCAAAGGCAACTTTGTTCCCGGAGGCGACGCTTTTGTGAGCGATAATTTTTTGATGGGAGTTGTGAATAATGAAACTCAACCCGCCTTGTCGGGAGGCAAGGATTTTTTCATACTGCTTAAGGTTAGTTCCAACGCCGATGTTTTCGAAACTTTTCGCTTATGGGAAAGCAAAATGTTTTTTGATTTGCACGGGTTTTTCGGGCTGACTTTGTCTCCGGAAACCAAATATTTTCTCATCAAAGAATTTCAAAATGGGATTATTGAGAACAAAAATGCCCGGATTCTTTTTGACAGCAATAATCAAATTGTGATGATGTACATCTTTGCAGATGAAAATTCTGTTGTCATTACAAACAGCCAAAACGCCACGCACGAAATAATATTACGCTTGGCAGGGAGCCGGATAGAGAAATAAATTTATGCTACTGCGTCCAATTCTAGATAAAAGGTGGAACCCTTTAGAGTTCAATCTTTTCCCACGGGAGATTTTTATTCCCAAAGTGACCGCAAGCGGATGTCTGACGGAAAATAGGTTTTTGTAAATCCAGTTTTTTTATTATGTTTCTTGGGCTAAAATCAAAATTTTTACGAACAATCTCCGAAAGGTTTTTACCTTTTTCATTTACTGCCTCAATCATCAAGGGTTCTACCATACCAATAGCGTATGCGACTGATACAAAAACTTCTTTTCCGTATCCCGCCGCTACTAAATTTTTAGCGACATAGCGCGCCATATATGCGCCGGAGCGGTCTACTTTGGTGGCATCCTTGCCGGAAAATGAACCCCCGCCGATTGAAATTTGCGGTCCGTAATTATCAATAACCAATTTTCTACCGGAAAGTCCGGCGTCTGCGTCAAACCCTCCCTTTGTCCATTCTCCGGCTGGATTTATCAGGTACTCATCCGCCTTGATTATTTTTTTAACCAATTCTAAAAGTTTTTCGTTTATCGTATTTTGGAAACTGGCGACAACTGTCAGCACTTTTCCATTTTCTATTGTGACTTGCGTTTTGCCGTCATACGGATAAACGGCGAATATTTTTTGGCACAGATCGCGGGCAAGGACATATTCCAGAGGCAGATATTCAGGAGTTTCATCTGTGGCGTAGCCTTTCATGATTCCTTGGTCTCCGGCTCCGCCCTTGTCCACACCCTGCGCGATTTCCGGACTTTGCAGGGCGATATTGATTATAATTTTGTATTTCGGTCCGACAATTTCTTTAACCAATTTTTCTACATCCGGATTGCCTTTGGAAGTCACTTCGCCGTTGATTGTGATCAAATTATGTCCGCCCATCACTTCAATTCCGGCTCGGCTTTCTCTATCCTTTTCCAAATAGGCGTCCAAGATACTGTCGGCGATGAAGTCGCAGATTTTATCCGGATGCTTTGGGCTTACAAATTCAGCGGTTTTCTTCATGGTTCAATTTTACTCACCATGACCCTGAGCAATCTATGGAAGGGTCATAGAAATAAAAAATTCCTGATAATGCAGGAAAAATAATGACTAGGTATCTTTCCCGTTAGGGTTGGAGTTAGCACCCGTTCGAGAAGTAATTCTACTTTCTCAGGGTTGCTGTGGGGTCCACGAGCCAATTCTCGTTCTCCGTCCGTAGTTATTACGAAGGAGGATACCGCCACTCTCGATAAAATGCTATTCAGTTGTGAACATATTGTAGCATAATGTGAAATAAAAACGCAACTTGTGAATGATGTACAAAAAGTTTTAAAATATGATACACTATAATCAATGAAAAATAAGGATCGTTTTCTAAAAGTATATGCAAATTTGCCGCTAAACCTAAGAAATGAGGTTGTTTTGGTTGTCCCAGAAACCGGACCAGTTACTTGGAATGTCGCTTTTTTAGAAATCAATAATGAAACAAAACTAGGCGAGTTGATTATAGAGAAACTTATTGAATTGAAAATAATTTAACAGAAAAAATGAGTGAAAACGACAATAATAATGAAATAAAAAATCTTGTTATGACGCGTCTTGAAACATTGCCAGCTGATGCGGTTGTTTCACTTGGCTCCAATGGTGAATTTACAAAAGACCAGATTATTGAATCGGTTCGTAGAGGAGATGAAAACGGCAAAAAAATGATAGAAATAGAAATGACTTTTTTACAAGGACTTAAAGATGGCATTTTATATGAAGCAACATCTTTTAGTAACTAGACCTGAATATGATTATACTACTCGGTATATCTCGGCATGGGCAAAAAAATATCTGAAACTAGCCGAACAAAAAGGATATGCGGTTATTGATCTCAATCGGAAACGAGCCAACCGCAAGGAATTTGAAAGTGTGGTAAAAAAGAAAAAACCAACGCTTGTCGTTTTAAATGGACATGGCAATAGTAATGAAGTTGCGGGAGAAAACGGTGAAACACTTGTTGATATTAATACCAATGCTGAAATATTGGCGGATAAAATTACTTACGCACTCTCGTGCCAATCGGCTAATAAATTGGGAGTAAAAGTTGGCTCATATCCCGATACCGCATATATAGGATATAAAGAAGATTTTGCTTTTTTGCGTTTGGAAAAATATGGCAGAAAGCCGAGCGAAGACAGTCTAGCCAGTTTCTTTCTCGAGCCATCAAATGCTATCGTTGTATCTCTGTTGAAAGGTCATAATGCTAATGATTCGTATTCTCGTGGCAAGAGTGAATTTGCAAAAAATATTGAAAAACTTCTTACGAGTAAAATAAAATCAGATGATTCTTCAGCTCTGCGTTTTCTTATTTGGGATTTTAAACATTTGACTTTATGCGGGGATAAAAATAAAGCGTTGGTATGAAATAGAATTTATGATAAGCCCAAATGAAATTAAAAATCGCGCGCTAGCATTTTCTAAAGAATGGATGTTAGAAGAGAAAGAAGACGTAAGGTACCCCTTTTTTAGGAAAGAAAATCAACTAATTAATTGTATTCTAGC
>JBBUHH010000015.1:0-3632 GCA_038055775.1 Patescibacteria group bacterium | reverse complement strand
TCCATTTATATCCCCTCTTCAAAACTTCCGGCTCATGAAGAGGAAAAAATTCCTGAGCACTGCTTTGATTGTAATAATTTGGGGCAAGTTCAATCGGGAAAAATTCGCCGAATTTGTAGATATTGCCACTTTTGTCTTTAAAGGGCATTTCATCCATCTGAAGTTTGATTTTTTCAACCACCCTTTCATATTCTTCTTTGGAATACTCTTTGTTCAGAATACAATATTTTTTCTTTCTCACGCCGACACAACCAAAAAGATTTTCGGAATTAAAACAATTGTTTGAATACCAAACATTAATTGAATTTTTGAAAACAAAACTTGAATAAAAAATTCGGGAGATATTGATGCCGGAACTTAAAGTTTCCACAACCTGCTCCGCATTGTCCCCGTATTGAGTATAGTCAATGCAGTCTTTAGCGGGCGGCACAACCAGCCACATAAGGTATCGGCAATTCTGCGCTCCGGAAACAATATATCCGTCTTTTACTTCTTTAGAAGTATAAATGTAGTCGCCAGTAACGCTTTTGACCTGACGAGTATGAGCGAATCTTCGCGGTAAATCTTTGCGAAGACTTTCTGCTTTTTCCATAAAATGCAAACGATTCGCGTAAGTCTTTTCCCATATTTCTTTTACTTTGTTGTCGTAATCTGTCTTGGAATAGGGTTCGTTGAAAATATAGTGGTTTTTATTTCTTAAGTTCACGCAACCGAAACAATCCATACAGCCGGAGAGATTGTAGGAAAACCATATGCCGCTCGAATTGAGACAGTCGGTGGAATAAAAAATCCGGTTGCAGTTCTGGCAATTTACGCACTCGTGAGCTTCTTCGCAGGTATCAATCATCAGGTTGTCCACGGAATTTTTTGAATTTTCAATTTCTGTGCCGTATAGGCAGTCTTCGCTAAAATCCGAATTGAAAATCAAATAGCATCTTTTTAAATTTGAAATCAGGTTTGTGTAATTACTTTCAACCATAAGACCGTCCACAACTCTGGAACGAGTCGGGACATCTTTCATCAAATCAGCCCATTGTTCAAAAAAGTTTCTTGAAAAATCGTAATCCCGCCCAAAATTCATCGGATCCCAATTATCCGAATACCAGCAATCGTGACAATAAACAGTAAGGGGAGACTCCTCTCCGTAAGCGGAAAGAGTTTTTACTCCGCACAGTTTGCAGTTTACGAAATATAAATACCGGTCATTGAGCCAAACCAGCCGGCGTATCAAACGGCATTCCGGACAGAAAGTCGGAGCTGGAATTTTGTTTCGCTCATAAAAATCTTTATCCAAAGTTTCTATAATGAAATCTTTTTTGCAATTTTGGCAGTTTTTGGTTTCGGAATCCATATCTCACATAATATACTTTTTTTATAAAAATTCACCCCCTCAGCAAGTCTTCCATCACGAACTTTAACGCTCCCCCGCCGACCTCCACGCCAGTTCAAAAAGAGATTTGAGCGACTGTACTGCGTCTTCACTTTCAATAATCATCGCGAAACTTTTCTTGAAGGAAAAAATTGCGGCTTTGTTTCCATAAATAACCGTATCGCTGAAAAATTTTATTTCTTCCGGCGCGTATCTTGTTTCATGATTCGGAAGCCGGTTTACTTTTTTGATGTAAAAATGCTCGGCAGATCTTTTAGTAACCAGCTCGCGCCCTCGCACGGAACGCTTGGAAAAAAGTTCCACGAAAAGTTCCCAGTTTTCGTTAAATTCTTTTGGTACACTCGCCGGATCTACATAGGCTAGAATTTCTTTAATACTTTTGTCGTGCGTTATCTCCCGATAAACATTGAGCATGCCTTCCTTGCTCTCAAATATCTGCACATGCGGTCGGTCGGTCTGTCCCCTGTAAAAAGAAAGAAGTTCAGGCAATGCCCGCTTCAGCACCATCGCCCTGTCCTCCAAGGCATCAGCCAACCTTTCGGGAGAAAGCGCGACATATTTTTTCTTTTTCTCTTTCGGCACTTCCGCCACTAATCCCTTTTTTGCTAGTTCATCAATAACCAGATAAGCAGTCGGGCGTTTCATTTCTGCTTTTTTTGCAATAGATAGGATGGAAGATGGTCCCATTTTGAGCAAAGCAAGATAAAGCGCCGCCTCGCGCTTGTTTAACCCCGCGCGCTCCAGTATTTGATGTAAGTTATCCATAAGTCGCACACTACTCTATCTTGGTAAAAATGTCAACTTTTCTGACATAATTTCGAATGCATTTTAAGCTATATTTCTCAATATATTTTGGTTTTTAAAGCCCTAATAAAAAATAAAATAGTACATTTTGTGACAGTATATTATTTTGATTACAAGAAAGGAATTTGAAAAATGAATAAGAAATACTTGAAACCCCTCTTCGAGGGGCTTGAGGTCGGTGCCACCGAAGGCACGGAAACATTGGAGAGAGATCTCCAAACAATCACTTTGGGGAGGGAGAGTGTTCTCCTCAAGGTGGTAGGAAAACGCGGACCCATGCCCGCAACCATGGCGACCGTTTTTGAAACGATCGAGCCATTTATTTTAGGGGACTTGTTCCCCGAAAAATCCACAGGTTGGTCGGAAGCGCGGGTGGTTGCGTTCTTACGCGACCACCGGGAAATAATCACGGGAGAAGGAGCGACATTCTTTCTCCTGGGAGCAGGATACATCTTGGGAATTGGCTACGAAAGGAGCCAATTCTCGGCAGTTCTTTTACATGAGGGGGAAGACATCCCCTTCACCGCAGGGCAAAGGGTGGCCCTGCTGGAATCATCTTGACCGTCCCCAACCAATGGAAGATCGTCCATTCGGAGGGACGGTTTTTCATTTCCTTACTATCTTTTACATATGTTTAAGATGGTAAGGTTCTATAAAAATCATTTAGTTGCGTTAGGTAAGTCCTAGCGCAAAAATTTACTTGACCAAAAGCGCGATGCCAATTACAACCAAAAGCATTGCTAGGAGATGAATCGGAGTTAAGACTTCTTTCAAAAATAAAATACCCAAAAGGGACCCGAAAACAACCGAACCGGCGACAATTATCGGCAAACCTAAAGAAAGGGTGACTCCTTTTGAGAACACAAAAAAAGTCGCTATCTCCGCCAAGCCTATAAACAATCCCGCTAAGATAGCATAAAATACTCCTTTATTAGAAATTTCAATCGGGCTATTTGTAAATTTCAAAAATAGCAAGCTTATCCCTCCAACCAATGCGGCTACTGCTTGCAAGATAAGCGCTCCGGCTATCTGATTAATATGCCCTGACGACACTTTAATAAAAAAACTATAGACACCAAAGAATACCGCGGTGATAAAAGTCAGTAAAATCCAACTCATAATTTTATTATTTTAGCACAATCAACAACACTAATACACCTCCTGCTGGTAACATTTTTCGCAGTATACTATTTCCGGTCTGTCGGGAGAATACGATGTCTCAAACGAAACAGAACAGGGTTCACTACCATGCGCATGAGAAATGGTGTTTCTGTAAAGATTATTTTTTGAATTTTCTCCGTCACATTGGCAAGAGCGTTTGTAAAGTTCAATACCTGTCCTTTGTTTCAGTCTTTCAAATGTTCGACAGTTAGGGCAAAGCCTTGGAAGCGGTAAATTCATCTTGCGATAAAAATTTAATTCATCGGGAATTATTTTA
>JBBUHH010000014.1:0-8103 GCA_038055775.1 Patescibacteria group bacterium | reverse complement strand
TTGTGCGGGATGGGGTAATCGAAACCCCGTCTAATCCTTGGGAAGGACTCATTCTGCCACTAAACTAATCCCGCAAACATATAAAATATATCTCTATTTTACTTTTAGGGCAAGTATGATATTATAGGAACATTAGAAAATAATATTTAAAAAATTTTATGAAAAATGTAACAATTTATTCAACCCCGTCCTGTCATTTTTGCCACATGGCAAAAGACTTTTTTAAGGAGAAAAATATCACTTACACCGATTACAATGTCGCCGCCGACCCGGAGAAAAGAAAAGAGTTGATTGAAAAAAGCGGGCAAATGGGCGTGCCGGTTATTTTCATAGGAGATCAAATGGTTATTGGCTTCAATAAGCCGAAGATTGTGGAGTTGCTCGGACTATCTTAGTTTAGATTATGTCATTAAATTTTAAATATCTGATTTTTGACTGGGGAGGGGTCTTTACTCACGGACACCTTTTAAAGGATTTTTCTGCCAATTTGTCTGTAAAGTGCGAAAAAAGTAAAGAAGAAATTGAAAAAGTCTTTAGGGAATTGGAGTTTCCTTATGAAACAGGGAAAGTAAGCCCCGCTGAATTTTGGGAAAATTTTAGAAACAAGCTGGGTGTTAAAATGGCTGCCCGGGAAATTCAAAATATGTTCCTGAACTCTTATGTTGTAAATTTCCCAATGCTTGAATATGCAAAAGAATTAAAGAAAAAATATAAACTAATTTTACTTACCAATAGTTATGAAGACATGTTTGACTTTTAAAAATCCAAATACCAACTGGAAGAATATTTTGATTTTCTCTTCAGCTCCTCGGATATTAAGGATAAAAAACCCAACACAAAAATTTATAAGTTTGTTTTAAATAGGCTTGGCATTTCTCCCAAAGAAGCGGTTTTTATTGATGACAAAGAAAAAAACATGAAAGGGGCGCAGCAGGTCGGTATCCGTGCGATCCTGTTTTCAGATGTTGAAAGGTTAAAAAGAGAAATCCAAAATGAACAATTTAATAGACTCAAGTCAAATAGTGAGGAATTATACAGGTCGATTGGTGAGATCTACTGTCCATATTTTAAAGAAAAGATAATTTTCAATGCTAAAGGGCTTGAACATTTAAAATTTAAAAGTAAAAATCACGCTCGCTCGCGAGACGACCAATATATACGATTAAAATTATTGCACTTAGCACCAAAGATATTAAAATTATCAAATACAATCCAAGGTTTTTCGGAACGGAAAATTTTTGAGTTAAATAGAAGTAATCATAGAAATGAAAAAATACTGGTTGATGTAGTTTATTATGAGTTTGTGTCAGTATTAGAAGGAGTTAGAGTGCGGGTGATTGTAAAAAAAGTTAGCACTGCGCCTAAATATTTTTGGAGCATTATTCCACACTGGAAAGTTGATAAAGTTACAGGAAAAAGAAGAATGAATTATGGTAATCCCGAAGACGACTAAATAGAATGATTGGGAACTAAAAAACCCACCTTGCGGGCGGATTCTTTAGTGGCACTTGGCTACGGTTTGGATAAACATTGACCGTGAGAGGGCAAGCCCATCCAAGTGCTACGCACAGTATATCATACGAGCAAACACAAAGTCAAAGTTATCCACAGATATGAAAATATGGTCAAAATATATACTACATGATCAAGCCCTGAATTGTGGCTACAAATAATTTCTCGCCGCCGCTCGAAATTTTCGTAGCCCACCCCTCGCGGTTTTGCGTACTCGCAAAACATCGCTGCGGTTGACACAAAAGTCCAAAAGAGCAAAATGTTTTGCTCTTTTGGACTTTTGTGTCCCCGGCCAGAATCGAACTGACAATTTCTTCTTAGGACGAAGAAGTTATATCCATTTAACTACGGGGACTATCCGTATAATCTAGCATATAAGAAGCCGATTTGGAATTGGATTTTTCTATTTATTTTTGCTAGTATTTATCTATGTCGCCGGAGGAAAGGGAACTTTTAAATAGGAGCGTCAGGCTGGGAGAAGAGAATAATAAAATTCTGCGCTCTATGAGGAGTTCTCAGCGCTGGGCGAATGTAATGAACGCTTTGTATTGGGTAGTGATTATCGGTGCTGCTATCGGCGGATATGTTCTTATCCAGCCCTATATTGAGCAGGTGAAAGGCGTATACAATGGGGCAAAAAGCGAGCTGAATAATGTCAGCAACATGATTCAGAATTTAAAGAGATAATGCCTGGGATTTATCTTAAAATTTTAGTGTTCTGCCTTTATAATTAAGAACTTCTTTTAAAAATATTTCCTCGTTTTTCGTGCTGTGTTCAATCATGTGACAATTTGCACATAATAAAATACATTTTTGCATTTCTTTCTTTATGGAGTCCCAACTTTTGTTTGCGACATTACCAATGATAAAATCTTTCTTGCTTGGATCTTTATGATGAAATTGAAGTGCGGCTTGATTTCCACTCCATCCGCATTTTACACATTTACCTCCCAAATATTTAATTGCAGCCGCTTTTGCTCGAAATCTTCTGATTTTTGTATTGCACGACCCACATCTCGTTCGGCATCGATATTCATAATTCTTAAATTTTTGATTACATAATCGGCATATTGTCATAAGTTACAGTATAGCACAATATGTTATACCAAGAAAGAGTATAATTGCAAAATCTGTATTTTTTAGTATTATAAGTAAGTCAGTTTGGTATATGCCGAGATAGCTCAGTTGGTAGTAGCGCTTCCCTGAAGAGGAAGAGGTCCCCAGTTCGATCCTGGGTCTCGGCACCGGTAGGTCGTTTTATTAAAATAAGTTTTATTATCAAAATAATTATGAGCAATCAAGAATTTGTGCCTCCCAAGACAGAGAGGCTTGGCATCAAAGTGGACGAAACAATAATCGGAGCTTTCCCGGCAACCCTATATCGGGATGGTGAAGGTTTTTTTATTTCTTTAAAAACTAAAAGAGGACGATCAGGAAGCAATCCGATAGCCCTAAACGTTCTAGACGAAGCTGGTGCGAGAATACTTTTTGCCAAAGTTAAAGAGTTAAAACCAACTGATAGTTATAGTGATGTTTTGTCTATGATTGAATTGGCAGTCAAAGGTGAAGAGGTTTCCTAGAGAGATTTCACTTTTACGCTATTCGTTTTATCTTTGTCTACTTTTTGCAATTTGATGGTGAGGAGACCGTGTTTTTCTGTCGCTTCCACTTCTTCCGGCTCCACTTCTTGGGGAAGCGAGAGGGTGCGGGAAAATCTTCCCCAGTAAAGTTCCTTGCTGAAATAATTATCTTCGTCTATCGTCCTAGACTCTTCGCGCTTGCCTTTGATGGTGACCATGTCGCGGGCGATTGATAGCTCCAAGTCTTCCGGTTTCACTCCGGCGACCATTGTCTGGATGATAATTTCTGTCGGCGTTTCATAGACATCAACCGCCAGTTCCGCTTCCTCGTTTTCTTCTTCAATCCAGTTATTTTCTTGTTTATCCTGTTTTTTTTCTTTTCCGTTTCCTCTATGAGTTCCTACTGAAATCCTTTTCGGCTCTTCGGATTCTTCCTCCGCGCGAATATTTCCGGTCAATCTATCCCAAAAACTTCTTTTTTTTTCCATCCTATTATAAATTAGTTGATAATTTTTTAGTTCATCCTTCGCACTCTTTCAAAAAGCAACATCATAATAATTGTGGCGACCCATAAAAACCCAAACACCCTTAAAAAGTCATCTCCGCCATTCCTTATTATAAAAAAATTAAAGAGACTATGCAAGGCAATAGCGAGCGCAAACCCGCCTAAAAGATAAAATGTCCTTTTAATCGGGTTCATGCGCAGGGAAATTCCCAGCAAAATGCCTAAAATCCCGCTTGAAACGGTATGGAGCAGAGTAGATCCTAGAAATCTAAGCTGTCCTGTCAATAAGCCGACAGTATCTTGTCCCATTTGGAGGGGTTGAATCAAAAATCTAGAATTTTCTAGGGCGGCAAAGCCCAAAGCCGCGGTGATGATATACATCGGCCAATCTATAGGTTGATTAATGTAGGATGTTCTATAAAGAACAATCAGAACAGCTAGATATTTTATAATTTCTTCCGCGCTTGCCCAAAGTATCAGCTGTCCCTCGTGCGAGATTATGTGCGCTTGTATGAATTTTTGGACCGGCAAAACAAAAATAACCGCTATCATGCCCACGATAAATATTACAGCAAGCAATCCTTTCGGCTCCGGATGCTCCCTGTCTTCGCGGAGCCAGAACCACAGCCATAAGAGAGAAGGTATAATGCCTCCCAAGAACGCCATGCCAATAATTTTCGGGTCGCTAGTCATCCAAATATTTTTCAACCATTAGAGTCGACACTCCGGTCGGCTCCCCGACCTTGCGTCGGGGTAATAATATCTGCCATATTTCTTCGGTCACAAAAGGAATGAATGGATGGAGCGCTTTGAGAAGGGTGGTCAAGTGGCTTAACAGGAGATTCCGCGCCGAGTCGGCATTATTGTTTTCGATAATTTTTTTCTTTGACCGTTCAATGATAATATCAGCAAAAGTGTGCCAGAAATAATGATAAAGCTTTTCGGCTACGATAGAAAATTTAAATTCTTCCATCTCTTTGGAAACTTCTGCCAGTATTTTTTGCAATTCTTCATCGTTTTTTTTGTCTTCTTTGTCTAATTTCGGCATATTTTTTATATTTAAATTTTTTGTCTGCTCCAATACAAATCTGGCGGCGTTCCATATTTTATTGGCGAATTTCCCATATCCGCGGATGTCGTTTTCATCCAGTTTCAGGTCATTACCCGGAGTGTTGCCGACTATCATCGCCATGCGGAGCGCATCATTTCCATATTTTGCAATGATGTCAAGCGGGTCAATGGCTTTTTCTCCAAGCGATTTTGACATTTTTTTGCCGTCTTTAGTGCGTACCATCCCATGCAGGTAAACATTATGAAAAGGCACTTCACCCAAAAGATATTGCGACATCAAGATCATGCGGGCAATCCAAAAGAAAAGAATGTCGTGGCCGGTTTCCAGCACAGAGGTCGGATGATAGTTTTTTAGGTCTTCTGTCTGATTTGGCCAGCCGAGTGTGGAAAAAGTCCAAAGCCCCGAAGAAAACCAAGTGTCTAAAGTGTCTTCATCTTGAATATAACCCGCGTCGCAATATTTACAGGTCGGCTTCTCCGCGCTCACTATCATTTCTAAACATTTACCGACTAGGTCTTCTTTTCCAGTTTTTGGTATACATATCGGTTCGTGGTACCACACAGGAATTCTATGCCCGTACCAGATTTGCCGCGAGATACACCAATCCCGCAGATTTTCTATCCAGTTGAAATAAACTTTTTCAAAGTGTTCGGGCAGGATTTTTATTTTACCTTCTCGCACCGGTTCAAGCATCAGCTCTTTTAGAGACTTATTTCCACGGGAGGGAATCTTTCTATTCACATCCACGAACCATTGTAGCTTTGGAAGTGATTCTACAATTCCACCGGTGCGTTCTGCTGTTGGGATGCTTTGTTTTATTTCCTCTTCTTTTTCCATCAAATTATTTTCTTTCAGCCAATTCACCACTATTTCACGAGCTTCAGTCGTTTTTTTACCTTCAGTCAGATGTCCTGTATCAACCATTTTCGCAAACTCGTTTATGATTGGGTGTCTTGGCAGGGAGTTCCGCCCTGCAATTTCCCAGTCGACTAGACTGTGTGCGGGCGTAAGTCCTACTGCACCCGTTCCAAATTCGGGGTCAACTTCTTCATCTCCAACTATTTTTATAATAAGTTTAGTTCCAGCAAATTCTATATTTGAAAATAATTGTCCAATGTATTTTTTCCATTTTCCTTCGGGATGTACCGCAACACCAACATCACCAAGTTTGGTTTCCGGTCTTGTTGTTGATATAGGAATAGGGAAGTCTTTAGAATATCGAAATGTATACAATTTTGTTTTTCTTTCCTCGTGAATTATTTCATCATCAGAGATAGTTGTTTGTCCCTTTGGGTCCCAATTTATAATTTTCCATCCTCGGTAAATAAGCCCATCATCATACATTTGCTTAAAAGCAGTTCTCACGGCTAAATTTCTTTTTTCATCCAGAGTGAACGCTTCCCGAGACCAATCAAGCGAAGCTCCCATTTTTTTGCACTGATTCACAATTGTGTCATGCGATTCTTTGGCAAATTTTTCCACTCTTTTCAAAAATTCTTCTCGTCCTAGATCATTCTTGCGGACACCTTCTTTTTCCAAAATTTTTTCAACTTTAGCTTGGGTGGCAATAGCCGCATGATCTGTGCCGGGGAGCCACAAGGTTTTTTTTCCGGTCATTCGCGCGTGGCGGACCATGATATCTTCAATAACAAGCATCAGCGCGTGGCCAGTATGCAGGTTTCCTGTGACATTTGGCGGAGGCAGAACAATAGAAAAAGATTCGGCATTTTCTTTGGTCACTCCCTTTTTTACGCACACATCCGGGTTAAAAAAACCGCTATCTTCCCATAGCTTGTATATTCTTTCTTCGGTTTCTTTAGGGTTGTATGGTTTCAGCAGTTTTTCCGGCAGTTCCATGACAATATAATATCATAAAATATAGATATCTCTTGAATTTTTTTCCTTGACATACAGCGATTTATTTGTTATAGTACGGGACGGTTTTTGAATGTTCTTTAACAAGAATTTACTTCCAGAGACGAGCTTCTAGTGCCTTAAAATTTTAGGACTTTAAAAGCTCGTCTCTCAAACAAAAGACGACGCCGCAAAATAGTACCCGGAGCGAATCTGGGGAAAAACGAGGACAACAAAATGACAACGACAACGCAGAACGTGGTTCGGGTGTGGGGTTTGAACGATTGGGCTAGCTACTATGGCCCGACCGAGAAGTTCGATCCCCGAATCGAGGAAGTGATGCAGTCCGCGTGCCCCTTCTACAAGGGCAAGCTGGTGGCGGACACACACTTCGCCTTCGTGGGAGTGCCGGAAATCAACGGCAGCCCCCTGACGGTCGCGAAGTGGCTCGAACTGCATCCGCCGACGGAGCAGCCGAAGTTCTACTTCAACACCGATCCGTGGCACGCGGGACAGCCGCACACGGATGTCGCGACGCTCGAACCGCACCTCTACGTCGTGCTCCGGGAGATCGTTCCGGGCTCGACGCGCAAGACGCCCGAAGAGCACGTGGCGATGTTGCCACCCGAGTATGAGAGGCCGACGACGATCGCCGAGGTGACGAAAGACATCCTCGTCTATCGTCGCACCGGCAAGCGCTCCAACCCGAACTACTGGGCGGCGTGCTCGGAGCAGACTGTGAAGACTACGCGGGTTGTCGCCGGTGACGTCTCGTGTGTCGGCGGCTTCGTCGGGGACGGTCTCGGCGTCGACGGCTGGGATGGCGACCCGGACGACGGCGTCGGTGTGGGTGCCTCCCTGAAGTTATGATTCTTGAGTTCTTGAGGTCTTATCCCTCTTGAATTCTTGAGCCTCCGCGCCAATTTTTTTGTGGGGCGCGGAGGCTCTGGGGTAAGTGATTCTTATATTATTTAAATCTTGTCTATGACAAGTACGGACCACGAGGTTCGTCAGACCTCGTGAAAGTTATACTTCTCGCGAGGTCTTTCTATTTTTAATGTAATCAGTTAGTATATTTATATCTTGCTAATGTAAGTTGGATTACGGTTCAACTTCGCGAGAAACTCTTCTTTAAGAGACCGTCAGATTATTGTTGTTTACGGATAACGATAGAGTACGGTAAAAGATAGAGATGGAAATTCTTGCTTCTCTTTAATGAAGGTCCTGTTTTTTAAATAGGTACTTCTAGATAAATACAGAGAAAAGAGTATATAGGTTTGCAAAAACGGTAAAACTCAATTCTCGCTGACTTGGATGAAGATAAGCAAAAAACTTCACGCAGGTTGACGCCGGTAACGTCTCGTGTGTCGGCAACTTCAACGAGAACGGTCTCAACGTCAACAACTGGAATGGCAACCCGAACGACAACGTCGGTGTGGGTGCCTCCCGGCACTTCCATTCTCTAGAAACACCCTCCAAAAAAGAGGGTGTTTCGCTTATCTTTCCTTTGTGGATTTAATCCACCCGCCAAGCATTTTTCCTATTTCATCTAGGTTCGCTTCAATGACTACATAGGTTTT
>JBBUHH010000013.1:0-1210 GCA_038055775.1 Patescibacteria group bacterium | reverse complement strand
CTAAAAGGCTACAACCAATATATATATAACGCAAGTTTAAAGTGTGGATTAAGAAAACCTTAAACAATTGCAGAAATTTTTAGATACTCGCTTCGTGAGATACCAGCTGAATCTAAGTTATTCTTAATAATAAAAATAGGCACATCTTTATACATAGGTATAACTATAGGTCTCTTTATTCCATTTTTTACAAAAACCAAATGATCGCCCTCTTGTCTATCTAAATGAAAATCCAAATACTCAAAAATTTTTACTAATTTTTTATAGTGAATAGGGGTTATCCTCGGCATAAAACTAAAATGCCAAAGATAACCGGTCCATAACTAAAAGTTCTGGAGCAAACCATTTATGTTGTTTATAAGAAAAACCGGCTTCTTCCATTATTTCGTCCAAAGTATTCATTTCTTTAGCTACTTTTAAAAAACCGGATATCGCTTCCTTTAATTTGTCTTTAGCTTCATCAATACTTTTGCCGCAACTTGCCACTTTTAGTTCGGGATTGTAAGAAACGAAATACTTGCCCTCTTTAAAAACCTGGATAGTTAGTGTTAAATTTTGAATAGTAGTTTTCATATACTTTATACTAGCAAATATAGGTAAAATGTCAACAAAAAAGGGAGACGCCGATAATCCAACTTGGCGTCTCCCAGTACGGCATGGCTATTTCCCTAGCCATGCCCTAATCTGCCCCGAGGCCATGCGACGTCTTTTTCGTCGCAGGGCCTTAATTTTCATTTTTGGCATCCCCTTCACCCCCTTTCTTTGCTGGATGCCTTTCATTTCAAAAGCGAGTATATACTCGTTGCAAAATTTTGCAACTATGAAAAGTGCCTAAGTAATAAAGCTGGATACCCCCTCCTTGATTAAGGAGGGGGTTGGGGGTGGTAATTAAGAGATAAATGCATCCACCCCGTCCTTTGAGTACAAAGTCCACCCCTCAAAGAGGGGAATAATTACGCCTTACTCTTCCCCGTCTTTCGGCGAGAGACGATAAACACCTGAGAATATCTTTTTGGCTTGCGGGTTTTGCGTCCACCGGTAACTTTGCCCCACATAGTTTTTGGTCTTTTGGTGCCGCGTCCCTGTCTGCCTTCGCCTCCTCCATATGGATGGTCTACTGGGTTCATGGCGGTACCCCTCACGGTCGGGCGGATGCCTTTCCAGCGCCTGCGTCCGGCCTTGCCGTAATTTTCTAGATGATGCTCGTCGT
>JBBUHH010000012.1:0-10410 GCA_038055775.1 Patescibacteria group bacterium | reverse complement strand
CTCCTTAAAGAAGAATTTGAATATTTAGAAAGTGAACTTCTAAGTGAAACATTCAGTTTTGCATCGGCTAGACTCATGTTTCAATTGTACCAAATATGAAAAATAAAGCAATATATTATTGAATGTACCAAATCATATTTATTTCTTTAAATACAACCTTTGGCAATAAGCGACCGCCGGATATGAAAGCGGAACAAGCGCGCTCCAGATCAGGGCGGTTTGCAATGACGAGGTTATGTAATAAGTGCCAAGCAAAAACAAAATTATAAAAATTGATCCAAGGCCCGAATAAACCTGCCTGCCCAGCATCACATCCATGATGTCATGCTCGTTGTGATCTAGTATCATAGCCAGATTGAATGGGTTGGCAAGACCGAAAGCAAAATTACTGATTCCGGAAAAAATCTGCCATCCCGCAATGGATTTGGAAAGCACCAGGGGAATGAAAGAAAGAGAATTTAAAATAGCAAAAATATAAAAGAAAGAAGCGCGCTTTTTTATCCTATCGGACATTCTTGCATTAAATAAAGCGGCAACCGCGGCAAAAATGGCAAGGTAGCCGAAAAAACTGCCGAGTTTCAAAGGCGTAGCGATAAAAAAAAAGTGAAAATTGGAATAATATTTATGGTAAACATAAACACGCATCCTTGCAGAGCGACAAGTAAAGGGTGTTTGGTGCCAAAAAGAGCCTCTTTGGCCCTGAACTGAAAATCAAAATTCGGCAGAGAAAAAACTAGCAGACAAGGAATCAAACAAAACAGCATTGAAGTCCAAAAAAGAAAATGATACCCGAATTTCTCCACGATTAACCCTGTAAACGGCGCTTAAAAGACACTTAAAATCGGCACAAGCAAATAATAGGCTCCGCTTTTGAAACCGTGTTCTTCATTGTGGCTATATTGGAAATGCATCGCGCTGTATATCGTCCAAAAAAATAAAGTATTGAGCGAAAAAAGGAGAGAGGCGACAAAAACCAAATACGCATGTCCAGTTAAAAAATTTAACACCAGCACCCCTCCGGCGCTAGCGGCCATCCCGAACAAAAGCGAAGGCCTGCTTTTAAACTTTCTCCCTTTTAAAATAAAAGCGAGCGGAAGAATAGGCAAATAAATAGCCAAAAAATACAACAGCATTCCGATATACGAAATGTTATTTTGGAGAAACCAAAGCATCATAAGCGTCTGGCTATACACCATCGCCATCAAATAAGTCAGATAAAAAAAATAAATTCGCTTAAACATAAGATTTGGGCAAATTAATAAATATAATTTTATTATATTTACTCATACTATATCACACCTCTGACCCAATACATGCTTCGCATACTTGTTGGTAATTTCCGCATATGCTAGATTTACCAACAAAGTGAAATTACGCTAGCCGAAAGTATTTTTTTAATTTTTCATCTCTTGAAATATTTTCCACAGTTAAAACTTCCACATACTTCCCCACTCCAAAGAAATCAGCAATGTAAATTATTTCATCCTCGCAGGGATACGGATAGATCCAAGCGGATTTTTGAAATTGGAAGAAATCTAGATCTTTCAGATGAAACCTTAAAGCCTCCCGACCTTTAGTAAATCTCATGGGAATATCAAACATGACCAGCCTCCACTTTCCGTCCCACTTGTTAGGTTTTTTGATTTTCATCAATTCGATGTCGAATTCCCTGATTCTCATTTTTCCTTTCTTTGTTATCCTCACCGTGATCTTGCCGTTTTTGTCGGAGATGTATTCGATGAGTTTTTGGCGACGAAGATGATTCATTGAATTTCTTATCTGTCCTTTGCTTAAACCTTTTGAACCCTCAAACTGTTTGAAAACCTGCACAGCATTACCTATGGCAGCTGCTACAAAAATAAGTACGGGCAAAGAAGATATAGCAAGAATGCATAAGGCAATCTGAGTCGCTTTCGCTTCCTTGGTCCCAGAGTCTAAAAATTCCTTGAATCTTTGTAGTGATTTATTTTCCATTTTTGTGTTGTAGGTAATTCTAGCATATGCAATATTTACCTACAAGCACACTAAATCAAAAACTCAATAACATCACCATCTTTTACTATGTATTCCTTGCCTTCGGTGCGTACCCAGCCTTTTTCTCGGGTTTTGGCGAAACTGCCGGCTTCCACCAATTTTTCATAAGCGACAACTTCCGCGCGAATAAATTTCTGCTGAAAATCAGTATGAATTGATTTGCCCGCGAAAGGGGCTGTCGCTCCGTGCAATGTCGTCCAAGCTCGCGATTCGTCTTCTCCGGTAGTGAAAAAAGTTATTAGATTTAGCAAATCATAACCGGTTTTAATTAAATTATCCAAGCCGGTGCCAAAAATGGGATCAACTATCAGATATGGCCCGGGTAATTTAGAAATAAAATCTTTTTTTACATTATCCACCGCTTCGGATGTATTCAAAACATACAGTATAGGCTTTTTTATTCCCGCCGTCTCCAGTTCAAAGTTTATGACTTCAATATCAAAAAGCGGGTCGATTTTGTCATGCACATGGATCATCTGCTTGTCTTCAAAAATCCGCACCACTTCAATAATGGCATCCACTTCGCGGATATACGAAAGGAATTTATTGCCGAGTCCAGCGCCTTCGGATGCGCCCTTGACCAATCCCGCAATATCCACAAATTCCACCACGGCGGGAATTGTTTTTTTAGATTTAGAAATTTCCGAAAGTTTAATGAGCCTCTTATCAGGTACTGGCACAATGCCGACCGATGGATCAATGGTGCAAAAGGGATAATTCTCCGCCGGGACATTTTTTTTCGTCAGCGCGTTAAAAAGCGTTGATTTGCCGACATTTGGAAGTCCCACAATTCCGATTTTTAGCGACATAAGAGAAATATAACAGAAATTGTCTTTTATACCAATCACTCATCCAGTATTTTAAAATCGCTTCCGGCTTCTGGAAGAATTTTTCTTTGGCGAATAAAGTATACCGCGCCAGCGGAAGTTCCAATCAGAATGGTGGAAATAACGACAGGCATATATGAAATGCTGGAATTGTTTTCGCCCGCATCGCTTTCTACGACCGAAGCGGCTAAGTTCAAAGCGGGCGCAGGTTTTTCCGACTCCGGTTTTTTTTCATTTTCATCTTTAAATGGTTCAACCGGGAGTTTGTCGGCTGAAACTTCTCTTTTAATCTGGACAGGTGCCTGTGGCAGAGCCTTCTCTTTAATTGGAACAACGACCGGCGCGGCCGACATCAAAGAAGACGCGTAGTCAAAAATCACATTACCCTCCGAATTCAGTAATTTAAGATTATTTTTGTCAGCGATGGAAAAGTTGGTAATTTTTGAAGACAAAGTTATTTTCTTTTTTGAACCTAAAATCGTATTTTTAGGAAAAAAGAAATTTTGTCCGCTGTTTGAGAGAATCCACCTGGAAATATCGGCTTCGTAAGCTCCGTTATTAGTTAATTCCACGAAAAAATCTTTTTCATCTCCCGTGTTGGATATCACAATATCCGCCCCGATTATTTTAATGGCGATTTTCTCCGAAGCCTCGGGAATGTCCGAATAGCCATTTAAGTAGTATTCCACAGACACCACATAGTCTCCGGGGTAGAAATAAGTGTGGGTGAATTTCTCCTTGTTATTCATCTGCGCTTCGCGGAAATCTCCGTCCCCGAAATTCCAAAAATACTTGCCGTTATATAATCGTTCCCCGTTATGGCCATAGGTTATGGCTTCAAACGATAATGGATTTCCCGCAAAGGCAAACATTTTAGTTGTAATCTGAATTTTAATCTTTTTGGACTCTACGGCATTGGCAGAGGAAAAAGCAAAACCGCCGCCGCCCTCCCGCACTATGCCTCCGGTATCCGCGCTACCGGTGTCGTCCGAAGATGCCGGCGGAGGTGATGAACTTTCCGCCTCGTTTGCCGTCTTGGGTGTCGGCGCGGCTGTAACCCAGGATGAACCGTTCCATTGCATTGTTTCTTTGGTTGCATTATCCCCTGCAGACCAAGCAACTGAAAAATTCAAAAATTGCACGGTACCGCCACTTGCATTCTTAAGCGTCAAATTTTCACCTGTGTTTCCTAAGGCGCCTGTATAAATACAATCAGCCAAAATTCCAGGGACACTTTCATCATCCGTTCGCTCAAGAAGAAAAAGACTCCCCGCGTCGATAACAAGATTCGTGCATTGACTGGAAAACAAAATATTTGGCGTACCATCCCCGGCAACCAAAATCCATCCTGACACATCCACATTTTCGCTCCCGGTATTTTTTAATTCAATCCATTCAGCATTCGCGTCTGAACTGGAATTTATTATACTGCCCATCCAGGCAACTTCATTTACAATAACTTCCGCATGCGCCGAACGGGAAAATAAAAACAGAGCAACGCCCATAAAAAAGAAAATTACTTTTTTAGACATATATGCTAGAATAGTAGCATGATTGAAAAGGAGAATAAAATAGAAATGCTCGCAATTGGGGATATTGTCATTGATTCCTTTATAAAGCTGAAGCAGGCCGACATATCGGGCGCGCCAGATACGCCCAGCTATAAAATTTGTCTGCCTTATGGAGAAAAAGTGCCCTATGAGGAAGTCTACACGATTCCAGCGGTCGGCAACGCTGCTAACGCCTCCGTTTCCGTTTCTAGATTGGGACTTATTTCCGCGATTGTTTCCAATCTCGGAGATGATGTAAACGGCAAAGATTGCCTGCGAGTTCTAGAAGCCGAAGGAGTCCGAACCGGGCTTATAAAAATTAATCCAGGCATAAAAACAAATTACCATTTCGTTCTTTGGTATCCTCCGGAGCGCACTATCTTAATCA
Organism: Patescibacteria group bacterium; assembly: GCA_038055775.1. Classification (GTDB taxonomy): domain Bacteria; phylum Patescibacteriota; class Minisyncoccia; order Phycocordibacterales; family UBA9973; genus UBA9973. The sequence continues at coordinate 5,611 of JBBUHH010000012.1, read as the reverse complement.
AACATGAAAAATATAATTATAGTTTACCTGATTTTGGCGAACCCGGGTGGATTTATTTCAGCTCGGTCAGCGAAAACGCATTCCCTTTTCACGATGTCGTAGCCGAATATCTGAATGCTCGCCCAAATATAAAATTGGCTTTCCAGCCCGGCAAGAATGAAATAAAACTGGGAAAAGAAAAACTTGCGAAGCTTTACCAAAGAGCGGAGATTTTTTTCTGCAATGTGGAAGAGGCGAAAAAAATTCTTGGACAAGAAGATGCGCCTGTATCGGAACTTCTAAAAAAAATGCGCGAGCTGGGTCCAAAAAAAGTGGTCATTACCGACGGACCAAAAGGATCTTATTCCTACGATGGCAATGAAAGTTTATTTATGCCTCCCTATCCCGACCCAAAACCTCCTTTTGAGCGTACCGGCGCCGGAGACGCTTTTTCGTCCACCGTCGTTGCCGCCCTTATTTCGGGAGAAACTTTAGCTCGAGCGTTAGCCTGGGGAGGAATTAACGCCATGTCCGTCGTCCAAGAAGTCGGCGCCCAAAAAGGGCTCCTCTCCCGCGAAAAATTGGAAGAATATCTGCGAAAAGCCCCGGCGGAATATAAAGCGAAGAGGATTTGACCTCACCCCTACCTTTCTTCTTTTACACAATAAATATCAAGGGCTACCCTTGATATTGTATTTGAGGTTGATTATTTTCTAGCGAGAATTTTCTTCACCGCTTTTTTGATGGCATCTTTGTCTATGCCGTAGTGTTTCATCAATTCTTCCGGCTGACCGGTCTGACCGAATTGGTCTTTTACACCGACGAATTCTATCGGCACAGGATAATTTTGTGCAAGAACTTCCGCTATAGCCGAACCCATTCCCCCGGCTATTTGATGTTCTTCAACTGTTACAATTTTTTTGGTTTCTTTGGCAAGCGTAATTATAGCGTGTGCATCGATCGGTTTAATGGTTGCCAAATTCATTACTTTCGTTTTTATCCCCTCCGCCTCCAACTCTTTTGCGGCAAAAATTGTAGCCGAAGTCAGCACGCCAGTCACTATTATCCCCACTTGCGCGAGCCCCACTTCGGGAAGCCAGTAAGTCTCCGCTTTGCCAACTTCAAAAGGAGTCTCAATGGTAGTAATAATAGGCATATTCACCCGCCCCACTCGGAGATACACCGGCTTTTTAGTTTTGCTTAAGGCGATAGCCGCTCGCTTGGCTTCAAGCGCATCGCAGGGGTTTACCACATCCATATTCGGAATCATCCTCATGAGTCCGATATCTTCGAGCGCTTGATGAGTGCCTCCGTCAGGACCGTCAGAAAGACCCGAATGCGAGCCGACAATCACCACTTTTTGATCATTGTAAGCGATCGTGGTACGAATCTGTTCCCAATTTCTGCCTGGAGAAAATATCGCGAAAGAAGAACAAAAAGGGATTTTCCCCATCGCCGCCATTCCGGAAGCGACTGTCACCAAATTCTGCTCTGCAACTCCGACTTGCACGAACCGGTCTGGAAATTTATCCCCGAATATACTCATACCTGTACTCTCAGCCAAGTCTGCCGAAAGACCCACTATATTTTTATTGGTCTCCGCCGCAATCGCCATGCCCTGCCCGAAACCTTTTCTAGTCGGCACCTGCTCGCAATCAGCATTGAATAATTTCGGATTAAGTTTTAGTTTTGGGTTCAACATAAATACCTATTTAGTATACTATACTTATTTAATTTCATCGTAGACTTGGTACAGACTTGGTACTCCGACTACCAAGTGATATAATGAAGCCATGAGAAAACATAAATTTGTAATTGGAGAATATTATCACATCTACAACCGCGGAGTCGACAAAAGAGAAACAATTCTTGATCAGCATGATTTACATCGTTTTTTAGAAAGTATGGAGGAGTTCAATAACATCGAACCGATAGGAAGTATATTCGAATTGTCTTTTGTAAAAAACAAACTTGGTACTTCGACTACCAAGTTGAAAAAATTAGTTTCAATAATAGTCTATTGCGTAAATCCAAATCATTTTCACTTTTTAATCACTCCCCTCGTAGAAAAAGGAATAGAAAAATTTATGCAGAAAATTGGAGGATACACAAGATATTTTAATGAAAAACATAAAAGAAACGGAGCCCTTTTTCAGGGAAAATTTAAATCAAAACACATTGCTGCTGACAATAGATATTTATTGCATTTAAGTGCATATATAAATATGAACAATCGTAATTCATTTGGTACTCCGACTACCAAGTTGAGTAAATCCAGCTTGGAAGAATACACGGAGAATAAAAAAGGCATATGCGACACAGAAATAGTTCTAGGACAATTTGAAAATCAAAAGGACTACTTGCGGTTTGCCTTGGAATCTTGGCAGGACATCCAAGAAAGAAAAAAGGCTTTAGAAATGTAGCACTTGGTACTCCGACTACCAAGATTTCAAGATTTAAAATTAACCACTTATATTAGTTACTTCTGAAAGAAATATCATTACTACTATAAAAATTAGAATAGATACAATCCAAAACCATATTGGTATTTTAGGAGACTTTGATAGAACACTTGAGATTTCCGGAAAATATGTTTTATTTTTCCTAAACAGCCAAAGAATTACTAAAACTAAGGGAAGTCCAATACCAGCAATGAAAATATAGTTTGGAATACTACCAGATGTTGGACCGATCTCCATAGAAAACGATGGCCCAAATGAATTTACTCCTATTATAACAACTGCGATTACTACCAATAAACCAATGATGTTAATCCATTTATTACTCATATTCTGATTATAGCATAAATAAATAACAGAACAGAAAAAACTCATACTTGGTACTCCGACTACCAAGTGCTACGACGGACGATTCGCGCGCAGTTCTTTAATCGCGAGATCCGCTTCTTCTTTATTCGGCGCTTTGCCATGCCATTTATAATTGCGCTCAAACATTTTAACGCCCTTTCCGGGTATAGTGTGCGCGATGATCACCGTCGGCTTTTCAAAAATCGCCTGCGCCTCTTCCACCGCTTCATTCAACATCTTAAAATCATGCCCGCCCACTTCTATCACATGCCAATTAAAAGCCCGCCATTTATCTGCGAGCGGTTCAAGCGGCATAGTGTCCTCGGTATTGCCGTCTATTTGAATGTTGTTGCGGTCCACTATGGCTATCAAATTTCGTAACTTGTACTTGCCGGCAAGCATTATCCCCTCCCAGGAGTTTCCCTCATCAAGCTCTCCGTCCGATACAAAACAATAAATAAATCTGTCTTTATCTTTGCCGTCCATCCGGTCAGCAAGAGCCATGCCCGCGGCTTGTGAAATCCCGGAACCCAGCGGTCCGGAGGAAGTATCCACAAAAGGCAAAGTTTCCCGGTGCGGATGACCCTGTAGGCGGCTCCCAAATTTGCGCAAAGTTTTCATTTCTTCCACCGGAAAGTATCCCGCGTGCGCCAAGGTAGAGTAAAGCACCGGACAAATATGCCCGTTAGACAGTACCACCATATCCCGCCCAGCCCAGTCAGGATTTTTTGGATCATGCTTCAAAATATGAAAGTAAAAAAGAGTGAAAATATCCGCCATTCCAAGCGATCCCGCCGTATGTCCGCTTTTCGCTTCTAAAAGCGCCGAAATAATAGTCTGGCGAATATCATTTGCTGTCTTAGATAATTCTAAAATTTTTTTGTCGGTCAAAAGCATTTTATAAATTCTGAAATTTCTCTACAAGCCCTATTTTATCATAAGAATTAAAAAGAACCGAGCCGGTAATTAATTTTGTCGCTCCGGCGGATACGAGCCTTGGTGCTGTTTGTTCGTTCACACCAATATCAACTTCAATCGGCAGTTCAGGATATTTTTCTCTTAACAAAGCAACTCTGTCATAGACTTTTTCATCAAGCGTCACTCCGCTAATACCAATTTTGTCGTTTCCCATACATTGCACAAAATCCACCAAAGGTATGAAAGGAAAAACTTTTTCTAAAGGCATGCCGGGTTTGAACGCAATTCCAAACTGGACAATATCCCTAATATATAAATCTATGCCTTCCAAAAAATTCCTAAAATCTTCCCAACTCTCCATCGCTTCTAAATGAAATATCATTCTTTTGGCGCCAAGCTTCATATAAATATCAAAATTTTCTACAGCATCCGCCACCATCAAATCAAGTTCAAAATCAAATTCGTCCCAAAAGGGCAGACCCTGCTCCTCATTCATTATTTTTTGAAATTCATAATCATCAAAACCGCCCTGTGTGAAAGGCCAAGTCTGGCTCGGAACGAAAACCCCGTCGCAAAAATCAATCTGAATTGTTTTTACCACACCGCGCAAAGCTCCGACTTTATTTTTTAATTCTTCAAAAGTTTTAAAAGGCAAGACTGATGCAATTACTTCTGTCATGGTTCTATACTATCACCATGACCCTGAGTTTGTCGAATAGGTCGTAAATTTATTTTAAGCCTAATTTTTCTTTTTGCTTTTTAACCTCTTCTATGAGCAAGTCATGAAAAACACCATTGGAAGCGATAAAATGATCTTCGGGAAATTCCCAAGGAGAACCATCAAGCTTGGTAATTTTTCCACCTGCTTCTTTTATCAATAGGGCGGAACCGGCAAAATCATAGGATTTTAAGCCAAGAGAAATTACAGCCTCTAGCGCCCCAAGAGCGACAAACGACAAATCAAGAGCAGTGCAACCAAAGTCTCTGACAGACGGAACAACATTTTTAGGGAGTTCGTGAAGAAGTGTCCGGAAAAGTTTGTCATCTGGTTCTTTCTTGCCCCTATTTGCGGTCATCATACTATGAGATAATTTATTTTTTGATACAAAAATCCTTCTCTCGTTTAAATAAGCCCCCTTATTTTTTTCCGCATAAAAAAGAGAGTTAGTCGCTGGATTATAAACTACGCTACAAAGCATGTCTTTATCATCCACAAGAGCAATGGAAATAGCAAAAAGTGGAACGCCTTTGGCAAAATTACGAGTCCCATCTATGGGGTCAACATACCAAGTGTAACTATGGCTGTTTTTAGTATATCCTGTTTCCTCAGCTAAAATACAATGGTCAGGAAAAGCGTCCGATATTATTTTTTTTATTATATTTTCACTTTCAGTATCAGCCAATGTGAGAGCGCTTCTGTCTTCCTTTAATTCGTGAGCCATTCCCTCGTTAAAATATTTTAGTATTACTGCCCCCGCTTCAAGAGCAGCTTTTATTGCCACTTCCAACTCTTTGGATTTGCTGAAATTATCTTGCATGCGGTTCTGATGGAAAAATTATTTCTGGTTAATCTTGTCTATCTTGGCCAACCTGCGCACATGCCTCTCTGTGCCGGTGTACGGAGTCTTGAGCCAAAGATTGACATCTTCCAACGCCTGTTCTTCTGTCAAAAATCTGGCGCCTAGGGATATAATATTTGAATTGTTATGCTCGCGAGAACGAACTATTATATCAGATTCGTCGTTTACTACATATCTCGCTTCGCCATAATAAACTACAGCGCGAACATTTGGAAATTTGTTTGCTGCGATAGCTTCTCCTTGTCCCGTCGCGCCTATAATAATGCCTCGCACCGTATCTGGGGCTTTTGAAACCTCCTCGGCAACCGGTATCACGAAATCCGGATA
>JBBUHH010000011.1:2231-13210 GCA_038055775.1 Patescibacteria group bacterium | reverse complement strand
AAGCAAAAATTCTGCGACGAGCAATCAGGAGGAGTCAGATGACTCTTGAAGAGATTCAAAAGCGAAAAGCGGCGAGTGATCGCCGTCGCCTAGCTCTGCTGGCGATTAACGAGTCCCTAGCTCGGAAGCTAGGGACTAGGGAAAAAATTCCCTAAAACCCCGAGGGTGGTATACCCTCAAACCGCAGCGTCCGAAAGGAGGAAAACGCTGCGGTTTTTTTATTTAAAGAAAAAATCGTAATTGGTCAACCTGCCAGGTTGACCAATTTGACTGGTGCGCCTTCAGCGAAACTTGTCGCAATCAGATTTGCCCTATCATTATATTTGTCCTCATTGTGCCCTTTTACATAAGTCCATCTTGGCTTTAATTCTTGAGTGAGCGCATAAAGTTCCTCCCAAAGTTCGCGATTCAAGACCGGCTTTTTGTTGGCATTCCGCCAATTATTTTTTTGCCAATTTGAAATCCATTCGGTGATGCCTAAAATTACATATTTTGAATCAGAGATAATTTCCACCTCACCCCTTCGCCCCTCTCCTTGATAAGGAGAGGGGTTGGGGGAGAGGTTCTTAACATATTTCAACGCTTCTATCGGCGCTGTTAGTTCCATTTGATTGTTTGTGGCATGCGCTACATGTCCCCCCATCTCGTACACGCCATTCGGGTCGCTAGAGTTTTGCGAAAGCAAAACGACGGCGCCCCAGCCAGCCTTTCCCGGATTCCCCTTTGCCGCTCCGTCTGTATAAATTATGATTTTATCTTTCATATAATATCCTCTATTCTTAATCTTAACTCTTCCCGCCCGCGAAATCTAGACAAGTCAAATGTGGCTAGCAAATTTACTTTGAGACTTTCCTCTAATTTATTTTGAAAAGAATCTACATTGGAAAAAAAGGAAACGGCTTTGGCTTTTTTGTATCTTTCGCTTGCGTCTGAAAAAGTAATTTCTAGATGCTCTCCGGAGCCGTTTTTACCGAACTTTTTAATATTGTCTATGTTTACATTTTCAAACAAGAAAATAGGTTTTGGATTTCCAAATCCAAAAGGTTCGAGCTTTTCTATTTCTTTCCAGTTTTTCATGTGGACATGTTCTAAAATTAGTTTCATATCGTGATTCGAAATACTATCTGGCTTTTCTCGCTTCACTTTTTTAAAATTCAACGACAGCGCCTCTTCTAAAAAGTGAATTTTTTCACTATGTACTGTAAACCCGCCGGCGAGTTCGTGTCCACCAAACTCCAAAAAAGATTCGCGGGTCGCAGTCATCAGCTCCACAACAGACACCGAACCATCGCTCCGGCAAGAGCCTTTTATGCAGTCATTCTCATCTTTACCCCAAACGAAAACGGGTTTTTGGTGCTGGTCGCAAATTTTTCCAGCCACAAGCCCCAAGATTCCAACTCTCCATTTTGGATTGCCAATGACCATGACTTCTTTATGTTCATATGTCTCCAGTTTCTTATGAACCTCGCGCATAATACTCGTGACAATAGTTTTTCTCTCGTCGTTTATGTTGGACAAATGATCAGCAAGCATTCCCCCTTCAACTTCATCATTAGTAGCAAGAAGTTCAAAAGCGCGCATTGGATTGTCCATTCTGGACGCAGCATTCAATCTGGGAGTAACCATAAAACCCATATCGTCCGGCGAGATATGTCTCTGATCTATATTCATTTTGGCAAGAAGTTTCTGTAAGCCAGGACGCGGAGATTTTTTTAGAACTTTCATTCCGAAATACGCGATAGCCCTGTTTTCGCCCGTCAAGGGAACCATATCTGAAAGAGTCGCCAAACCTGCCATATCCAGCATCCACTTTTCTGTGCCTTCTTTCACCTTGAAAAATTCGCCATACTTTTTTAAAAAACCCTGCGCGAACTTAAAAACCACTCCGGCTCCGCACAACATTTTCTCTGGATATTCATCTGTCTTTGGATTTAAAATCGCGTAAGCCCTAGGTAAATCGAATGCGGCAAACCCGCCACCGCTTGTGCTTTGGCGTGGCAAGTGGTGGTCGGTAATTATCACATCAATACCATCAACTTCCGCTTGCGCTACTTCGTCTACTGCCGTGATGCCAAGATCAACAGTAATCAAAAGCTTCACGCCGGACTTTGCAAAAATTTTTAACGCTTCTAAATTGAGTCCGTAGCCTTCGCTGTTTCTTTGCGGTATGTATACCTCATAATTTTTATAATTTATTTCTCTGAATAAGTCATTCAAAATAACCGCCCCGGGAATTCCGTCGCAGTCGTAATCCGCATAAATAACGATTTTTTCTTTCGCATCTATCGCTTCAAAAAGCCTAATACAAGCCTTTTCTATATCTCTCATTAGAAATGGATCATGTAAATCTCTCTTGTAGCTAGGGTTGAGAAAAATTTCCGCTTCGGCTTCGCTTGTAATACCTCGTTTTTCCAACAAAGTCCTCAGTAATTCACCATATTTTTGCATATGTGAAATTTTAACACAATTTGCTACAATATACTTATGATGGATTGTATTTTTTGCAAAATAGTTAAAAAAGAAATACCGTGCAGTAAGATTTATGAAGATGAAAATTTCTTAGCTTTTTTGGACATAAGACCTCTCGGACCGGGGCATACGCAGATAATCCCCAAAAAACATTATCGATGGGTCTGGGACATCCCAAATGCTGGAGAATTTTTTGAAATCGCGAAAAAAATAGCTCTAGCACAAAAAAAGGCATTTAACGCGGAGATTGTGCGTTCACAGATTTACGGCGAAGAGATACCTCATGCCCACATCTGGGTATGGCCAGAAATTTCCGGTGATGAAAAAAATTTGAAAGAGAATGCGGAAAAAATTACTTCTGCTCTGCTATAAGCGGCAGAAGGGCTGGAAGTTCTTTGCCGGCTAAAAATTCCAAAGTTGCGCCGCCGGCAAGGCTGATGTTGGAATAATTTTCCAAACTCCCGTATTTACGCGCAAGATCAATGGTATCGCCTCCGGCAATAGTCGTTTTGCCTTTATTGTCTCTCATAGCGGCAAGTATGGCTTTGGAGCCTTGCGCGAATTTCTCATTTTCAAATTTCCCCATAGGTCCCCCTAAAAAAACAGTCCCTGATTTTTCTATCAAATCAGAAAATAATTTTTGAGTTTTGGGACCAATATCGAGCGCCATCCATTTTTCCGGAACACCCTCTCTTGAAATATCAATGTTTTTTTCTGAAACTCCATCAGATATAACCAAATCTACTGGGCAAATAATTTTATCTTTATATTTTTCCAAAATTCCTTTTGCGTAAACAACCCAATCTTTTTTTTCGCGTCTTTTTGCATCAACAAACACATCTTCAATAAAAGAAGCGCCGAGTTTGTAACCCTGTGCCTTTAAAAAAACATTTGCCACCGCTCCTCCCACTAAAACTTTGTCGGCTATTTTTAATAAATTATTAACAGCGTACACCTTGTCGGAAATTTTGGCTCCGCCGATAATTACCGTAAAAGGTCGCGCTGGATTTTCTAAAAGATTAGACAGCATATTTACTTCTTGCATCAGATAGAAGCCGGCAACTGCTGGCAAATGACGCTCTATCCCAATTGTAGACGCATGTTTTCTCATCGCCTGCGGAAAACCATCAAATACAATCAAATCTTTTCCTTTACAAAGCTTTTTGGCAAATTCATCGTCATCTACCATTTCCTCCTTGTAAAATCGGACATTTTCGAGCATTAAAATATCGCCAAACCGCATTTTAGAAATTTTTTCGTCAACTATGTCACCGACGCAATCGTCTACTTTGTCTACCGGATGATTCAAAAGTTCACTAAGTCTCCTCCCGTGAGGAGTGGTGCGAAGAGCTTCGACGACTTTGCCGTCAGGACGCCCGACATATGCAAGAATTACTATTTTGCAATTTTGTTTTAATAGATATTGGATAGTCGGAAGCATCGCTTGAATGCGCATGTCGTCAGTAAGTTCAAAAATACCATTCACTTCTTTCGTATCAATATCGCATGGCGCGCGGTAGAGAATTGTTTTGCTGGCAAGATTTACACTTTCTAGAGCTTTAAGTTTCATCTTAAGAAATTTTTTCTGCTATACTGGTAATTTCGGCGAATTGCTCTGCGTCCAAGCTCATCCGTCCGATCAAAACTCCTTCCACTCCCCCGTCTTTCAAAAAATCACGCGCATTCTTTTCGTTTACATCTCCTCCATAAATAATTCTCGGTATTTTAGTTTTTACGCCAAATTTGTCAGCCAAAGTTTTCTTTATAAAGAGAGTCATTTCTTCCGAATCGCGCGTAGTGGCATTTTGATAGTTTGGAGTAGTTGAAATTGACCAAATCGGCTCGTAAGCGAGAGTAATTTTTTGAAGCGAATCTTTGGAAACACCTTCCAGCGATTCCACAACTTGAGTTTTTACAAATTGGAAATAATCGTGCTTCTCATCCCGCATATTTTCCCCCACACAAAGAATCGGCGCAAGTCCGGCGGAAAGCGAAGCTTTTATTTTTTGGTTCACTTCTTTATTTGTTTCTCCAAATTCCCTCCTTTTGGAGTGTCCGATTATGACATACTTCACCCCTATATCGTCTAGCATCGGAGCCGAAATTTCTCCGGTGTAAGGACCTTTTTCTTCAGAAAAAACATTCTGCGCGCCGAGTTTTATTTTACTGGTCCTGATTTTTGCCAACTTTTCCAAATACAAAAACGGCGGACAGATGACGATCTCTGTTTTCTTAACGCGCGAAACCGCTTTCGCAACGCTTGAAAACAACTTTTCCGCTTCCTTAAGGGTAAGCGGATTCATTTTCCAGTTGCCGATAATTATCTTCCTGCTCATTCTTTTATTCTAGCATCTTACTCTACTTCCTTCCAGCTTTTGATATTCCACCCGCCGGAAGGACCGGAAGAAAAATTAGAATTAGCTAAACCTGAGAGATAATTGATTACTGCACCATTTTCTATATTTATAGTATTTCCAACCACTTCGTTCAATTCTACATTGTTGTGAAGATGTACTGTGCCACTTTGAGCATTTACGAGAACGGCGCCAACATTGTTTAAAATTTCAACGGCATTTGATCCAGAACATCCAGAGGGACAAGTGCTAGTGGTTATCAGCAAGACAAAACTATTTGAATTACCGGAGCCAGAAAACACAACATTGTTGGACAGGGTGGCTCGTCCGTCCATGACAATAATGCCACCGGTCGCACCATAAGAACTACTCAAGGAAACCTTGGCGTTGTTACTAGTAGTAATGTTTCCAACTACATAAATAGTGCCAGTAATTGTAAGATTAGCGTCGATTGCTAAATTGCCGGTAATTTTTTTAGGACCAAGAGTGCTAGTTGAAGAAACGGTATAATCGCCGTTAATCGTTTCGCCTAGTTCAGCATCGGCTTTCCATTTATCAATCATTTCTTGGGTTATAGGCATATCGATTGCAACAGGATCAACTGGATTGCTTTTGGAAGTATCACAAGATTTATTATTGTTATCCTCAACTTGGCAATAGAGATTCCCAGCAATGGTAGAATTTTTTACAATGTGTGCCCAAGCATCTCCTGTTCCATTCTGCCCAACATTTACATCATCAATAACACCTGAGGTTCCGGCGACAAAAGCAGAACCTGTGATGATGGTGCCATTAGTTCCAGTTATATTTCCATTTGAATAGACATTGCCGTTGACCGTTGCATTTCCAATAACAAATCCTCCCAACCCAGACTGAATACCGTAATTAAAAGCAACTCCAGTGCCAGCATTCAATTTCACTTTATTTTTTCTTTGAAAATTTAAAACATTTCCCAGCGCACTGATAGTTTTTTCATTATATCCAGAATCAGAAATAGTAGTGGTCACAGTATTACCATCGAGAGTAATATTTTCACTGCTTCCTATAGTTATGCCGTTCTTTAATCTATAGTGCGCATCTTCCACTCCGGATTCAGACAAGAAATATGATTTTTTGGAATTTAAATTTACGCTGGCATTTTTAAATTCGCGAACTGTCGGCGTTACAAGTCCGGCAATTATCGCCAAAGAAATGAAAAGAAAAAATACAACCGATATTAGCATCGCCGCGCCACTATTTCTTTTTATTTTTACTTTATAACTTTTCACTTTATAAACTTTATAACTATTAATACCCCCCGCGCAACACAATCGTATCATAAAAATTTTGAACTCGAGCCAAACTGTCATTATTAGAATAAATTGAGAGAACCACTTTTACCGCTTTTCCTTTAGCTGTGATTATTTCAGTAAAAGCAAGCCCAGTAATTGCTATATTTGGCGAATTCAAATTGCCTATATTACTCCCGGCATCCCAAAACTGAATATTTGGACTAACAAATTTAAATTCCACAGTTTTTTCTGAATCTATAAAGCCTTTAGTATTAAGAATTAAATCATTTGCGCCAATCGAATTGATATTCTCAGCCTGCCGGATTTCTCTCGCAATCCGTTCCATGATGACTCCGCCCTGCGCTAATTCTCCATAGATAGAAGTTTCTTTGAAAGATTTGGTCATCATAATGATGGCATTAATCACCAACAAAGAAAAAGTGGTGAAAAAGGCTATGTAGAAAAGAAGTTCAAGAATCGTGTAGCCGCCAGATAGAGCCTTAGACTCTATCTGAGAGTCTAAGGCTCTATCTGGCATTTTATTTTTTATAAATTTTTTCATATTTAAGAAAAAATATCAGATATGAAAAATTTTAAAGTTTTGGCTATTGTCGAACCCCCTTCACTCCAAGAGACTGTAACCGTAATTAATTTGGTTCTATCATCTGCTGAACCCCCAGAAGCAACAATATCTTTGGTGCTGTTATCGCGATTGACATTTGAAGCAACAATTGTCCTGGTGAAAATACCCACAGTTTCGGAAGAATTCAGAGCAACCACATTACTCCAAGCATTATCTCGCGCGATTCTCGTATTCTCTGCCCCTTCCTCCAGTAAAAACACCGCTTGGGTGGCATGAAAAGACTGGCGGGAAACATGAATAGATTTTTGAGCGACTGCCATCGCCGCTAAAATTGAGGCAGTAATAATGGAAGCCGCCACCAATACTTCAATCATCATGAATCCCCGATTTTTAAAATTTTTTTTCATAATTAATTCGAACTAGCAACACCTACGGCAGAAATTGTGATTATTTTGGAAAAGGAACCGGTGGAAATCGTTATAGTGCCGGTGGCGCTCGGATTTCCAGATAAACGGCTAAAGTACATATCCCCTGAAGCTCCGCTCGCTCCTCCTAATGTGACATTTGTAATGCTGGCAGGTGCCGTAATGCTGACTGTTTCGTTATCCATCGCACCAGCCGAAAAAATTTTGCCCTTAAATATTATAACTGTGTCGGACTGAAAGTGTACTCCGTACTCTGAAGAATTCAGGGAAGAAAGAGTCTCCCCGCGTGCCTTGTTCACAGAAGATAAAATATCCTGCACTCCGCTTTTAAGCACTTGATTCTCTCTTACATTCGCAAATTGGGGAATAACAACTGAAATTATAACGCCAATTATCGCCAATACCACCAATATTTCTATAATAGTTATTCCCTTTTTAAATATTTTCCGCATAAAATTATTTTATACTTCCCAAAATTGAATAAAGCGGAGAAATCATAGAGATAGCGAAAAATCCAACCGCTGAACCAATGACGATCATCAACACGGGTTCAATGATGGTGGACAAATTTTTTGTTTTATTTTCAATCTCAGCCTCATAAAATAAAGCAATTTGGAGCAACATGTCGGACAATTTGCCGGTTTCCTCTCCGACTTGCACCATCTCTGACATCATGACTGGATAAAGATTGCTGTTTTCTTCAAAAACTAGAGAGAAGGGAGCGCCTTTTTCTATGGCGATTTTGGTGTCGTTCAAGATTTTTTTATAAAATATATTCTGTACCACATCTTCGGTGATTTCTACCGCGCGGGTTATAGACACCCCGGAAGACAAAAGTGAGGATAAAGTTCGCGCGGTGCGCGCGGTGTTTAATTCTTTTGTTAAGTTGCCGACAACGGGAGTGTGGGTTATGAAAAAATCAATGTATTTTGCCATAAATTTGGCGCGAAAAAGCAGGTAAAGTCCGGCAACCAGCCCTATTATGATGGCAAAAGTCAGCGCTAGGTGATTTGAGAAAAAATTGCCGAGAAAGATAAGAACGCGGGTGGAAACAGGCAAGGCAACGCCAAGTTCTTTAAATGTACCCGCTAGGGTCGGGACCACAAAAGCGAACATCAGAACCCCAATCACCACCATTGCCGACAAGATCACTCCCGGATAAATCAAGGCCCCTCGTATTTTTTTGGTCAGGTAATGGGACTTCTCTAAATTGAGCCCGATATTAGAAAGCGAGTCGGCTAAATTTCCAGATTCTTCGCCGGCTTTGGTCATTGAAACAAAAAGGGTGGAAAAAACATTCGGGAATTTTGCCAGTCCGGAAGACAAACTTTCGCCCGCGTTGATATTGCCGGAAATTGCGTTGAGAATTTTACTGAGGGCGGGATTTTTTGTTTGCTTTTCCAAGACGGAAAGCGCCCGGGCGAGAGAAAGCCCGGCGCGCAGCATCCCGCTCAGGTTTTTAGTGAGAACAATTTGTTCATTGACGCTCACCCGTTCGAGGACACGCTTTAATACCGAGATTGCATTGCTAAAATTATTATTTTTCTCCGAAATAGATATCGGAACAAGGCCCTTGGATTTCAAATCATGAGCAAGAGAAAAACGGTCCGAAGAATCCGACATACCTTCAATAATTCCGCCCTCTTTTGATTTTGCTTTGTATAAAAAAAGCATTATTTTTTACTCCGAAACAACGCGGAATACTTCTTCAAGGGTGGTTATGCCCAAGACCGCTTGAAAGACCCCGTCTTCCAGCATTGTCATCATCCCCTCTTTTTTTGCCTGCGCTTCTATTTCATCCTGAGAGTTTCCGGCAATTATCATTTCTTTGATAGTGGACGATACTTTCAGCACTTCGTGCATGCCGATGCGATTCAAATAGCCGTCTTCCGATTCGCCGCTCTTTACCGCTTTATAAAAAGAGACTTTCTCCCAAATTGCGTTAGGGTCTACAATTTTTTCATTCTTTAGCATAAGAAGCATCCGGTTCAAATCAATGACTTTTGCCATGTTTTTCAATTCGGCAGACGATAAAAAATACTTTTCCTTGGTCGCGGTCAGCTTGCGCACCAACCTTTGAGCGATAATAGTTTTAACCGTAGCAGTTATCAAAAAAGGCTCCACGCCCATATCCACCAGGCGCGGTATCGCGCCGGCGGCAGAATTGGTGTGGATAGTAGAGAGAACTAAATGTCCAGTCAGGGAAGCGTTCACGGCAAGCCCGGCGGTTTCTCCGTCGCGAATTTCTCCCACCATGATTATGTCCGGATCCTGGCGCAGAAGCGACCGCAGTCCGTTTGCAAAAGTTAAACCTATATCGGGCTTAACCTGTGTCTGATTGACTCTAGGCATCTGGTATTCTATCGGGTCTTCCACGGTGGATATGTTTACTTCCGGCTTGTTCAGAATATCCAGCATGGTATAAAGGGTGGTTGTTTTTCCGCTACCGGTCGGTCCTGTTGCTAGTATCATTCCCGTTTTTTGCGATAGCGAGCCATGTATGCGCTCCAGTCCTTCACCATGAAAACCGAGAGTTTCCAATGTAAAACCGTGGGTATTTTCTTTCAAAATTCTCATCACGGTTTTTTCTCCGAAAAAAGTAGGTAAGGTGGAAACACGAAATGATATCTTTTCTCCGTCTTGTTCTTTTTTAAATCTTCCGTCCTGAGGCAACCTTTTTTCGTCAAGCTTGAGATTTGCCAATACCTTGATGCGGGCGGTAATGCCCGGTCCGGCATTTTTTTCCAGCATCATGGCATCATGCAATATGCCGTCTATCCGATAGCGGACAGTCAGTTCCTTTTCTCCCGGTTCAATGTGTATATCGCTGGCATTCTGTAAAATCGCATGGAAAATCAAAGAGTCCACGATTTTTATAACCGGCAAATCTTCCGCCATTTTTTTTAATTCCATTTCGGATTTCTCGCCAAATTTTTCAGCGTCTTCCCCTCTCTCCCCTTCTCCGCCCGTCAGAGAAGTAGATTCCTTTTGGATGATATTCTGAAACTCCGCTTTAAGACTTTTTCTATATTGCACAAGCACGGCTTTGATTGAGGCGGTATCAGTCAACCGTGGCAAAATTTTCAATCCAGAAGTTTTCTTTATAAAATCAATTATGGGCAAATCGTCCACATCGAGCATCGCCACTTCGAGCCCATGCTCACTTTTTGTATAGGCGACTATATTATAGTTGCGCGCAATCGGTTCGGGAATCAAGGAAAGTACGGAAAAGTCAATTTTTGTGTTGGCCAAATTGATGAACGGTATGCCAAGAACAAAAGCCTCAGTTCGCTTTAAATCGGTCTCTGATATTTTACCGTCAGAAAGCAGAATATTGCCGAGTTTTTGCTTGCTTGTTTCCGCTTTTTTAACTTCGGCGTCAAAATCGCTCCGCGAAATAAGTCCTGATTCTAGAAGAAATTTCTTGAACTGTTGTTCGTCAATCTGCATGTATACATTATAGCAAAAAATCCCCGCCAGTATATCACGGGGATTTTTTGCTAGTTTTAGTTTTCTATGAAAACGGGTCTTTTCTTTACATAAACTATAACAGTCCCTCTGTGTATGGTGGCGCCATCATCGTAGGTAATGGTATATGGGGTAGTTACTGCGGGGTTGACGGTGGCTGTAAGATTATTACCGCCCGTAGTTACAGTACCGCCCGTATCTTCATTTCTAATTGTGCAAGTTCTGCCTGGAGGACAACTCCCCGTTATCTTTACCTCATCCCTCGGATTTGTCGGAGTGCCCGGAGTCGTTGGGGGATCGGAGGTAATGGGTATTTCATCACATCGGCCGCCGGTATCAATGCCAGTCTCATTTCCATTTTTGATTCCGTCGGAACAAGTGCCGGTGCCGATATCACATCGACCGCCGG
>JBBUHH010000011.1:0-2131 GCA_038055775.1 Patescibacteria group bacterium | reverse complement strand
TTCCGTCGGAGCAAGTGCCAGTACCAACAGTTCCGCAACGACCACCGGTGTCAATTCCCGTTTCGTTGCCATTTTTGATTCCGTCGGAACAAGTGCCGGTGCCGATATCACATCGACCGCCGGTGTCAATTCCCGTTTCGTTGCCATTTTTGATTCCGTCGGAGCAAGTGCCAGTACCAACAGTTCCGCAACGACCACCGGTGTCAATGCCAGTCTCATTTCCATTTTTGATTCCGTCGGAGCAAGTGCCAGTAGTGTTTTCACAAGTAGACCTATTTGGTGGCGTAGAGGCAGAACAAGACCGATTGCCGTCAGCATCACATTGATAAACACCATTATTGGTTTCTCCACAATTGTTCTGAGATGAAATACAAGGATTGCCTCCTACGCAAATTTTGGCAATAGACAAACATTTTCTCTCACTCGCATCCCAAGATGTACCGTCCTCGCAACTTGAAGTCACGGTAGTCTGAGCCAGTTCTTTAGAATTGTTGTACAGATAAAATGTTCGGTTGTTGTATGGGACAGGGAAAGGATCGGTGCCGGAATACTGATAAAGGTAACTCTTCCTATCCATCCCGTTCGCAGTTATTGCTGAGATTAGTGATTCAGGCTTTGTAACACGCCAAGTCAGATTTATGTTACAACTGCTTCCATTGCGTTTGATAACGCACGAAGCGAAATCGGGGGTAAGGGTGCCGGACATATAAGTAGACTGAGATGTGGTAAATGTTATCTCGGGACCATAGCCCGTACCAGCGCTATTTGTGGCATAAGCGCGTACGCGATAATTGGTGTTAGGAATCAGATTGGTCATTATGCTTGTCCATGGACCGCCAACTGCCCAGCCGTCCGTTGTCTTCGTTGAAAGAGTGGGGGCCCCTGTCGTGGGAATCGTCCCAGCGCCCCAGAGATTCCAGACAATGCCACTGACTGTAATAGTCTCCCCTCCGTTTGAGACAATAGTTCCGCCGCTTTTCGCCGTAGTCTGCGCTATGTCCGCAACCTCTTTTGTTGTGACAGTCGGAATGGAAACAATAGGCGCGTCGGTGACAGTAAATGTTACAAGCTTCGTGTTATCAAACTCGTTGAACTCGCCATGTGCGTTTCCTTCATTGGTGAAGAACCGCAGATAATAAATTCCCTTTGTAGGCGGTATCCATTGTTTGCTTGAGGTAATATATTTGCTGTCTCCCGATACTGAAGTCATTTCGTTTGATTTTAGAGAAATCATATCCCTTGATTGAAAATTGCCCGTATGGCTGTTAGAAAATTGCCAACCATCAGCATTACTGTTGCCATTAACCCAAAATCGGTTTGCAAATGCAGACGGATAATCAGCCCCGAGATTTTCCACCTCCGCTTTGAATGTATGCGGTTTGCCCACTTGTAAATTGCCGACAACTTTTAAACTCTTGACGGAAAGATCGTATGGGGGCTTGCTGCAAGCGACTGGTTCAGAATCTCTTTCGTTATCATCGGTAACAATAAGGCGTTCATTCCCGGTAATTGTGTAATCCCATTTAATATAAGTATTGGAACTTGAAAAAGCGCGCGAGTCTCCAATAATCCAAACATATCTGTATGGAGGCGTTCCCCCGGTCGCCGAACCGGTAAATTCGGCTACATAACGATTCTGGTCCGGCCAAGGAGCAGTTTTTATTTTCGCCATACACGATGCTGTTGGTATGCCTTGGTTCGGATTTACAGTTACCGTAAATTTGTTGCTTGGTATAGTTTCTCCTGTTGAAGTTTTGTTTGCTTGTATTTTATATCCATATTGCCCGACAGTAGGAGGAGCTGTGACTGACATGCTTCCGGTACATGGCACAGCGATTCCAGTAGCCGTGAATTTTGTACCATCTTCAGTAGTCATCAATGCACAAGTCGTATTAGAGAAAGTTCCATTAGTCAGAGTATATTTCACGGAAACAGTCGTACTAGCCGGCAATGTTACAGAATATGTTGACGGGTTTACAGTAATGCCAAGAGGAAATGGAATCTCCGCGCAGACAGTACTGGCAACACCGCTGACTGGAGGATTAGAATAACGATCGCCACTTGAATTACTTGCTCTAAGTTGATACTCATAAGTGGCGCCGGGAACAAGACCGGAATCGGGACTGACTAG
>JBBUHH010000010.1:0-20056 GCA_038055775.1 Patescibacteria group bacterium | reverse complement strand
AATGAGTCCTTCCCAAGGATTAGACGGGGTTTCGATTACCCCATCCCGCACAAAACAATTATTTTTTATGCTCGGCAATGGAGGAGATAATTTTAATTACGGTGTCCGGATTGAGCGACATGCTTTCTATCCCCTCTTCTATCAGAAATTCCGCAAAGTCCGGATAGTCCGAAGGCGCCTGTCCGCAGATGCCGATATATTTATTTTTCTCTTTGCATTTGCGGATGATTTGCGCGATGATTTTTTTCACCGCCTCGTTGTTTTCATTGGCAATATGAGTGACAATGCCGGAATCGCGGTCCAGCCCCAGAGTAAGTTGCGCCAAGTCGTTTGAACCGATGGACCTGCCGTCAAAAATTTCCAAAAATTCGTCCGCCAGAATGATATTAGAAGGGATTTCGCACATCACATATATTTTAAGTTTGTTATCTAAAGCGCGGTCAAGCCCGTGTTCCGCCATCACTTCCACCACTTGTTTCCCCTCTTCTGGTGTGCGGCAGAAAGGAATCATGGGTACCACATTAAAAAAACCCATTTTCTCCCGGACATATTTCATCGCCTTGCACTCTAGACCGAAAGCAACTTTAAACTTAGGGTCATAGTAGCGCGAAGCTCCGCGCCAGCCCAGCATAGGATTTTCTTCCTGCGGCTCATACAATTCCCCGCCTAAAAGCGTGCGGTATTCATTGGTCTTGAAATCGGAAAAACGAATGATAACTTCTTCGGGATAAAAAGTGGCGGCAATTTTGGCTATGCCTAAAGCGAGATGTTTTACATAAAATTCTTCTTTGTCTACATAATCCAGAGTTTTTTCTTCTATTATTTTTAAAATTTTATTGATTTCAGCAGTTTTTTTGCCATTTTTTAATTTTTTATAATCAATCAGCGCGTTTGGATGTATACCGATATGGGAAGCAATGATGAATTCCAATCTCCCTAAACCGACGCCTTTGACCGGAAGATAATAATTTTTGAAAGCTTCGTCGGGCGAACCGATGTTCACCATGATTTTTGTGGCTATCTGGGGAATTTTATCCAACCGATGCTCCAGTATTTGAAACGGTAGAATGCCTTTATACACACTCCCGACTTCGCCCGAAGAACAATCCACAGTCACCGGCTCGCCATTGCAAAGAATTTTTGTTGCATTGCCAGTTCCGACAATACAGGGTATGCCGAGCTCTCGCGAAACAATGGCGGCATGGGATGTGCGCCCGCCCTTGTCCGTAATAATCGCCCCCGCTATTTTCATTATCGGTTCCCAATCCGGATCAGTAATTTCCGTGACCAATACTTCGTCTTTCTTGAAAGAAGAAATGTTTTTGGCGCTCTTTAAGATGCGCGCCGCGCCAGCGCCTATCTTCCCGCCGACGGCGATACCGTCCGTCAAAATTTGGCTTTTTTTGCGTAGCCTGTATTCTTTCATCACATTTTTGTCCTTGGATGAATGCACGGTTTCTGGACGCGCCTGCACGATAAAAAGCTCGCCTGTTTTGCCGTCTTTCGCCCATTCAATATCCATCGGCTGATAACGATTATGCTTATTGGAAAAATGTTTTTCTATTGTCAGGCACCATTTCGCCAATTTAACCACTTCGGAATCGGAGAGGCAAAATTTTTGCTGTTCATGAGGCGGAACTTTTTCCTGCTTGGTGCCGTCTTTGGCGTATACTAGCCTGACATTTTTCTCGCCGAGATTTTTCGCGATAATAGGGTCGGCCCCGGACTCCAAAGACGGCTTAAAAATTATAAATTCATCGGGTATCACATGGCCCTGCACGATTAATTCCCCCAAGCCATAGACGCCGTTTATCATGATTACTTTGTCAAAACCGCTTTCGGTATCAATGGTAAACGCCACTCCGGAAGAGGCGATATCGGAGCGCACCATGCACTGCACGCCCACCGAAAGCGCGGCGTTGAAATGTGAAAAACCTTTGTCTTCGCGGTAAGAAACGGCTCGGTCGGTAAAAAGCGAAGCAATGCACCTTTTGACCGCAATCAGCACCCCATCTACACCCTTCACATTCAAATATGTGTCCTGTTGTCCGGCGAATGAAGCGTTTGGCAAATCTTCGGCTGTCGCCGATGAACGCACCGCCACGCTGATATTCTCCCCATATTTATCTTGTAGTTTTTTATAAGCCTCTTTAACCATTTCCTGAAACGCTTTTGGAAGTTCCGCTTTTAAAATAAGATTGCGAACTTTTCTTGCGTGAACCTGAAGGTTGCGGATATCGCGGGTGTCAAGATTGGAAAAAATTTCTTCTATCTTTTTGTCCAAACCCGACTCTCTGAAAAAATACCGGTAGGCCGCGGCTGTTAAGGCAAAACCGTCGGGTACATTCACGCCAAGCGGGACAAGATTGGAATACATTTCGCCCAGCGCGGCATTCTTTCCGCCCACCCTCGGCACATCCGCAATTCCCACCTCGCTATACCACTTTACAAAGTCCTGACCTTTTTCCTCTGCCATGATAATTAAAATTATTGATTAATAGAACGGGCGATTTTTATCAGCCTTTGATATTTTACCATTCTTTCGGGCTTCAAAGGAGAACCCGTCTTGAGGCCAAAACATCCGAAGGCAAAAGCAAGGTCCGCGATAAAATCATCATTGGTCTCCCTACCCCGATGACTGACTATGATTTCAATGCCATTTGCCCTTGCAAGCTGCATAGTCAAAAACATCTCCGAAAGCGTGCCGATTTGGTTCGGCTTAATAATGATGGCATTGATACTGCCTTTATCTATCGCCTGCTCTAATAGCGCGCGGTTGGAAACAGTCAGATCGTCCCCCACTACAAGCAGATTTTTATTTTTGTCTTTTAATTTTTTAAAATTATCAAAGTCTTCTTCGTTGAAGGGATCTTCAATGGAAAATAAGTTAAATTCTTTGATTAAGGAATCATAGATATTCATCAGCTCGGAAGAAGAAATATCTTTACTGGCAACTTGATAATGCCCATCCCGGTAGAAAGAAGAGGCGGCCACATCAAGCGCAAAGCGAACTTTGTTTTGCAAATTATTTTTATTCACGGCTTCCGCCAAAAAAAGAAGAGGTTTCCGGACATCGTTGGTTTGCGGAACAAACCCTCCCTCGTCGCCCAAAACTGCGGATTTGCTGTCTAAATTTTTTAAAAGGATTTCGGTCAGCGTATTTTGTATTTTATTTCCGATATCAACCGCCTCTTGCGTATTTTCCGTTTCCGGCACAACATGGTATTCCTGAAAAGCCAAATTGCTCGCCGAATGTTTGCCGCCTTCAAGCAAATTCATAAAAAGATACGGTGCGTTACGAGAGGATTTTATCTCACAGAGAGTTCGCAGATATTGATATACTTCCTGCTTCTTTAGTTTCGCCGCGGCTTTCGCGCAAGCAATGCTGACACCAACCATGGAGTTCGCTCCAAGATTGTCTTTATTTTGGGTGCCATCCAGTTCAATCATTATCCCGTCTATTTCTTTTTGACTCAAAACATTCTTGCCAGCCAAAGCCGGAGCAATCATACTGTTTACTTTTTCTATGGCCGTTTTGACGCCTTTGCCGTCCGCATCTCTGAGTTCATGCGCCTCGTGGACACCGGTGCTTACTCCGGACGGCACAGAAAAATTTCCTGAAATGCCGCCGGCCCATACTGTAACTTTAATGGTCGGATTCCCGCGTGAATCTTTTATTTCCTCCGCCAAAATTTTAGTAATCAAAGAATTCTCTTCTTTCGCCATAACACTTTTAATTTTAGCACATTTTTGATAGTATACAAAGATGGAAAATGGGCTGATTCGGGCAAGAAATTACATTCTGGAAAAAAAATACAAGTGGATTTTAAAACCTATCCTGTTTAAACTTGACCCAGAAAAAGTCCATGACACTATGAACTTGATTGGACGAATTCTGGGAAAATTTAGGATCACCAAAGTGGCATCCAGTATGCTTTGGGGTTACTCTGACCCGTCTCTGGAACAAAAAATACTTGGCATAAATTTTAAAAATCCCGTGGGTCTTTCAGCAGGCTTTGATAAAAATGCTGAGTTGACCGACATCATTCCGTCCGTTGGCTTTGGCTTCATGGAAGTCGGTTCCGTGACGGGAGAAAATTGTTTGGGCAATCCAAAACCTCGCCTTTGGAGGTTAAAAAAATCCGAGTCTTTGGCTGTTTATTACGGTCTGGCAAATGACGGCTCGGAGGCCATCGCGGAAAGATTAGCCAAGAAAAAATTCAGCATTCCGGTTGGAATTAATATCGCTAAAACCAATTGTAAAGAAACTGTGGACACCAAAAATGCGACAGAAGATTATTTCAAAGTTTACCGGGCTTTTGCCCGGATCGGAGATTACTATACTATCAACATCAGCTGTCCAAACACTTTCGGTGGACAGCCATTCAACGACAAAAATAAGCTTGACGCCCTGCTTAAAAAAATTATGTCTGTTCCTAAAACCAAGCCGATTTTTTTAAAATTATCGCCTGATTTAGATCAAAAAGGCGCGGATGAAATCATTGAGATAGCTGATAAATGGAAAATAGACGGATTTATCTGCGCCAACCTGACAAAAAAAAGAGACAGCAAAAAAATTTTAGATAAATCTGTACCCAACTTAGGCGGACTCTCCGGCAAGGCCTTGAATAATTTATCGGATAAAATGATTAAGTATATTTATCAAAAAACAAAAGGTAAATTCATTATTATGGGCGTGGGCGGAATTTTCAGGGCGGAGGACGCATATAAAAAAATAAAAGCCGGAGCTTCCTTGGTACAGCTTATAACCGGAATGATCTTTGAAGGTCCCCAGCTCATAAGTGACATAAATTTAGGGCTGGTAAAACTCCTCCAAAAAGACGGCTACAAAAATATCTCCGAAGCAATCGGGAGATGCTAGTATAATAGGCACGGCCGTTGTTATTATACTATTATTGTCTTCTTGGTCAGCAAAATCATCAGGTCGGAAACATTGGCTCCGGTAGAACCGGTCATCATAATATCGCCTGATTTTTGGAAAAAATTATAAGAGTCAAATCTTGCCAAATAATCCGCGGGATCCAATCCCAATTTTTTTGCTTTCTCTATTGTGTATTTATCAACTATCGCCCCAGACGCGTCAGAATTATCCTTGCCGTCTGAAGCGAAAGACAAAAACACGGAATCTTCATCAACTAATCCCGTTTGTATCGCTTGGAGTCCCATATGAAGATTCCTCCCGCCGATTCCTCTACTTTGTTTAACCTCAAGCCTTGGTTCGCCGGCGGCCAAAACGGCTGTGTTTTCTTTCCTTTTTTCCCAAATTTTTTTGAGCGCAACACCGACTTCATCATTTATTTCCGCAGAAAAAATAAAAGCTTTCAGTCCGACCTCTTCAACCCTTTTTGCCATAGCCTCTACGGCGGTTTTAGCCGAAACCAAAACAAAGTTGCTGACTTTTTCAAAATATCTGTCCTCTTTAGGCGTTTCCATGAATTCAAAATATCCAAAATTATTTTCGGCAATAATCTTGAAAGCATCAGCTGTGGTGCTTTCATCTTTGTATGTCGGTCCGGACGCCACATCGCAAAAACGATCGCCGGGAACATCGGAAAAAATAAGTCCGACAATAGTCGCCGGATAGGCGATTTTGGCCAAGCCCCCTCCTTTCAAAACAGAAAGATGCTTGCGGACTGTGTTCATTTCTTTTATGGTCTTTCCTGTTTTTAAAAACTCATCATAAAGGGCGGAGCCTTGTCTGCATTCATCCTCCGAATAGCATAAAAGAGCGGAGCCGCCTCCTGAAACAAGTACGATAATCAAATCCTCCTCGCTTGAATTTTTAATTATTTCATATATCTTCTCTCCGGCTTCCACATTCGCCCGGCTGGGCATGGGATGAGTGCCGGCAAAAGTTTCAATATATTTCAAATCTGCCTTGGAAAGACCTACCACGGCGCCGAGTGTTATTTTAGGTCCTAGAATTTTTTCCAGTGCGCGAGCGGCGTCAACCGAGGCTTTGCCGAAACCAACAACTTTTATTTTTTTGAATTTAGATAAATCGAAAATTTTGCCTTGTATGGATAAATTATTACCCGTTAATTTTATAGAATCAGCCATAATTCGTCCGGTATCTATGGCATCAAGCCCGGATTCCGCTATCTCTAACGCCAACCGCCTGTTAGCGCTTATGGCCAATTCATTGAAATTTTCAATCCTCTTGTCTGCCATATTATTTCACGAAATTA
Organism: Patescibacteria group bacterium; assembly: GCA_038055775.1. Lineage (GTDB taxonomy): Bacteria > Patescibacteriota > Minisyncoccia > Phycocordibacterales > UBA9973 > UBA9973. Next base: position 13,847 of record JBBUHH010000010.1, on the reverse strand, counting down.
ATTAAATTATTGTTCAAAAAGCCCTGAATGTTCAAAACGGTAACTTTCAGTATTTCGGCGACCGCTTCGCGCGTGTAAAAAGCGATATGGGGCGTAATGATTACATTTGGCATATCTATAAGGACGCGGTCTTCCAAAAGAGTTTTGTATTCTTCTATTTTCATTGACATGGAGGAAGAGGATAAAAGTTCAATTTCTTCTTTTAATTCCCTTTCGCCCTCTAAAACATCCAAGCCGGCGCCGGCGATAATCTCCTCTTTAAGACCCCAGATAAGCGCATCGGTATCAATCAACTCTCCGCGAGCCGTATTTACTAGATACACCCCTTTTTTCATCTTAGAAATATTTTCTTTGTTTATTAAATGATGATTCTCTTTGTTGTAAGGAGTATGAAGAGTTATGATGTCAGATTTTGAAACGACTTCATCTAAACTTTTATACTCAAAATTATTTTCTGTGGCAAAAGCTGAATCTGGATATAAATCATAAGCAAGCACATTCATGGCAAAACTCTTCCCGATTTTTAAAACATTTTTCCCGATTTTTCCCGTACCGATAATCCCCAAAGTCTTGCCCTGCAAATCAAAACCTTCCATCTTTGGAAAATAATTAAAGTCCGATGATGCTCTGATATAGTCATTTGCCTTGATGATATTTCGCGAGAGATTCAAAATGAGCCCGAAGGTAAACTCGGCCACGGTGTGAGAACCGTAAGCGGGTACATTGGAAATTTGCACCCCTTTGATCTTCGCATATTCGCAGTCAATGTGATTCAGGCCGGTTGAACGGGTCGCTATAAATTTCAAATTTGGCAAAGCGTCCAAAACCGCTTTATTTACATCGGAGTCAATAAAAATGCAAACAGCGTCCGCGTCCTTGGCTTTTTCCGTATTGTTTTCATCCAATTTTCCTGCCAAAAAATAAACTTCGGCATCTCCGAAAGAATTTATAAAAACGGACTGCTCTGATTGTTCCAATCCAAAAAACGCAATTTTCATATGCCTTATTATATCACGCATCATATCACCGGAACAAATCCGCCCAAAAAGTCCAAAATCCGCCCGATTCTTCTGCTGGAGTTGTCTGTTTCTGATTATCTCCCACTATTATGATTACCCCCTCGCCTTCTTTAGCTAAACCGAATTTTGTACGAATACTTTCCTCCACCCCTTCATCCGTTTTTAACTTGGCAATATCGGATGAAAGTTTTTCTTTTGCTTTCTCTAATTCTATCAATTGACTTTCCGCCATCTGCCTGTTTTCCCTGGTTGTCTGCATTTTTCCCAAAAAACCAAATACGCTCCATGCAAAAATCAAGACCATAATGCTTAAAACGAGCAAAACAGGTCTTGATTGCAAGATATCCATCCAACCTCGTTTGTGTTGTCCCGTACGAAATTTCATAAATTTTGGAAAATTACCTTTCCACAGTACGAAACTTAATTGGCAAGATTTCGTACGGGGTTCATGATATAATCATACTATGCTTTTCAATAAAAAACATCGAAAGAAAATACAGTTGGTTTGGGCAATTGTAAGCATTCTTATCATCATCAGCATGATTCTGCTTTACTCGCCGATTTTCGGCGTACAGTAACAATTTACCCTTCTTCGTTGCGCATCATTTTCAAAAACACATCTTGCGGTATATTCACCCGTCCGCGCTCTTTCATCTTCTTTTTGCCCTTTTTCTGCTTCTCGCGAAGCTTCATTTTGCGCGTAATATCTCCTCCGTACATATGAGCAGTAACATCTTTTTTCATTCCGGAGAGGGTGCGTGAAGAAATGATGCGGCCTTGGGCCTTGCCCTGAATTTTCAGCGTGAACATCTGACGAGGCAAAAGGTTTTCCAACTTGACAACCGCACTCTCGGCTTCCGCCTGAATCCTCTTTTTTGAAACAACTTTTGAAAAAGCCGGTACCGTCTCATCGGCCACCAATATGTCAAGGCGTGTCACTTCCGCTCGGCGCATTTCGGCAATTGTATAGGATACTGATCCGTAGCCGGAAGAAACGCTTTTTAGTTCGTCGAAAAAATTGCGCATGAGCTCGCGTAAAGGCATTTTGATAGTGACGAATGAACGATTATCCCCAAAACTCTCCGTCTCCCCCACTTCCGCTTCGTGTTCAAATAAAATCTGCATTATATTTCCTAAATACTCGGCTGGGGTTATTATTTTCGCGTTTACCCAAGGCTCGAAAATTTCCTTGATGAGACCGTCGTCCGGAAAAAAATACGGGGAAAATACTTTTTCCCTTTTACCGTTATTCATTTCGACTTCGTAAGTAATCGAGGGCGTAGTGATAACAAGGCGTAAATTAAATTCCCGCTTCAGGCGCTCGGTAATAATTTCAAGGTGTAGCATGCCTAAAAATCCGCAGCGGAAACCCTTGCCGAGCGAACCGGAAGATTCTTCTTCGTAAGAAAAAGATGAATCAGAAAGCCGAAGCTTGCCGAGCGCGAGCTTGAGTTCGGTAAAATCGTCCGCGTCTTCCGGAAAAACGCTTGCCCAAACCATCGGCAGGGGTTGTTCGTAGCCGGGGTCCGGCGGGACGGGGTTTGCAAGTTTGGTGATGGTGTCGCCGACGGAGGCGATTCCCGGCTTCTTGATGCCGGTGACGATATAGCCGATCTCGCCGGATGCAAGAGCCTCCCTGGGGGTCTCTTGGGGCGAAAAGGTTCCAACTTCAAGCGCAATAAATTTTTCTCCGGAAACGGCAAAAAGCAGATTGTCTCCCTTTTGTGCTTTTCCGTCCAACACCCTTATGAAAACTATAACCCCCCGGTGGTTAGAATATTTAAAGTCAAAAACCAGGGCGCGGAGTTTGTTTTCTCCCTCATAAGTTTGCTTTGGGGGCGGAACGCGTTTTATAATCTCTTCTAAAAGAAGTTCTACTCCTTCTCCTGTACGTCCTGAGACTTGGAGTACTTCACCCTCCCCGCAACCTAGCATCTTCACGACTTCATCCCGCACATCGGCTACTCGCGCGAGCGGAGAATCAATTTTTGTTACAACCGGAATAATTTTGAAGGACCCGCCGTCCGGCTCGCGGGATGCTTTGGCCATTGAAAGCACGGTCAAAGTCTGCGCCTGAACCCCTTGTGTTGAGTCGACAAGTAAAATAGAACCCTCCACAGCCTTGAGAGCCCGGGAAACTTCGTAAGAAAAGTCCACATGTCCAGGGGTATCAATGAGATTTAGTATAAATTTTTCCCCCTCTCCTTTATAAGGAGAGGGGTTAGGGGTGAGGTGGGAGATGTATTCCATGCGAACGGGTTGCATTTTAATAGTAATCCCGCGTTCACGCTCAAGTTCCATAGAGTCGAGTACTTGATCGCGCATTTTTCGCGCTTCTACTGTATGGGTAATCTCAAGCATTCTATCAGCCAAGGTACTTTTACCGTGGTCTATATGCGCTATTATTGAAAAATTTCGTATATGTTTTAGGTCCATAATTTTATGCCAAGAATCCTCCCGTCTGATGATTCCAAAGGTCAGCGTAGAGACCCTTTTTCGCCAAAAGTTCTTTGTGCGTCCCTTCCTCTACAATTTCCCCCTTGTCTATGACTACAATTTTGTCCATCTTTTGGATGGTGGAGAGGCGGTGCGCTATGACTATGGTGGTTTTGCCTTTCATTAGTTCATTGAAGGCATCCTGAATATACGACTCGCTGATGCTGTCAAGCGAACTGGTCGCCTCGTCGAGAACGAGAATCGGGGAATCTTTGAGCATGGCCCGCGCAATGGCCACCCTCTGTCTTTCACCGCCGGAGAGTTTGACTCCGCGTTCGCCGACCAATGTATCATACCCCTGCGGCAGACGGGAAATAAATTCGTCCGCATGAGCCTTTTTCGCAACCGAGATAATTTCTTCCATGCTCGCGCCAGGTTTGCCGTAATTTATATTTTCCTTGATTGGTCGATGAAAAAGTATCGGCTCCTGGGGAACATAGGAAATAACGCCACGCATATCGTCCTGGGCGACATTTCTTATGTCCTGACCGTCTATTTCAATCGCTCCGGCCGTAATGTCATTGAATCTTAAAAGCAATTTAGTAATGGTTGATTTGCCCGCGCCGGAGTGCCCGACAATGCCAACCCTCTCGCCAGACTTGATGTCTAAATTAAAACTCTGAAAAACTTCTTCGCTCATTTGGTACCTGAAATTAACATCTTTGAATACAATGTGCCCATTTTTCATCCTGAGATCTTCTGAATTTTTTGGGTCCCTGATATCCGGAATTATGTCGAATATATCGCACATTTCTTTCATATCCGATGACGATTTCATGAATCTAGTGAGAGAATTTCCAAATTCCCACAAGTTATTAGCCACAATCACCATATAAGTTTGAATAAGAACAATGGTTCCGATAGACATCTTGCCGTCGAGCCAAAGAGTTATCATGATATAGAGAGTTATAATTTCAACTGCGGCTATCATCAGATGCTGCAAAAGATCAATTTTACCTCCTAAAAATGAGGCTTTTTTGCTCCTCTTTGCCCCTTCGGATGTATATGCGCCAAAGGAATCTATTTCTCTTTTTCGAGCCGAAAAAAATTTTACTGCCAGGATGTTGGAAAAAACATCAGCCAAACGTCCGCTTATCCTGGAATCCTGTTCAGCTTCACGCAGATCGTATGCAACTTTCTTTCTGACAAAAAAAGCAACCACGCATATATGAATAGTTATCCACACGCCAAAAACCAAACTGATAATAGGAGAATGGTAAATGAGAACTATAAACACGCTCGCCAAAATTACAAAAAATTTCAAAAAGTGGTAGAGAAATATATCAAATGCGGCTTCAAAACCCCCCACAAAACGCCTGGCTTTGGTAACAAGGCTTCCGGCAAAAGTATTGGCGAAAAATGTCTGGGAATTTTGTTCTATTTTTTGAAAAGCAAAATTCCTAAGATCCTGAACAACATCAATTTCAAATTTTAGAAAGATAAATTTTGTGACTCTAGCAATAAAGAAGACGAAAATTTGTATTCCTACAATAATAAAAAACAGTCTAAAAATGTCTTGCGATACTGCCAAGGAGTTGCCCGCTCCGCGCGTAAGAATATCAATGATTTTCTTGAAATATAAAGGAATCGCTATTTCGCCAAAAAATACTCGGATACTGAAACCGGCCAAAATATAGTAAAAAACCCACTTGCGTTTATTTATTTGGGGCCATACATACTTAAGTATTTTTCTGAAAAGCGAAAACATGAAACCATTCTAGCAAAAAAAGCCCAAAAAATAAAGATTTAAAGTCCTTCCTGAGACGGAGCAATGACTTTTGCGCGCCAGAACTTAGTTTTAAAGGTTTGGACAATGTCTTTCAACTCTTCATTCTTCAAAAGATGGAGCACCAAAATAGCGGCTAGAATCCCCATCATGCCGGAAATAAAGCCCTGCAAAAAGACTCCCAAAAATGTGGTAGTGCCGAAAATCGGAGAAAGCAAATTTAAACCTATATAAGCCGTAAGCCCCAGGAAAAACGACGCGCCCAGACTTTGGAAAAAAGTCTTGGTAATAAAACTCTCTCCGCCCATAAAATCTTTTCTGACAAAAAACCAGTGCAGGATAAAATTTAAAATTATTCCGGAAGAGTAAGCGAGCGGCAACATCAATACAGCCGTCCCCGGAATATCCGATACTTTCAACAAAGATTCTATGAAAAAGCGAAACAAGAGAATGTGCTCAAAGAGATAGGTAAAGGCGAAAGACAGAATTATAATCAAAATAGAACAGCCTAAATTGATTGCAAACGGGCGCCTAGTATCGCCTTTGGCGTAGTAGGACCTGGATAAAAGGGCGATCATGCTTTGGGCGATAATCGAAACGGAAAAAATCGCAAGCGATGCCGCTACTAGACGGGTATCGTCCCAGGAAAAATTTCCCGAGCCCAGTATTACCCGCACAATCTGCGCGCGAACCACGATAAAAAGGAAAGTGACGGGGAGAGACCAAAAAATAATGGCCCGGGCGGCGGATTTGAGATGGGCTTTGAATTCATCCATTTTTCCAAGAGATGCGGTTTTGGCCAGAGTCGGAAAAGCGGCTACAGCATAGGATATGCCGATGATATAAAGCGGAACGGATTGCAAATTGAACGAGAGGTTAAAAATTGAAATGGATCCGGCAGTCAGGCGCGAAGCGAGGGCAATAATAAAAATGAGAGCAATATTGTTAAAAGCAAGACCGAACGTCCTTGGAAGAGATGTTAGTAAAAGAGCCTTTATTTCTTTAAAATTAACGGAGCGAGAGAATCCGGGGGTAAATCCGGAACCTCCGGAAGCGAACGCCTGCACGCCAAAATGCATAAACGCGCCTAGTACAACCCCAAGCGCTAAACCATAAATATCAAAAACAGGATATAAAAATATAACTCCGATAATAATCCCGAAATTGTAAAAAATCGGACTTAGGGAATAGATAAAAAACTTTCTGAAAAGCTGGGTAACTGCGCCAAAAAGATTGGAAAGCCCCAATAAGATCGGCGAGAGTAGCATTATGCGGGAGAGAATAATTACTTTGGATTGCAGAGAAGCGTCCAAGCCCGGGGCGGTAAAGGATATCAGATATGGCATTAGAAAAAAAACAACAGCGGAAACGAATATCATTGCGGCAAGAAAAAAGGTAAGAACATTGTTTAAGTATTTACTGGCCTCCTCCGTGACTTTTCCGTCCTTCATCCTTGAAACAATAAAGGGAATAACCGTGGTAATGGAAGCAAGAGATGCCACAGAAATAAAAACAAGGTCCGGCACGCGAAAAGCCGCAAAGTAAGCGTCAAGTTGCGAAGAAGGCCCGATAAAGTGGGCGAAAGAACGGTCGCGGAAAAGCGCCAAAACTTGCGAAAGAAAAGCGAAAAACCCTAAAAGAAATGCGGCCTGATTTATATTGATGTATTCTTTGCCGAAAAGTCTCAAAATTCTATCCATCCCGTACGAAATTTTTTAAAATTGATAAACCGACTCATTCATATATAGAACTTTGTTAGCAAGATTTCGTACGGGATCCATCCCGTTTTTATTGCTTTTTCTTCGCAGAGGTATCCTTTATTTTAGGAGTTGAATCGGAAGGAAGAGCGGAAGATGTGGGTGGAACAGCCGCATTGGAAGAATCCCCGCTTTTCATCGCATCAACATATTTCTTCAAGTTCTCATCAAGGGGAGCGATAGACAAAGCTGTCTGCGCATAAGAAAGCGCATCCGCATTTTTGCCAGCACTCCTTGCCAACTGTGAAAGAACAATCCAAGCGTCTATGTAGTCTGGTTTGAGATTGAGCGCTTCTTTTGCATAATTTTCAGCTTCATCTGCTTTTTTGAGAGCATTATATGCAATAGCTAAAGAAAGTTTGATTCCGGGATTGTTTGGATTCAAAACAGCAGCCCCCTTATAAGCTTCAACCGCTCCGGCATAAGCATCTTTAACGCCAATAGCGGCAAGATTTTCATACAAGGAACCGAGCGTTTGAAAATTTATATAATTTTTCGGATTGTATGCTATGGCAGACTGAGCTCCCGTCACCACTTGGTCCAAACTCGCCTGCAAATCCTTTTTGTCTTCTTCGGATAATTCTGCTTCTTTTTTTTGCGCTATGGAACCCAATTTCACTAGATATATCTGAGCATAAGTGCGCAAGTATAAATCATTTTGGTATAAGCTGAGAGCTTTGTTGATGGAAGTGACGGCCTCGGGAATAGTTGGAGCCAAGAGCGCTTCTCTAAAATGCGAAAGCGAAGCGAGACGTCCAATATATGTAAACAAAGCGGCCGAGGAAAGAATAATCGCAAGAACAATAAATAGCATGGAGAAAAAACTCTTCCGGTGGTCATTTAAAAATGAAAAAGAAATTTCGCCGTTATGGCTATTAGAGGCGGAGAGACCCGCGAAAACTCCGGCAAAAGCAAGAGCTAATAAAAATGTGACTGGTCCGGTCGGATAAAAGAAAGAAGAAATGAAAAGGTACAGAGAAAGAACAAAAAACGCCATCGTCTCCCAATTTACGCCATTTTTAATACTGGAAAAAATTGATTTTACGCCGCTAAATATAAACAGACCAAAAAAAAGAAGCCAGGCGAGAATGCCGGCATAACCGGTAGTGGAGACTATGGTTGGCAGAAGTCCTGAACCTGAACTTACAGAGAGATTCCATAGATTGCCATTTATCGGGGCATTTACTGCGACAGGCTTATGCATCGCCCAAGCTTCCCCAAATTTGTTCGGTCCTATGCCAAACAAGAAATTATCTTTTAGAACTGACTTTGCGACCCCCATCGTCACTCCGAAAGACAAGTTGGCTTCAGAATCCGTCACTCCCAGGCTCCTCGGCAAAATCCCTCCGACAAACTGTCCGGACATAAAGAACAAAAGAGATATCATGATAATGGCAAAAGAGAGCGCCGGAAAATGATCCTTTTCTCTTTTGGCATGCCCAGCTTCTTCAGCGCCCGCTTCTTTGGCGGAAATTGAAATTTTATAAACAAAAATTATTAATGCCGATATGCCAAGCAAGATCCAAACCAAAGGGAAATTTACGGCGGCGATCAGGAACATGGAAAGGATAATTAACGAACGGAGTATCCATTTTTCCATTCTTGTCGTCAAGAAAAATTCAACCATCAAAAGCGACATCAGAGCGGAGAAGCCGGCAAAAAGACCAAGCTCATTCCAAGAACCCAAGATGTTGCTTGTTTTTAAAACCGGGTCCAATACGCCGAGAGACAATTTCTCCGGGAAAAATAAATGGGCCGTCTGAAAAAACAAAACGACGATGCTTGACAGTATCGCTCCAAACAAAACCACCCGGGCGCTCTTTTGATCGCGAAAAATTACAGCGCACATCAGCATAAACAAAAAACCGGCAAAGATAAACCAAAAAGAACCGATGTCAAACATAACGCCGAAAAAAGAAACTTCCGAATTTTTTACCAAAACAGCGGAAAGGAAAACAGCCAAAACCACCGCCCCGCCCCCCAAGAGAGGCAGAGACCTGGGCAAAACTATTTTGCCATCAAAGAACCTGGCAAGACTCCAAAAAATGATAGAAAAGGAAAGTCCAAAAACCAAAAGCGCTCCCTTGCCCACTCCGACAGAAATATTGACAAAAGGCAGAAAGAAAAACGGCAGTAAAACCACGACCAAAAAGAGAGACAGAAAAGAAAGTTTGCCAAATATATTTGAACGCATTGAAGAAGTATACTATAATTTAAACTAATAATGCAACTTAAACAACTATGCTAATAAGCCTGTCTTTGACATAGATCACTTTTTTGATTTCTTTACCCGCAATATGCTTTAGAACAACCTCATTGTTCAACACTCGGTGTTGAACATCCGCTTCTTTGTCGTCCGCCCCTATCATAATTTCCGCCCGAAGTTTGCCATTTATTTGCACCGCTATTTTTATTTCTTCGTTTTTTATCAAGTTTTCATCCCACTTGGGCCAAGTTGAGAGATTAATAGATTTCTTTTCGCCAAGTATGCTCCAGAGCTCTTCCGCAATATGCGGCGCAAAGGGAGAAAGAAGTTGGAGAAAAGTTTTAAGGTGGAAAGTGGAAAGTGGAAAGTTATTTTTTTCAACTTCATTTACAAAAATCATCAGTGAAGAAATTGCCGTATTGAATTTCATCGCTTCAATGTCTTCAGAAACCTTCTTGATGGTTTGGTGGATACGCATTTCAAACTTAATGTCAAGGACTGTCCTTGACATTTTTGAGTCCATGTCAAGGACAGTCCTTGACATGCGCCAAACCCTTTCCAAAAATCTCCTCGGACCCATTATACTATCGGAAGACCATGCAACAGACTGGTCAAACGGACCCATAAACATTTCGTACAGGCGCAAAGTATCCGCGCCATAAGTCTTTACTATATCATCCGGATTAATCACATTGCCAAGCGATTTTGACATTTTCACTCCTCCTTCGCCTAAGATCATCCCGTGCGAGGTACGTTTCATATACGGCTCGGAAGTTGGCACCAGCTTGAGGTCATATAAAAATTTATGCCAGAAACGAGAATATAAAAGGTGCAGGGTGGTATGCTCCATGCCGCCGTTGTACCAGTCGATTCCTCCTGTATTTCCCCCTCTCCTTGACAAGGAGAGGGGTTGGGGTGAGGTCAGCCAGTATTCCAAGTTTTTCTTTGAGGCAAACTCTTTATTATTTTTCGGGTCAACATAGCGCAAAAAATACCACGAACTCCCCGCCCAGTTCGGCATAGTGTCTGTCTCTCTCTTCGCTTCACCCTTACAATTTGGACATTTAGTATTTACCCACTTTGAAATGTTCGCCAAGGGGGATTCCCCGCTATCCGTCGGCTGATAATTTTTCACCATCGGCAGTTTTACCGGCAAATCTTTTTCCGGCACGGGAACGACTCCGCACTTCTCGCAATGCACGACCGGTATCGGCTCACCCCAGTAACGCTGGCGTGAAAAGACCCAATCACGGAGTTTGTAAGTAGTAACTTTTTTTCCATAACCTTTTTCCTCCATGTACTCCATTATTTTTTTAGTGGCTTCATGAATATCTATGCCATTTAGAAATCCGCTATTTATCATAGTACCCGTATCTTCTTGAACTTGCTCTTTTCTGGTAATGGGAGATGTATCTCCGTCTGGTCCAACGACAACACGAACGATTTCCAATTTCATTTCTTGCGCAAATTCAAAGTCGCGCATATCGTGTCCCGGCACGCCGACTAAGACTCCAGTACCTACGCCACCCAACACGAAATCCGCCACATACATCGGCATCTTTTTATTATTCAAACTATTCACAGCGTACAAACCAGTAAACACACCTGTTTTCTTTTTTCCTTCTGCCAGCCGTTCAATGTCAGTTCTTTTATTAACCTGCTTTATATACGCTAGTACCCCTTTTTTGTTTGGAAAAAATGAAAGATTTTCTTTAACAAATATTCCATCTGGGGCTAATGCAAGAAATGTTGCGCCAAAATTTGTATCCGGTCGTGTCGTAAAAACTGTAACTGTTTTATTTAAACCCTCAATCGGATATGTAACGTTAATTCCAAGAGACTTGCCTATCCAATTCCTTTGCTGAATTTTTATTTTTTCTAAATAGTCCACATCGTCCAAATCTTTATAAAGTCTGTCGGCATATTTAGTAATGGCTAGCATCCATTGCTCTTTCTCCCTTTTTTCCACCACCGTCCCGCATCGCTCGCAGGCGCCGTCTACCACTTCTTCGTTGGCAAGCCCGATTTTACAAGACGGACACCAATTGATAAACATCTTGGCTTTGTACGCCAAACCTTTTTTCAAGAGTTGTAAAAATATCCATTGCGTCCATTTGTAGTATTTCGGGTCGGTAGTATTTATTTCCCGCGACCAGTCAAAAGAAAAGCCGAGCGCCTTTAGTTGCTTGCGAAAAGTATCTGTGTTGTCCTTGGTAACTTTTATCGGGTGAATGCCTGTCTTGATGGCGTAGTTCTCAGTCGGCAAACCGAAAGCGTCCCAGCCAATCGGGTAAAGCACATTGTACCCTTCCATTCGGCGTTTCCTCGAAATTATATCCATCGCGGTATTGCTCCGAATATGCCCAACGTGCATCCCCGCGCCGGAAGGATACGGGAATTCAATTAAGCTGAAATATCTAGGCTTTTTTGAATTATTGTTGGCGTGATATATTCCATTCTTTTCCCAAATATTTTGCCATTTCTTTTCTATTCTTAAATGATTATATTCTGCCATTTTTTTCTTGCCCGTCCGAAGCTTCAGCGTAGGCGGGTCAATTTTCTTGTGGTCATATTCTTTCATATGTTACCCATAATATACAAAAAACCGCTTCTTTGCAAAGCGGTTTTTTGTATATTAAAAATACTAGTAACTTATCGGCATTGCTTTAGGATAAGAATAAATGTTCGGATTTATAGTCTCTGAAAAACAATAGCGGCCGGCAGGATGAATCCATAATGCCCCTCCGTAGGGATAAGCTTTAGAAATTTTGTCATTTGAGGCCTTATTGAATTCTGCACAAAGTTCATACGACAGCTTTCCGGTTTTTTTGTATTCATACGGCTTGCCATCTTGAGAATCTTTTTTAAGAGAAAAATGTTTTGAAGTCTCTAAACTTTCTAAAGAATCCGGCAAAGAATTATTTGTACTGAAATAGACTCCAATCTCACTTTGAAAACTTTGTAAATCATTTACTTTCTGCTCGTCATATTTATATAATCTCTGAATTTTGGGCGAACCGAGGACGGCAAAACCCCAAGCAATCGAGCCAACGACAATAAAGAAGGCTACAAACCTCCAAACCATGCGAGAGTTTGTGTTCAGCTTTCCCATCAGGTCAGAAATAAAATACATGAACAAGCTGGAAGAAATAATGAGCAAGACAAGAACTTTTAGCAGAAAGCCCGCGGTTAATTCTTGTCCGTCAATAAAATAGTATATTACTGTTATCAGGTCTCCCACAACAATAGCGCCAGAAAGAAAAAGGGTTATATAGGCAAACCACCTATGAGTAATACTGTGCTGTTTTTCTGGTTCCACCGCGTATGACTTTGCGAGAAGCCACATAAGGAAAATAAAAATAGGAAAAAGCACGACCAAAGCAGAAACAGGCCAACTTAAAGATGAACTTCCATAATAATTATAGCTGTCGGAAATTTTCGGATAAGCTGTATCTATAATAGTAAATAACAAGCTAAAAAGATTTCCGACTAATATATACAACGAAACAAATGCTCCTAAATTGAGAAAAAAATCTTTCGCACCGCCACTTACTTTTGTTTGTGTTTCCATACCGTCATTATACGCTCCAAACCGCCGTATTGGCAAGGGGGATAAATCGGCCGTTTGATTTTTCTACGACACAAAACTCCCCAGCCTCCACATTCCCCTGATATTTTTTCATTGTGTCCTCAAGCGCATATCCGAGCGAAAGTGAGGAAGAATCTATTGCATAAGAAGTCAAAATTACAAACAATGGTTTATCGCTCAAAACTTTCTGCACAGCAGACAAAAGTTTCGGGAGCATATCTTCTATTTTCCAAACCTCCCCTTTCGGCCCCCGCCCAAATTTCGGCGGGTCCATAATTATCGCGTCATATTTATTTCCTCTTTTTATTTCCCGCTCGAGAAATTTTATAGCATCATCTTCTATCACCCGCATCGGGAGTTTTTCAAGACCCAAATGACTATTGAGTTTTTGGTTTTCTTTCGCCCAATTCAGAGTTTGCTTTGAAGCGTCCAGATGCGTCACTTCCGCTCCGGCACGCAGAGCAAAAAGACTGGCGACTCCGGTATAGCCGAACAGATTTAAAAATTGGGGTCTCCGAGGGGAAAGAGAATTCTTCGGCTTTCCTCCCGCCTCCGGCGTGAACCTTCCGCCGTCAGAATTTTCTTTCCCCTCTACGCCTTTCTTTATCATGTTTTCAATAAAATCCCAATGTGCTGCCTGTTCCGGAAAAAATCCTAAATGTCGAAATGGCGTCGGGCTTGCGAGAAACTTTATGCCTTTGTAATCCATCTCCCATTTGTCAAAGCCCGCCTTTGACATCTTCCAGCCGGCTTTCGCCCCCACTTTTGAACTCCAAAATTTTCCGTCCGCTTTGTTCCATTCTTTTTCAGGCAAAGTTTTCTTCCACGCAGCATCTTCGTAAGGTCTCACAAAAGTATATTTCCCAAACCTCTCCAGCTTCTCCCCTTCGCCCGTATCTAGGAGTTCGTAATCTTTCCAATCTTTCGAACAAAAAATTTTTATTTGATCTGTCATATTATTTTTTTTCTGAGTACGAAAACAACTCAACCCTGCTTATCACAGAAATATAATAGAAAGTATTAACTAGATTTTCATTAAAAAACTTTTCGGCTT
>JBBUHH010000009.1:0-3964 GCA_038055775.1 Patescibacteria group bacterium | reverse complement strand
AAGAATATTCCAGTAACTGGCGGTACGATTACGCTTTCTTACTAATTTAGTTAATATAAGTTTTAGATAGTCGATTATCTTAACTTCAAAAAACCACCTCGCAAGGGGTGGTTTTTTGTTTTGAAAATTCTCCTCTTGAGGAGTACTCCGACCCAGGTCGGGGGGAGGTGGATGGATTTCCCCCTCTCCTTAACAAGGAGAGGGCTGGGGTGAGGTGTGTCCACCCCGTCTCGGATTACCGAGCCACCCCTCAAGAGGGGAATTAAAGGGGGTTGTATTCAAGAGTAAATTCAATTACAATCATTTCATGATAGAACAAACAAGAAATTATATTGTTTTAATAATTGTTTTAATTTTAGTAATCGGGGGTGTTTATTACAAAAAAAATTCAAATACAACCCCTCCCGACCTCCCCAACCCCTCCCGACCTCCCCTTATCAGGGGAGGCAAATCGTTCCCCCTGACAAGGGGGATGCAAGGGGGTTTAGGGGAGGCGAATGATGTTCCCCCTGATAAGGGGGAATTAAAGGGGGTTGCACCCGAGCCCAAACTCACCTATGACCAGTATTTACAGCGGGGGATAAAATATGAAACTGACGGCAATCAGAATAGCGCTATTGGGGCGTATAAAAAAGCGGCAGAAATTTCTCCGAAAGAATATGTGCCGTATTCCAATGCGGGGTCGGTGTATTACGGTATGGGAAAGTATTCGGAGGCGGAAGATCATTTCCTTAAGGCTTTGGAGTTAAGTCCGGACAGTGTTTCCGTATACACAAAACTTTACGAGGTCTATTTTTATGGAATGAAAAGGTCTCCAGAGCAAATGAAAGCTTTTTTTAAGGATGGCATGGAAAATACCAATAATGACATAAACATTGTAAGGTTGTACGCATCTTATCTTGAACAAATAAATGATCCGCAGTCCGCATTGTCTATTTGGCAATCCCTGCTCAATTTTGAACCGGAGAATATGCCCTACAGGGCAAAAGTTGAGGCTTTACAAAAGAAGATAAAGGGGATAAAATAGAGGTCATTATGCATTAATAGTTAATAATAAAAATCAACATGAGCAAGAATAATATGATAGCGGGGATTGTTGTGCTGGTAGTGGTAATTGTAGCGGGTTTTTGGTTTAATAAGAAAAATGCAGGAGATGCTTATTCAGTAGTCTATTTGATGAGTAAAGAAGTCTATGTGGGTAAATTGACCACTTTTCCTGACCTAAAGCTTACTGGTGGCTATATTTTGAATACTATACCAGATGCAACTGACCCTAAAAAGACTAATTTTCAACTTACTCCTATGAATGAAGCGCTTTGGGCGCCAGATGGGGGGATACATCTTATAAAGGACAATGTTGTCTTTTATGGTCTGCTTTCGGACGGGAGCGCAATCGCCAAGACTTTGGCGGAGAAGGCGGGGAAGTAGATGGGTTATCCCGCACACTTACTTGCAAGATATTGAGTACAATGCGCCGAAGGCGCGTCTTGTAAGTAAGTGTGCGGGTTATCCACACCTCCTCTTGTGTTCTAATTTTTTTGCTTGTTGTATAATTAAGAGTGCGAAAAGGTGTCGAATACTTTTTTGTTGTCTTGATTATCTAGCAGTGCGTTCTTAAGGGCATTATTAGGTAATGAAGGAAAATTTATTATTGTTAGTTAATTATTATTAAGTTTTTATATTATTATTCATGAAAAAAATACTAAAAAGTTTAGGTTTTGGTTTTTTAACCTTGGCTCTTTCCGTGGGGGTTGGAGCAGGTAGCGCGGGCGCAACGCTGACGGTATCTACCACGGCGATTAACACGGCCGCAACTGATGCGTTTATTTTAGGCGCCGCGAATACTACCGGTTCAATCACCATTGGTTCAGGTTCGCATACCGGGTCCACCACGATTTCTTCAGGAACGGTAACAGGGACAACCACAACTTCCGGTGTTGTTTTTGTGGCTGATGCTGTGACAACAGGTACAGGATTGTATCTGACAGCTGACGCTCTCACTTCCGGAGAAGGGTTGCTTCTCGACCACACGACGACGGTTATTGGAGATGGTGGCTCGCTTGCGAGAATTGCTTCTACCGGAGTTAACGATGGTACAACCACCGGCAACTTGCTTGATTTGAGTTCTACCCTTTCAACTGCTGGAACACAAGTTCTTGGCACTTTTAGCGGGCTTACGACTGGTATCGGTTCTTCATATGTGATGAATGCCTTGACTTCAGGAACAGGCATGAGCGTTACCTCATCTGGCACTATGACTGGCGCAGGTAACTTGCTCACTCTAACGGGCAACTCTGCTACAACTGCAGCTGGGCTTCTTAGAGTAAATGGCAACGCTCTTACTTCTGGTATCGGCGCAGTTATTACATCTTCCACTATCGGTCTCACCGGTGCCGGACGACTCCTTAGAGTTGACCATACTGGTGCTTCCACTTCTGGTGCTACAAGCAAGGTTGCTGAAATAGCTTCTGCCGCTACTGAAGATACTACTATCTTGGCGGTTACCGCTTCCGGCGCTTTGGCTGCCGGCGTTGTCGCTGACCTTTCAGCGGCAGCATTGACTACCGGTAAAGTTATTGATATTTCGGACTTAGATGCTTTGACTACAGGTACTGCATTGCATATAGACGCAACTGGAATTACACAAACAACTGGCAAGTTGATTCACATTGATTCAGCTGGAACAGTTCTTGAGTCAACAGCTAGATTACTCTTATCTGATCACACAGGAGTAACAACAACTTCTGGACTTCTAAACGAATTTAAAACAGTTGCTAACGACGAAACAATTCTTCTTGGTTTGACAGCCGCCGCCCTTACTACGGGTACAGTCCTGGACTTTGGCACCACAGCCGCTTTGACAACAGGAGAGGCAATAAAGATCGCTCACACCACTTCAGCTATTACTGATGGAGGTTCTTTAATTCAGATTTCGTCTTCAGGAGTAGACACCGGAGGTGCTACCAACGGTACTCTGCTTGATGTTAAATCAACCGGACAGCTTGCGGGAACAGTTGCTCGTTTTGACAACATCCTTACAACTGGTACAGGCATAAGTGTTATCGGAACAGGAATAATGACAACGACTGGCAATCTTTTGACTCTTACAGCCAACTCCGCTACTACAGCGGCTGGACTTCTAAGGATAAATGCCAATGGTCTGACTGACGGTATTGGTGAGATTATCGCTTCAAGCGCTACCGCTTCAACTTCAACCGGACGATTATTTAAAGTTGACCACACCGGCGCAACTAGCACTAGTGGCATCATAGCTGAATTCGCTTCCGCCGCTACTGATGAAACCAATATCGTAAAGATTACTTCTGCCGCAATGGTTGACGGAGTCAATCTTTTGGTTGAAGGAACGACAGGAATGACAACTGGTAGTTTGATAAAAGCTACATCTTCTACGGCTGGCGCAGTGGCTACGAATGGAATAATTTCTCTAGTGGGAACTGGTGTTTTCACTTCCACTTCAAATGCCGGGTTTGTTAATATTACTACAAACAGCACAACCGCTGGTACAGTTTTAGCCGTTAATGCTACTGCCTTAGTAGATGGAATTGGAATTTACTCTCCATCTGCTGAAGCAGGTTTAACAACTGGTAAATACTTAAGTCTTGGTGGTGTGTTCACTGTTGCTAAATTTGGAGCTACAGTTATTACTGGTACAGCCGAAGGTACAGCAGCTCTTACTCTTACTACCGGCGATGTTCGAATTACCGACGGTGACCTTGTCGTTACCGCTGGGGACATAGATGCCGCAGGTTTTGATGTGACTGTTACCACAGGCGCGACGGTTATCGCTGGTTCAGCCGAAGGTACAGCTGCTCTAACACTGACAACGGGTGATGTCATAGTTAGTGATGGTGATGTCTCTCTGGTTGGAGGAAATCTTATTAAGTCTGTATCTGCAGCTGTTACTGCTGGAACTACTCAGACTCAAGCTGGAGCTACAGCTTTG
>JBBUHH010000008.1:0-4018 GCA_038055775.1 Patescibacteria group bacterium | reverse complement strand
AAGCCGAAAAGTTTTTTAATGAAAATCTAGTTAATACTTTCTATTATATTTCTGTAATAAGTAGAGTCGAACTTTTTTCTTACTCAGAAATTACACCCGAGGAATCTTCTTCAATTGAAGCATTTTTAGGGAGTACTCGTACTGTGCTTATTGACAATGAAATCGCAATGATTGCGGCGGAACTTCGCCGTAAATATAAAATCAAAACACCTGACAGTCTTGTAGCGGCTACAGCTATCTATACAAATACTTCTTTGGTGACCAGAAATACAAAAGATTTTGAAAAGATAAAAGAACTGAAAGTGATAAAAGTTTAAGTCTATATCAAAAAAGTCTATGGAAATTAAAAAAAAATACAATCTTTCTAAGTTAAACACTTTTGGCATTTCTACAAGGGCTAAATTTTTTGTGGAAATTAAGAGTGAAGCTGAATTAAAAGAACTTTTTTATGCGCCGGAATTTAAGGAGAATAAAAAATTATTTTTAGGCGGAGGAAGCAATGTGTTGTTTATCAAAGATTTTGACGGTCTAGTTGTTTTAAATAAATTAAAAGGTATTGAAATTTCAAGCGAGAATCATGAAAGTGTGGTTATCAGATGTATGGGCGGAGAAATTTGGCACGATTTAGTAATTTTCGCCGTGGAGCGGGGGCTTTGGGGGATTGAAAATTTATCGCTTATTCCCGGTACGGTCGGCGCGGCGCCGATGCAGAATATCGGAGCTTATGGAGCGGAACTAAAAGATGTGTTAGAAAATGTTGAAACATTTGATCTTAGTACAGGAGAAAAAAGAATTTTCAAAAAAGCAGAATGCGAATTTGGATATCGGGATAGTGTTTTCAAAAATAAATTAAAAGACAAGTATTTCATTTCCGCCACAACTTTAAAGTTGAGCAAAAAAGAAAAAAAGAACTTAACTTATAAAGTTTTGTCTGAACATCTTGAGAAAAACAAAATCACAGTTACAAATTCCAAACACATCAGCGATGCAGTTAGTGAAATAAGGCGGAGCAAATTACCGGATCCAAAAAATATTCCCAACGCAGGAAGTTTTTTCAAAAATGTTTTCGTCAAACCGGCAGAACTGAAAAAACTGCAAGAAATTTATCCCAATATTCCTTTTTTTGAAGAGGAAAAAATAATTAAAATTCCCGCCGGCTGGCTGATTGAGAAGTGCGGCCCCGCAAACGGGGCAAGCTGGAAAGGATATCGGGTGGGGAATGTCGGAGTGCATCACAAACAAGCGCTTGTGCTGGTGAATCATAAAGGGGCTACGGGAGAAGAGATATTGAATCTAGCAAAGAGAATCATCGCTGATGTGAAAGAAAAATTTGGCTTGGAACTTGTGCCGGAAGTCAATTTGATATAAAATTCATTGTATGGAAACTTTAGAACAAAGTAAAAAAAGAATATTTAAGGTTCTGTTTGTTTTTATAATTATCTTATCAGTTTATTTTGCCGTTAAGATTCTGGGCGAATTAAAGGAGACCAGCATGCTCGGGGGAAGCCCGACTCCGGCAATTATTTCATTTTCCGGACATGGAGAAGTGACCGCTATGCCTGATATAGCCAATGTATATTTCACAATCAATAAAGAAGCAAAAACGGTCAAAGAAGCGCAGACCAAGGTGGCGGAGATAGAAAAAAAAGCCCTGGATTTTCTTAAGACCAAAAATGTAGAGGACAAAGATATCAAAACCGAAAACGCTTCTTTTTATCCTAAATATGATTATGTGCGAAAATTATGTCCGCAAATCGGAGCAGAAGGCGCTGTTTCTCCCGCTTATGACTGCGGGGGTAAACAAGTGCTTTCCGGCTACGAGGCAAGCGAGAGTATTACTGTAAAAATCCGCAACACGGATGATGCCGGAGCCGTTATGCAAGGCTTAGGTTCTACGGGTGTTTCTAACTTAAGCGGTCCGAATTTTTCCATTGATGATGAAGATGCTCTAAAAGCGGAAGCCCGAAAGAAAGCGATTGATGACGCAAAAGCAAAAGCGAAAGTTTTGGCCAAAGATCTAGGAGTCAGGCTTGGCAAGATAACGAACTTCAACGAAGGTGGCGGTTACCCCGTGCCAATGATGTATAAAACAGTCGGCATGGGCGGCGACGCGGAAATTTCCTCCGCTCCAGCGCAGTTACCAAAAGGGGAGAACATAATCAGTTCGGATGTGATAATAACCTATGAGATAAAGTAATTTTTTTCTCTAGAGTCAAAAATAGAAACTTCCGAAGTTAAAAAATATTTATGAGCAAAAAAAATCCAAAAATTTCATATGATAAAGAAAGTAAAGTGCTTTCTATCGAAATGAAGCGCGGAAAAAGTTTTGATTCCGACATTGCCGGCAATGTCGTTATTGACTATGATAAAAAAGGGGAAGCCATGCGCGTAAATCTTTATAATTTTAGTTTTAATATGTTTCGAGAAAATATGAAGACTTTCAAGGGCTTTACTCGCAGTTTCAATATAAAAAGCGCTCGTTTTTTAACTCACAAACAAGCATGGGTGTAGAGTTTTGTTATCGAAAAATTTTATCGTGATTTCCTCCTTGATTTTTGTTTGCCATATATTATTTTTAAGGATTTCGCCTTTTAAATTAAGATGAGTAACCTTTGTCGCCTCAATTCTATCCTAAGTGTCACCTCATATGGTTAACTGTACAAAAATTTGACTTTTTCGTCTGCAAAGAGTAGTCTTAAAGAAGCCCTGCGAGGGGCTTTTTTAAGAGGGTTTTAACTTTTCAAAAAACATATGTCAAAAATCACCGAATATCTAAAGGAAACCAAGACAGAATTAAAACATGTGATTTGGCCTGACAGACGGCAAACTTTTTTCTATACCCTGATTGTTATAGTTTTATCCGTGGTTGTTGCTTATTATCTGGGCGTTTTTGATTTCATTTTCGGGAGAGGTTTAGAAAAAATAATTGCCCTTTAATTTTTCGAAAATTTTATGTCCAAACAAGAGACTCAAGGGGCTAGAAACTGGTACGCCATTCACACTTACGCCGGATACGAAAATGTCGTTCTGCGCAATTTGCGTCAGCGCATTGATTCTCTCGGAATGAACGACAAAATTTTCAATGTCATCGTGCCGATTGAGAAGAAAATAAAAATAAAAGGAGGCAAGAGGGTGGAGGTGGAAGAAAAAATTTATCCCGGCTATGTTCTGGTGGATATGATAGTTACCGATGATTCTTGGTATGTGGTCCGCAACACTCCGCGGGTGACCGGCTTTGTCGGCGCGGGAGTAAACCCTGTGCCCCTGAAAGCGGATGAAGTAGAATACCTTTTCAAGAAGATGGATGCTGGCACCGCCAAGCATAATATTGACATGAAAGTTGGCGAAAGCATTTTGATTACTGATGGTCCGTTTAAAGACTTGGAAGGTAAAATTAATTCCGTTGACGAGGAGCGCGGAAAAGTAAAAGTGCTCGTTTCTATGTTCGGTCGGGAGACTCCAGTAGAGCTGGATTTCTTGCAAGTCCGTAAAATTTAATATAGTCTACTTACATGGCAAAAAAAGTAACCAAAAAAATAAAAGTCAGGGTGCTCGGAGGCAAAGCCACTCCTGCGCCCCCGCTTGGTCCCACTTTAGGACAAGCTGGCATCAACATCGGGGATTTTGTGACTAAATTCAACGCGGCCACTCAAAAGATTGCCGGGGAAACGGTGACGGTTCACATTAATGTTTACGAAGACCGCAGTTATGATTTCGTTGTGAAGACCCCTCCGGCTTCCGACCTTATCCTAAAGGCGGCTGGAGTAGAAAAAGGTTCCGGAAAAAATGTTGCGACCAAAGCGGGAAAAATCACCCGTGCCCAAGCTCTTGAAATAGCCAAGAAAAAAATGCCAGACCTGAATTCCAAGGATGACGAAGGCGCGATTAGAATAATTGCCGGGTCTGCCAGATCTATGGGCATAGAAGTCAAAGGTTAAATATCCAAAGATTATGCAGCCGCTCACAGAAAGAGATAGCAAAAAGATTCTTGTTTGTCTTACCATTTATCTCGCGTCTC
>JBBUHH010000007.1:8630-19429 GCA_038055775.1 Patescibacteria group bacterium | reverse complement strand
GTGTTTGTCGCCCTGGACAATCATGCGAAAAGATTTATAAAATATGTTCCCTCGTTTGTAAAAAGTTTTGCCGATTCGGTGCCGAAATTTTTATTCAATATACTGGTATTTTTCAGAATGGCGGAGTTCTCCTGGGACATAGAAAAGGCCGGCAGTTTCCGTTCCAAAGTTATTTGGGAAGAAGCGAAAAGGAGGGGAATAATAATGGAACAAGTGATATTCAGAGGCAAGCCGTTAGACCAATATCGCGCGATGTTAAACATTAACGGCAAGGATAAATATTTTTACTTTGAAAGCATCCCGATTCGGCCGGAATTTTCGGATATGGAAAAAAATTGGGACGACAAAGTCGTAATGAAGAAGGAATTTAAAAAACACGGATTGCCTGTGCCGGTCTTTGCGGAATTTACTGTTTTTTCTCTTCTGCGCCCAAAGAAACTGGAGAAAATATTTTCCAAATTCAAAAAACCTGTCATTATAAAACCGCGAGTAGGATCCCGCGGTCGGCATACCATTACCAACATACATAATTTCACGCATTTCCGCGCGGGCGCGGGAACCGCGGGGCGGATATCTTTTCATTTGATTGCCGAGGAGCATTTAAGCGGATTCGTTTGCCGCGCGACCGTGGTAAACGGAAAACTCTCGGGGTTTTATCGGGGGAGTGTTCCGCAAATACGGGGCGACGGGCAGAAAACCATCAGACGGCTGATTGAGAAAAAAAACAGAGGGAAAATTGACCGTTATCATGTGCGCGCAGATGATGAACTTTTTGATTATTTAAAAAGATCGGGATGGAATATGGATGATATTTTGCCTGCCGGGACAAGCATTTCTCTTTCTCATCGCCGAGGACAACTCTTTGGCGGAGAGACGCGGGAAATGATTGATGAACTGCACCCAAGCTTTATCCCTATTTTTGAAAAAGCCGCAAAGTTGACGAGCTTGCCGGTGGTTGGCTTTGACGCCATTATTCCCGACCCCGAAAAACACGCTGATTCGCAAACATTGGGCATCATCGAGTGCAACTCCCTGCCTTTCATAGACATGCATTATTTTGCCTTAGAAGGCAAGCCTAGAGATATCGCCGGCATGATTTGGGATATGTGGGAATAGATTTTGGGTTCGGTTGAGAGACTAATGCGCCACGGTGAAAGCGATGACTTTGCGTGCGCCGGCTGATTTGAGAATTTTGCGGGCTTCGTTCAATGTCGCGCCGGTGGTAACGATGTCGTCTATCAAGATAATGTTTCTATTTTTTATTTTATTTTCATTTTTCACAGCGAAGGAGCCGATAATATTTTTCAGGCGCTCGGCGCGGTTTTTAATCCGCGCCTGATGTTCTGTTTCTTTGGGTTTAATTAAAATATCATTTCTGTAACTTAAGACCTCACCGGGCGAGCCGAGGGGTGGGGTGAGATGAATTCGCATTAATTCCCGGCAAATCAATTCTGTTTGGTTGTATCCGCGCTCCCGGTGTCTTTTTCCGGACAGGGGAATGGGAATCAAAATAGATTCCCGAAAATTTTCCATCACGGAAAGTTCGGACAATTCTTCCATGATTTTTTCATAGAGGATTTCCGCAAAAATGCCCGCCAACTTTTTTTTGCCGTTGTATTTGAGAAGCCAAAGCGCTTTTTTTATGGGCGGGTGGCGATAATCATAAACAGGGAAAATCCATTTTGCGGTTTCTCGTTCGGCCGTTGGAATTTCCAAGATGCATGGGGCGCAAAAATCTTTTCCTTTTTTTCCGCAGGATACGCATTTTGCGGGGAAAATTACATTGAAAATGCTGTTCAGTATGGTGTTTAATGCTCCCATATATGGTATACTCAATAAGGTATTTTAACATGAATTTGGGATGATGAATAATGTATTTAAAAACTTATTATCAAAAATAAGCAAACTCCGGGACGGCGGAGAGGCAAGCGCCGTCGGAATAGACATAGGCTCATCGGCCATCAAGGTCGTGGAGATAAAAAGGAAGGGCGGCAGAGCCATACTTGAGACTTACGGAGCTATCGCCCTCGGTCCTTATGACGCGCTTGATGTCGGGCGGGTCACCAATCTTCCGGTCGGGAAAATCGTGGAAGCTTTGAAAGAAGTTCTTAAACAATCGGGAGTGACCATCGCTTCGGCCGGTTTTTCCATTCCCGTGCAGTCTAGTCTGATTTTTCCGATTGAACTTCCTTCTCGAGTGGCTGAAAAAGAAATGCCGGATATTGTTTCCACCGAAGCCCGCAAATATATTCCCGTGCCGATTACGGAAGTTTCTCTTGATTATTTCATCCTGCCTAAAAAGGAAATTTCTTTTGAAGAGATGAATATAGTTGTGAATGATTCCAATCTCCCGCACAAGCCGGTAGAAAAAGTGGGCGTGCTGGTTGTCGCCACCCAAAATGACGCCACTTCCAAATATCGTTCTATTGTTTCAGAATGCGGGCTTTCCGCTTCCTTTTTTGAAATAGAAGTGTTTTCCTCCATCAGGGCAAATTTTGAACACGAGCTTTCTCCGGTTCTCTTGATGGACTTTGGCGCATCGCGCACCAAGCTTTCCATCGTTGAATTTGGCATGATTAAAAGCTACCACACCATAGAGAGGGGAGGCGCGGATATCACAGACTCTATTTCCAAATCTCTCTCCATTCCTTTTTCGGAAGCGGAAAAAATGAAAAGAGAGTTCGGTCTTTTTGGCAATCCAGTGGAAAAAAGTCTGTCCGATATCGTTAAAATTCATGTTGACTACATTCTTTCGGAAACAAACAGCGTGCTTCTTTCCTATGAGAAAAAATACGGCAGAACTATCAGCAAAATAATTTTCTCCGGCGGCGGGTCCCTTCTGAAAGGCTTGAAGGAGTCGGCGGCAAGCAATTTTCGAGTGGAAATAGAAAATGGCATGCCCTTTTCCAAGGTAAACGCTCCGGAGTTTTTATCCAAAGTTCTCCAAACTATGGGCTCCGAGTTTGCCGTGGCCCTTGGACTCGCGCTCAGAAAACTCCAATAGGCGTTTAGGCAAATTTCAGGCGAGTTATGCACATTCTATTTCGCTAAAGTTTGGTTTTATAATATAATAAGGTACAATGGAGCCGAGTTTTCAAACATCCTTCATACCTAAAAAACCAATGGTGCAGGAACGCGCCGCGCAGTCCTATCCGATAGGCATTTTGACTGTGATTGCAGTTTTTATTTTGTTTGCGGTGGCTTTGGGAACCGGAGGTCTTTATCTATACAAAGTAAGTTTGACTAAACAAATTGGGGATATGCAAGAGCAGTTAAACACGGCCAAAAATCGCTTTGAGCCTTCTCGTATCACAGAACTTCAGTTATTAGACAAGCGTTTGCGGGCATCAAGCGAGATATTGGGTAAACATATAGCCATAAGTCCTGTTTTTGAAGCTTTGTCCGCCCTTACTCTTAAAACTGTTCGTTATACCAAATTTAGTTATGAACTTGGAGTGGAAAAAAACGCGAAGGTGGTCATCAAGTTGGGCGGTATCGCTGTCGGTTATCGTTCCGTTGCCCTGCAAGCCGATTTATTTAGTGTCAAAGATGAAGGCAAGAATTTTATTGATCCTGTTTTTTCCAATTTGACGCTTGATGATAAAGGCAATGTTCTCTTTGATTTGGAATTTACGGTCGATCCAAGTTTTGTCAATTACAAGCAGATGGTTCTGACTAAAAGCGAAACCGGTTCGGGGGATTTTGAAGTTTTCCCATAATTTTTTTTATGACAAGATTTATTTTACCGGTTATTTTAATAGGAGTCAGCGTTGCCGTCTTTTTTGTGTTTACCAATCCTCTCTATAATGATATAGGATTGAAAAAGGCGGAAGTGGATTCTTACGATGAAGCGCTCGCCAACTCCAAAATGCTTGAAAATGAAAGGGACAAACTAACCGCCAAATATAATTCTTTTAATCCGGAGAATTTGGCGAAACTCAGCAAACTTTTGCCCGAAAGCGTTGACAACATACGTTTGATTTTGGAAATAGAGCAAATTGCCTTGCCTTACGGCATGGCGCTCAAGGATGTGAAATATAGCAATGTAGTTGCGCCCGCCGGGAACGGGAAAGGCGCCGTCTCCGCATCTCCCGCGGCGGGAACATCGACAGGCGGGGCAGTTCAAGCTTCCAATAAAGATTACGGAGTTTGGGATCTGTCTTTTTCCACGACTGGTTCCTATGGTAATTTTCTTAACTTTACGCGGGACTTGGAAAATAATCTAAGACTTGTGGATGTATCTTCAATCCAGTTTTCCTCAAGCGGAGGGGGGTCGTTCAGTTCTAGCCCGCCTGATTCTTACAAATATGATTTCAAGATTAAAACTTATTGGTTGAAAAATTAAAATGCCAAGAACAAGAAACATCATAATATTCGTGGCTATCGGAGCGGTTCTCGTTTTGGCTTATATTTTTTTTATGCGAAACACTCCCGATGATGACGCTTCTTTGGTTTTGACTTCCTCCAATCCCGCCGCGCCCGCCGCGACGGCGGGCAATAATGCGGCGGCGACCGAAGGATTTTTAACCTTATTACTTAATGTAAAAAACATAAAACTCAATGATGCTGTTTTTTCCGATGTCGCCTTTATCAGCTTGGATGGTTCTCACAGCATCAATCTGACCCAAGACGGCACGGAGGGCAGGACCAATCCTTTTGCTCCGCTTGGAAGCGAAAATGTCGGAGTTTCTGTCACCCCTTAAATAAAATAACCATGAGTTTTTTAGAAGAGTTAACAAAAGAGGGTGTAATAGAGAGGAGCCAAATAGGCGCGCTCAGAAGTCGCGCGGAGGAGAAATATGGAGGCGATATTGATGCGGCCTTGCTGGAATCCGGAGTAATGGAGGACAAAATTCTTGAAGCAAAAGGAAAATATTTGCAAATACCGATAAAGAAAGTGGATAAAGACAAATCTTCTTTCAATGCCCTGAAATATATTCCGGAAGATTCGGCGGCGCACTATCACTTTGCCCCGATTGAGTTGCGCGACGGAGTATTGGAAGTAGGGGTCACGGACGGAGAGAATGTAGAGACGATGGACGCGCTTCAGTTCATTTCCGCCAGGCTCGGTATTCCTTTCAAGGTATATTTGATTTCCAAAAGCGACTATGAAAACATTATGCAGGCTTACAAAGGGCTGGGAACTCAGGTGGAAGAAGCTCTTAATGAAATGAATCAGGATGAAGCCAAGGGCTTGAGCGAAGAAAATTTAAGCAAGGAAATAAAAAATGTTAAACCCGGCGAGGAAGGCAAAATAGTGGAAGATGCCCCGGTCATCAAAATCGTTGCGGTAATTCTCCGCAATGCTATTGAAGGCAATGCTTCCGACATACATATTGAGTTTACGGGAGAGAAAGTAAAAGTTCGCTTCCGTGTGGATGGGACGCTCCATACCACCATAGTTCTGCCGCCCTCTATTTACGGCGGGATCGTGGCGCGCATAAAAATTTTAGCAAAGTTGCGCCTTGATGAAAAAAGAAAACCGCAGGATGGAAGTTTTAGCGCAAACATTGACGGGCGGAAAATTGATTTCCGAGTTTCCACTATGCCGGCTTACTATGGGGAGAAGGTTGTCATGAGAATACTGGACTCCGAAAAGGGAGTAAAACCTCTAGACCAGCTTGGTTTATCCGAGATCAACCTCAATCTAATCCGGGAAGCTTTAAAAAAGCCATACGGACTCATCTTGATTACCGGTCCGACAGGATCCGGCAAGTCCACCACCCTTTATTCAATGATGAATGAGCTTGACAGGGAAAAAAGCAATGTTATTTCCTTGGAAGACCCGGTAGAATACCATATGCCTGATATCAACCAATCCCAGATGATGCCTGAAATCGGATACACTTTTGCTTCCGGACTCCGCTCCATTCTCCGCCAAGATCCAGACATCATAATGGTCGGAGAGATACGCGATAAGGAAACAGCCCAACTCGCGATTCAAGCGGCTCTGACCGGACATCTTGTTTTGTCCACCCTTCACACCAATAACGCCATCGGCGCCGTGCCTCGTTTGGTTGACATGGGCGTTGACCCGTATTTAATCGCGCCGACTCTCATTCTCTCTATCGCTCAGCGTCTCGCTCGGCTGACTTGCGCAAGTTCTCGAAAACTTGTACCCATGGATCCGAGCATCAAAATGCAGATTGAGGACCAGATGCAAGATTTACCAGATGAATTTAAGAAAGAAATTGAAATTAAGAATGAAATGTACGAGACCGTTCCGTCTAACGAATGCCCTTCCGGCACCAGGGGCCGCATTGCCGTCTTTGAAATGTTCAAAGTAGATAAAGAGATGCAAAGTGTGATACTGAAAAATCCCACCAATGAAGAAATTTATAAAATGGCGCGCAAGAAAGGCATGCTCATGATGCGGGAAGATGCTATGCTAAAATCCCTGCAAGGCGTTATTCCTTTCACCGAGGTTTATAACTTTAGCAATGAAAATGAGTAGGATATAGCAAACTTTGATTTATTTATTACTATAGTATAGTATAATTATTAGGTGTATAATACATTTATTAAGCTATGAAATTAGATAACAAAATTGAGCACAACAAGATTGAATATAAAGCATCCCAAGTATTAGAGGCATACAATATCATAAAGCCAGTAGTTGATGTTTCTAAGATTGCTAAAGGGGAGGGTATAGAAATCAAAGAAATAAGCATGCCAAAAGGATATCATAATGTGGCTGGATTTTACGAGAAAGATAAGAAAATTATTTACATTGAAAAAACTGATTCTCCTCAAAGAAAATTATT
The DNA here is from genome assembly GCA_038055775.1 of Patescibacteria group bacterium. GTDB lineage: Bacteria > Patescibacteriota > Minisyncoccia > Phycocordibacterales > UBA9973 > UBA9973. Next base: position 12,665 of record JBBUHH010000007.1, on the reverse strand, counting down.
TTCTATTGCGCATGAACTAGGACATGTATTTTTAAACCATCAGCACGCTTCTGTTCTATATCGTATCACTCGCGGAGATGATGGTCTTCAATATCATGAAAAAGAAAGTGAGGCCAATAGTTTTGCTGCTCACTTATTGATACCAGAATTTATGTTACGAGATTACATGAGAAGATATAATCTGTCTAAATCAGATTATGAGGTATTAGCCGATATATTTGGAGTGCCTATAACTTCAATGAGGTACACATTAGAATATCTTAAATAAAATGTCTGAATTTGATGCAAAACCAGAAGATATTGTATCAAAATTAGAAAGTTCTGATGCGAGTGTTAGTGAGAGTAAATTTGATTGGCTCACAGAACTACAAGAAGAAAGTGACAAAGTAGAGACAATAGAGGACAAAGAAAATCAAGGAATTATTAAAATGAGGGATCGGTGGTCCAATTGGATTCTTTTTCTGATTGTCTTAATAGTTCTTTTTGATATGACACTTGTAATTTTTTTAGGTTCTGGGGTATGGAACTTTACAAATCCTTCCATTGTAATTGTTGTTATTACGGACAATTTCTTAAAAATTGTTGGTTTAGGCTATCTTATAACGAGATCAATTTTTAAAAAGATTTTTGACTAAAAGTTGTCCTCATGGTGTTCACTTAAAATATATTTTATAGTATAATAAACCCTTATGGAAGGAGAAAAAAGAAAAATTTTAATAGTTGACGACGACAGTTTTCTTTTGGATATGTACGCGCTCAAATTCAGCCAGAATAATTTTGAGGTTTATACGGCGAGTGGAGGCGCGCAGGCGATAGAAAAATTGAAAGGCGGGCTTTCTCCGGATGTCATGCTGATGGATATAATTATGCCGGAAATGGACGGTTTTGAAATGCTGGCAAAAATTAACGCGGAAAAATTATGCCCAAATTGCAAGAAGATAGTTTTATCCAATAAAAGCCAACAGTCGGACATTGACGAGGGCAATAAATTAGGTGTGTCGGGCTATATTGTCAAGGCAAACTCCACGCCGGTGGAGGTTATAAACCAAGTGGTGGAGATTTTAGGCAGGAAAACCGTTGCTCCCCAATAAAATTTTACAAAAGAATATGGATTATAAAACAAAACTTGAAGAACTGATCCTGACTGTCATCCGCGAAGGCGGGTCTGATTTGCATTTGGGCGCCAGCCGTGCTCCGGCTATCCGTGTCTCCGGCGAGCTTATCTTTCTCGTGAAATATGTTGTTTTTACTCAGGAAGACATGATTGGAATTTTGGGCGAAGTATTGCAAAAAGCGAAAATTGACAGGTTTATGGAGGAACAGGAAGCGGACTTTTCTTATGATTTTCGCGGAGAAGCGCGCTTGCGCGGCAACGCTTTTTTCCAAAAAGGATTGATTTGCGTGGTTTTTCGATTGGTGCCGAAGGTCAAGACGCTTGCCGAATTGCATCTGCCCAATATTTTGGCTGAGTTGACTCGCAGGAAACAAGGTTTTTTTCTGGTAGTCGGGCCTGTCGGGCAGGGCAAATCAACCACGCTTTCCGCCATGGTTGATTTGATAAATAACGAACAGGCAAGCAACATCGTCACCATTGAAGATCCGATTGAACATGTGTATATACCAAATAAATCTATCATAAACCAGCGCGAAGTCGGTATTGACACCAAGGATTTTCATATCGCGCTTAAATCTGTTTTTCGCGAAGATGTGAATGTAATTTTGATAGGGGAGATGCGCAATCCCGAGACGATTGCGACCGCGGTTACTGCCGCCGAGACGGGACATTTAGTATTTTCAACTTTGCATACCAATAATGCTTCCCAAACCATAGACCGCATCATTGATTCTTTCCCCGGAAGTCAGCAGGATCAGATCCGAACCCAGCTGGCATCTTCTCTGCTCGGTATTTTTTCTCAAAGACTCATTCCGCGGGTTACCGGAGGGCTTGTTCCCGCTTTTGAGCTTCTTCTAAACAACAACGCGGTGGCGAACTTAATCCGTGAAAAACGAACGCATGAAATAGACATAGTCATAGAGACTGGCATGGAGTCCGGAATGATTGATTTAAATCATTCTCTGATGGAACTTGTGCGCGCAGGGGAGATTTCCATAGAGAATGCTCATCAGTATTCTCTGAATCCGAAAGGACTTGAACGGATGATATAAAAAACCATGTTATTCAAATACAAAGCGATAGACGATGAAGGGGCGACCAAAGAAGGAGAGATTGACGCGCCTAATCGCGATATAGCAATCAGCGGGCTACAGCGGCGCGGGCTGGTGATTATTTCCATTTCCGAAGAATCGGAAAAGAAGTCCATTTTTTCCATTTCCTTTTTTGAGAAAGTTTCCACGAAAGATGTTGTTATTCTCTCAAGACAGATTTCAACTTTGTTTGAATCTCAAGTTTCCGCCCTGAAAGCTTTTACGATACTTGCGACCAACACGGAAAATAAATTGCTCAGCCAAAAACTTACGCAAATTGGCGACGACCTACAGGCGGGAATTTCCATTTCCGGAGCGCTTTCAAAACATCCCGATGTATTTTCCAATTTTTACATCAACATGGTGCGGGTAGGCGAGGAAACCGGAAAGCTCAATCAGACATTTCTTTATTTGGCCGAATATCTAGACCGCCAGTATTCTCTGACCGCCAAAACCCGGAACGCCCTTATTTATCCGGTATTTGTCGTCATTACTTTTTTGGTCGTGATGATTTTGATGTTTGTGATTGTCATCCCGAAACTCTCCGCCATTATTCTGGATTCCGGACAGCAAGTTCCTTTTTATACGCAGATAGTTATGGCAATTTCTAATTTCTTTGTTCATTACGGTTTTTTGGTTTTTATTTTTGCCGTTCTTGTCGGTATATGGGTTTGGAGATTGGCTTCTACTGAAAAGGGAAAGGCGTACCTTGATGGAATGCGCCTATCCATTCCGGTGGCGGGCAATCTGTATAAAAAACTTTTTCTCTCCAGAATAACCGACAATTTGAACACAATGCTTACTTCCGGAGTGCCGATCGTCAGGGCCATAGATATCACTTCCGAAGTGGTCGGCAGTCGGGTGTATAAGGCAATTTTACTGGAGGTGGCGGACGGAGTAAAATCCGGTTTTGCGCTTTCTGTCGCTTTTGGGAGACATAAGGTGGAAATTCCCGGCATTTTAGTGCAAATGCTGTTGGTGGGAGAGGAGACCGGCTCAATGGGAAATATCCTAAAAACTTTGACGGATTTTTACAGGCGAGAAGTTGACGACGCCATTGATACGCTGGTCGGTTTGGTGGAGCCGGTAATGATTGTGGTTTTGGGCTTGGGTGTGGGAATACTGCTAGTGTCTGTTTTGATGCCTATTTACAATCTGGCGGGAGGGATTAGCTAAGTGCCTGCAGGGTAGTGAGCTTCGCTCTACTACCCTGTGGATAACTCTCTTGCTTCTATGTTTTTGTCTATATGCTATAATGAATTTATTAAAAACAAGTCGAGATTTTCATTTATTACTTAATTACATTTTATGAAGAATTTTAAGAAAGGTTTTACATTGATTGAATTGTTGGTCGTGGTTGCTATCATCGGCATCTTGGCTTCGGTTGTGCTTGCTTCGCTAAATACTGCCCGTTCAAAAGGCGCTGATGCGGCTACAAAGGCAAACTTAGCAGGTGCTAGGGCTCAAGCAGAGTTATTTTATGATGCGGGTACCACATATACCGGAGTTTGTGCTGCTTCTGGCACTAGTGTTATAGGTCCTATGGTGTTAGCTGCGGGAAAAGCATTTAATAACTCTATGACCGCTATAACCATTAATGGTACTGGTACCACAGCTACTGCAACATGTAATACTAACGGTACGGCTTGGGCAGCAGAGGCTCCATTGAAATCTGCGGTCGCAGGTTCAATAATGTATTGTGTTGATAGTACTGGTGCTTCAAAACCGATATCAGCTAGTATAGGGGCAGCTTTTGTTTGTCCAGCTTCATAATATGCCTACAGTGCCTACAGTGCCTACAGTGCCTACAGTGCCTACAGTGCCTACAGT
>JBBUHH010000007.1:0-8530 GCA_038055775.1 Patescibacteria group bacterium | reverse complement strand
CCTACAGTGCCTACAGTGCCTACAGTGCCTACAGTGCCTACAGTGCCTACAGTGCCTACAGTGCTTACAGTGCTTTAGACTCTGTAATGAGAAAAGGTCATTCAAAAGATGACTTTTTCTTTTTCGGTTTTTGCGAAGCTGTGGTATAATAGAAAGATGGATATAGAGGAAATAAAATCAAAAATTAAGCCTATGGCGGAAAAATATGGACTTAAATTGGTTGTCTTATTTGGGTCGCGAGCAAGGGGGGACTCACGAGAAAAGAGTGATTTTGATATAGCTTATTTACCAAAAGAGTCAGTTAATTTTAGTGAGGAGAATCACATGGCTGGTGAGTTGTATTTTATATTAAAAAGTTCAGATGTCGATCTAGTTAATCTTTCAAATGCTTCACCCCTTCTTTTCAAAAAAATTTTTGAGGAAAGTGTCGTGCTTTATGAAATAGAGAAATCGTTGTTTAATAATTTATATTTATATGCTGCAAGGGTAAACCGCGATTCAGAAATTTTACACAGATTGAGGCGTGATTATGTCAGAGAACGAATTAATCAATATAAAAAAGATGTCGCTTACTCTGGATAAAAATTTAATAACAAAAAAACTCGCGCTTTTGGACGGTTTTATTACAGAATTGTCGCCAATTGTTGCGTTGTCTGAGCAAGAAATTTTAAATGACACTTTGAAATTTCATACCGCGGAGCGATTGTTTCAACTAATTGCCGATGAAATGATCGATATTAATACTCATCTAATTAGAGTTAAAGATTTAGCGCCACCCGACGATCTCCAAAGCACATTCACAGTTTTGGGTGAAGCGGGAGTTTTACCAATCGATTTCACAGTAAAAATTTCTCCAGTTGTAGGTTTGCGAAATGCCATAGTTCATCGGTATGAATGTGTGGATCTAAAACTTTTTATTCACCTTCTTAAACTCAATTTTGACGATTTTAAAAGATTTTCAATTTTTATTGCAGACCAATTTTTGAAATCTTGAATTAAAAATCATGATCTATATTCTTACCATAGTCTTTTTCATTCTAGGACTCATCATCGGGAGTTTCTTGAATGTGGTGATTTTGCGGATGAATACGCAGAAATATTTTTTTGGGTCTTTGGGCGGAAGGAGCGCCTGTATGTCTTGCCATAAAAGATTGCTCTGGTACGAGCTTGTTCCGATTTTTAGTTTTTTGGGATTAAAGGGTAGATGCCGAAATTGCAAAACAAAAATTTCTATCCAGTATCCCTTGGTCGAATTTGCAACTGGTCTGATTTTTGCTTCTCTTTTTTTGAAATTTTCGGGATTATTTTACGAACATTTTTTCATGTTCGGTATCACTTTCGATTATTATGCGGTAATGTTTTCTATCCTTCTAGTTATTGCCGTTTATGATTTGAGGCATAAAATAATTCCGGACACACTCGCTTTTATTTTTGGCGTTTTGGCTTTCGTCGGTTTATTCTTTTTTGATGGTTACTTTTTTTCTCCCCATATTCCATCCGTGTTGGAATTTTTCTCCGGTGTGATTGTGGCTTTGCCCTTTGCCTTGTTTTGGCTTATCTCGGGAGGCCGATGGATGGGTCTCGGGGATGCAAAGCTTTCTCTCGGCATCGGCTGGCTTTTAGGAATCCCGCTTGCGTTTTCAGGCATGGCTTTGGCTTTTTGGTTCGGAGCAATTATTGGGATAATTCTGCTTGTTTTTTTTAGGAATAGAAAAATAAGCGAGCGGGGAATGAAAAGCGAGATTCCTTTCGCTCCGTTTTTGGTTTTGGGAGCCTTTCTGGCTTTTATTTTAGACCTACAAATTTTTACCTTCTACGGTTAAATTTGTTGTATAATTGGCTTATACGGATGAAAAACATATTTAGTTATATGGAAAGTTATAAATTAAATCGAGGAACGACCCATTCGATGTTTACTCAGGCCTTCGGTTCTGAGGCTCAGGCTCGAAGAGGTCATCCCGAGTATTCCCGAGGGACGACTTATGTTGAGCTCATCGTTGTCCTTTCCATTTTTGCTCTGATGACTTCCGTTGTGCTTTTTAATTATGGGGAATTTCAGGCGAAAGTTGACATAAAAAATCTGACGAGCGATATCGCTCTTCAAATCGTTGAGGCGCAAAAGTCGGCGCTTTCAGGGGAGTTGCTCTCTCCAGTTTCCGCCTTTGCGTCAAAACCCTCTTATGGCGTATATTTTAGTCCATCCCCTTCAACGAGTTTTATTTATTTTGCAGATTTGAATAATGATAAAATATATAATGATAATTCGCTTTCCACCATAAATCTTCAGAATGGAAACTTTATAGAAAAGATAGAAAAATGTTCCGGTTCCCCGACAGTTTGTGTTTCAATTGAGAATCCATTCCTGCTGTCTATAACTTTTACTAGGCCGGACTCCCGCGCTTTTTTCTATTCAGGAAGTTCGGAATTAACCGGTTTTAGTTATATTAAAATTAGCGTCAAGTCACCCAAGGGACCGAGTAGCGGTATAAAGGTTTATCCTTCAGGCAGAATACAAGTGAATTAAGTAGTTGTAAAGTTGAAAGTTTATAAAGTGATAAAGAAATGCAAAATAAAATCAACACGAAGAAATCTGGTTATACAATCATAGAAACAATGATTGCCGTTTCTCTTTTTGTCGTTATTATCACGACGGGCGTGGGCGCGCTCCTAAATGCTAATTTACTGCATCAGAAGTCTCGGGATATGCGTTCCATTATGGATAATTTGAGTTTTATTTTGGAAGATATGTCCAGGAATTTAAGAACAGGCTGGAATTATGAATGTATTTCTGATGAAGAGTCCATTCCCGCTCTTCCTCCTAGTCCTACAAGCTGTCCTTACGGTATAGGCGTATATTTTCAATCTTCTCTCGGACGATGGGCTTATCACATAGATACGAATCCCAGCGATATAAACAAATTAAGTGTTTTCAAATCAGTAGACGAAAGCGGAGCGATGATTCAATATCTTTTAACTCCGGAAGAAGTTGATATTGACCCAGTTTCTGGATTTTCGGTTCTAGGCGCGGAGCCTCCAAGTGGAGACGAACAACAGCCTTTTGTAATTATAAGATTAGTTGGCACTTTAACTTTTAAAGATACTGTCACTCCTTTTTCTCTGCAAACTTCGGTATCTCAAAGATTAATAGACATATGACCCTTCTATTAAGATTCAGGGTCATGGTGATAAAATAGAACCATGATAAAATTTTTCAAACAAAAAAATAAAGGGCCTGCCCCGTACGAAGCCGGAGGCTTTCGTTCGGGGTTCACTCTAGTAGAAACTCTAATTGCCGTTTCTATTTTTACCGTTTCCATACTCGCCCTTATGTCTGTTTTGGCATCCGGTATTGCCAATACTAATTATGCCAAGCGAAAAATGATTGCTTCTTATTTAGCGCAGGAGGGGATTGAATATGTCAGGAATATGCGGGATACATATGTGCTTTATAATGACGATTGGAATAAATTCAGCAATGACTTGAATCAGTGCAACAACGGCGGAGACCAAGCCTGCGGTTTTGGCGCGGTTTTGTATGATATAAAGAGGTGCAATCAGCTTAATGACTGCAAATTGTATTTGGAAAATGGAAATTATAGTTCAACGGGCAGTATTGATTCGGGTTTTGTCCGCAAAATTTGGAAGGAAGATATTGGTAGCGGTCAGGATGATGAGGTTAAAATTTTTTCAAAAGTCGAATGGACGCAGGGTTCAGGAAATTATGAAATAACTTTTTCCGAGAATTTATTTAACTGGCAATAAAATGGCATCAAGAAATTTACAAAATAATAAAGGACCTGTCCAGCCTCACTTTAGCAAGAGTGGGGCTGGGTTTGTCATACTTTTTGCAGTAACCGTTTCCGGCATTCTTTTATCCATAGCGCTGGGCATATCCAGCATAGCCCTCAAAGAAATCAAATTTGGCACTAGCGCCCGCGACACCAACGATGCCTTTTTTGCGGCCGATACCGGAGCGGAATATGCGCTCTTCCACTATAAATCTCCAAGTGATTATCCACCCGATACCATTACTGAAGTTGATCCTCCAATTGTCGGACTGGGCAGTACAGGGCAAGGTTGCGCCAAAGTAACCGTGGATAAGGCAACTGTTCCGTCTACGACAATTATTACTTCTAGAGGTTATAACGACGGGGGAGCTCTCTGTGTCCAAGGACTGAATAGCGTAGAACGCAAACTTATAATAACTATAAATTGATTTTTGGAATGTACAGGACTGAAGTCGAAAAAAGAATAAAAAAATTAAGGCAGGAAATCGGGCGATTGCGAGAAGCGTATCACACAGAAAATGCGCCCGGTATTACCGATGATGTTTATGAGTCCCTTGCCCGCGAGTTAAAATCTTTATTGCAAGCATACCCGGAATTTGAAGATGGGAACGCTCCCGAAAACAGAGTGGCGGGCAAACCGCTTGATAAATTTACCAAAGTAAAGCATCAAACTCGGATGCTTTCTTTGAATGATGTTTTTTCTTACGAAGAACTTTATGACTGGGAGAAAAGAATTAAAAAACTGTTTCCTCCCTCTCCAACCCCTCCTGCCTCCCCTTATCAGGGGAGACGAATAGTTCCCCCTGATAAGGGGGAAAACAAGGGGGTTCAAGGAGAGGGTCGGGGTGAGGTAAATTATTTCTGCGAAGTGAAATTTGACGGGCTTGCCGTATCGCTTATTTACGAAAATGGAAAATTTGTGCGAGGAGCTACAAGGGGAGATGGATTTATCGGCGAAGATATTACCGAAAATTTGAAAATGATAGAATCCATCCCCCTCGCGCTCAACCCCCGCCCGACCTCCCCCTTATCAGGGGGAGGTGTAGGGAAAAATTTCCCCCCTGATAAGGGGGGACCAAGGGGGGTTTTGGAAGTTCGCGGCGAAGCGCTAATGGCAAAGAAGATGCTGGAAAAAATAAATCGTGAAAACGCGAAAGAAGGCAGTCAGCTCTTTGCCAACACCCGAAATGTCGCCGCTGGAAGTTTGCGCCAGCTTGATCCGGAGCTTGTCAAGGAGAGGCGTCTGGATTTTGTCGCCTATGATTTATATTTCCCCCCTGATAAGGGGGGATTGAGGGGGGTTGAAACTCATTCCCAAAAGCATCAAATGCTCCGCGAATTGGGTTTCAAGGTGGAAAAACTGGAAGCGAAATGCAAAAATCTAGAAGAAGCGATTGTTTTCATAAAAAAATTTGAAAAAATCAGACCTGATTTTCCGTATGGCACGGACGGTATTGTGATTTCCGTGGACGACCTTAAATTACAGGAAGTTTTGGGCGTGGTCGGTAAGGCTCCGCGCTATATGGCAGCTTTCAAATATCCGGCGGAGAAGGCGACGACCACAGTCAAAGACATTCTAGTCAATGTCGGGCGCACAGGAGTTCTCACTCCTCTCGCAGTCTTTGAGCCGACTATGGTTGCCGGTTCTCTGGTCTCCAAAGCGACCTTGCACAATATGGACCAAATAGAGAGGTTGGGACTCAAGATAGGGGATACGGTAGTGATAGAAAAGGCGGGAGATGTCATTCCAAAAGTTGTAGAAGTTTTGACTCGTATGCGGACTGGGAAAGAAAAAAAATTCAAGATGCCTCAAAATTGTCCGACTTGCGGAGGAAACATAGAAAAGAGAGAATTGCCGGAGCAAAAATCCGTAGCTTTTTACTGTTCCAATCCAAAATGTCCCGCCAAAGACGAGCGATATCTAGAAAATTTCGTTTCTGTATTTGAAATATACGAACTTGGTCCGAAAATTTTGCGGCGTTTCAAAGACGAAGGTTTGATTACTGACGCTGCTGATCTATTCACTTTAACAAAAAATGACTTTGTTTACCTTGAACGCCTGCCCCGTAGGAAGTCGCAGACTTTCCTTCGGGGGTTTGGCGAAAAGTCGGCGGAGAATATTATTGAAGAAATAAAAAACAAGAAAAAAATTACACTCTCAAAATTTCTCTGGGCGCTGGGGATTTTGCATGTGGGGGAAGAGACCGCGCGGGATTTGGCGACCCACTTTGGCACTTTGGAAAAATTAATAAGTTCAGCAAGGACTACCCTTGCTGAACTAGACAGCATAGAAAACATCGGTCCGGCGGTTTTGAAAAGCGTCAGCGACTTTTTCCACGATAAAAATAATCTAAATTTTATAAAAAAACTCGAGAAAAATGGTGTAGTCATAGAAAAAGCGGAAAGGGCGAAAGCCGGCAAATTTACCGGACTTAGTTTTGTGCTGACCGGTACGCTTGCTACTATGTCCCGCGAGATAGCCAAAGAGCGCATTCTTGCTTTGGGCGGCAAAGTTGTCGGCTCTGTCTCCAAAAATACTTCATATGTAGTAGCTGGAGCCGAGCCGGGGTCCAAGCTTAAAACGGCGGAAAAACTAGGAGTAAAAATTTTGAACGAGCAAGAATTTTTGAAAATACTCGGTTAAAGTATATTTTTATTTACTATCAATCCATTTCACGCCTACTTTTTCAAACTGCTCTTTCAAATCTTTCTTTATGGCATCTAGAAAATCTTTGAGTTCCGGAAAATGGTTCGTTGCTTCATCGAACGCTTCTACTGCCTTAGTCGCGTAGTCAGCATGGAATTCTTTAGGTATATACATCTTGACTCCATCTTCGGCGATGTGCAGGAATCCTTCTATCCTATCGAGGGCCTTCACGAATTTACCCTCAAGAGTCAATTTGTCTTCGGATTCTCGCCACAAGCTGTAAATCCAGTCTCCGAAAGGCAGGTCATCGGTCATTTCTCGCAATGTAAGGTCTTCTAAAATAGCTTTGTCTTCGATCAATTGTTTTCCTTGGAGTATCTGGCTGTATGCGTCAATGTCGCCCGTTTTAGCTTCCCCTAGATCATGAAGAAGAGCGAGGGCAACAGCATGATTGATATCTACGCGAACTTTGCATTCTGTTCCTATTACCAGAGCCATAAGCGCCAGTCGCCATGAGTGTTCGGCCACTGTATTTTTATTACCTCGCAAAGAAGAACCGTATCGCTCAGCTGACTCAAGGGTCTTACTCCGACGCAAGAATAGAAGAATGTCGTGAATTTTTTTCTGTCTCATATATTTATTATGAATGTGTCTCGTTCATTTTATCCCAATCCCACTTTCGGTCTTTATTATATTGAAGTTTGTCTAAAATAGCTCCCTCAATGTCAACGCCAAGTATTCCGCACAAATGCAGAATCCTCTGGATAGCATCGCCCATTTCTTCCTCAAAACCATCTTTCCCTCGTATGTTTTTATGGCGGTAAGCTTGAAGAGCTTCTGATATTTCTGTTTGTATAAAAGCAATTTTCTCTCCGACATTTACCTCTTCCGGCGTAGTGCCGAATCCTTTTGCTTTCGCCTGCTCCATGACAAGAATTTGGATTTGTTCTAAAGTTAATTTTTCCTTTTCCATTGTTGGGAATTATATCACAAAAAAAACCTCAACGAGTTAACTTTCTAATAGTAAAGCTTAGCATTATTTCTATATCATCAGTAACGGAAAATATATCAACGGAGTCTAGATTTTTCATAGGCTCTACTAGTGCATCTGGGGAAAGGTCAGGATTTATCCTATATTTTTTAATTCTCAATTGAAATTCTCGTCCATCTTTTGCCTTAATTCTTATTGCATCCTTTTGTGGAAGTATCTCGAAGTCAGTTATTTCTTGGACCTGTCTTCCACCTGAGCCGGTTTCCAATCTTAGGGATTCGATTGTTAAGCCCGCAACTACTAACTTGCTGAAGAATCCGTTTTCGTTCCAATGATTCGGGGAGTAGAAGCTATCCACACTACTGGTGAATAACTCCGGTACGCTCTTAAATATCTCGTTCTGGTTAACATTGGGAGGTAAAAAAGGAGTACTCAGCCCTTCTGGGGTCTTAAATCCTTCAGGTGGTTTTTGTTCTGTTGGTATTTTATTTTCCTTAGATCCATTTCCTGGTTCAGGTGTCTTCATAACTATATTGTATCACTTTTTTATAAAACACATGAAAGCACAAATTTCTTTCTGCGCTCATGTATTTGATCCAGAGGTCACGCGGTGGCGACCTCTGGATCGTGATTGATTGTGTTTAAGAACGATTGTTTATTTTTCTACTTCTTTTAGCCCCATACTTCTTTCAAGTACTCTTTTGTTCCTGCCCATTTCCCTTTGTAGAGAAGGCCAGAAACCGTCTTGGTGAGGTCTGCTGGGGTCTCGAGTTTCACTCCCGCTCCCTTCGCCATGTGCTCGAGACCGAACTGAATGGACCTGACGAAGTCAAAACCGAATGCCTGATGAACCAAGCACGGCCACGAGATTACCGCGTCCGCTGCCTCCGCGTACAAACTGTCGTCGATCGGTACGCCTTCTGCTTCTTTCTTCAACGCCATCACGACATGCCTCGTATCGTCAAGGAAGAGACACCCAAGTTTTTGCCGGATGCCCTTGACTCCCCCGTAGCGTTTCAGCATTGACACATAGGAGAACTCTCCGCCGTGCTCGGAGAGAGAGCGAACCGGTCCGGCAAGTGCATCGACTGCCGAGTTGCGTGA
>JBBUHH010000006.1:0-9238 GCA_038055775.1 Patescibacteria group bacterium | reverse complement strand
AGGTTCGCTTCAATGACGACATAGGTTTTAGGAGTAATTGCTTTCACATCTTTCATCAGACGGACGCAGATTTTGAGAAAGTTTAGTTTAACACTCACTTTTTCCAAGGTCGGTAGTTTCTCTATTTTAGATTGTTGACTAGCCATTAAAACACCCTCTAAAACAGTGATCAAAGTATTTTCGCATTTCTGCCATAGTGCATAGCGATCTTGTTTGGGTACAACCAAACGCAGGTTATAAAATTCTTTGTACAGGTCGTAAGATTTTCTTATAATTGGTATATCTAGGTCGTTCATAAAATGAAAATTTATAAAGATTTATATTGGTTAATAATTTCGCCGTCAGCATTGTTCCGAGCATGGGATGTTTTTAAGTCCGACAAGAAAAACAAACTTGATGTTATGGATTTTGAACTTGAATTAGAGAGGAACATCTTTGACCTTTATCGTGATTTAAAGAATGGAATATACAAGCACGGACCGTATAAGGGGTTTTGGATTCACGATCCTAAGTTGCGTAGAATCCACAAAGCAACCGTCAGGGACCGCGTTCTCCATCATGCTATTTTCAGCGTGCTCAATCCAATATTTGAACCGACCTTTATTCCAAATTCTTTCTCTTGTCGTGTAGGCAAAGGAACACACAAGGGAATGAAAAAAGTTGCAGAGATGCTCCGTACTGTGAGTCGAAACAATATCAGGCAATGCTACGCGCTGAAGTGCGACATCAGAAAATTCTTTGATTCCGTTGATCACGATATTCTTCTTGAAATTCTTGACACAAGAATCAAGGATAAAAAACTGCAAGTTCTCTATCGAGAAATTATTTCCAGTTATTTTAGCATTTACGAGAGAGAGAGAGAGAGAGAGAGAGTACTTTTCCCGCGCGAAAAGGGGTGCCTATCGGCAACTTGACCTCTCAAATTTTCGCTAATGTTTATATGAATGTTTTTGATCAATTTGTTAAGCATGATTTGAAGGTTAAATATTATGCGCGATATACGGACGACTTTGTGATTATATCAGATAACAAAAATTATTTAAAGGAACTTCTGGTGCCAATAAAATTGTTCTTACAAGAAAAATTAAAATTAGAACTTCATCCAAATAAAGTAACCATAAGAAAATATCTTCAGGGGATAGATTTTTTAGGATATGTGATTTTACCCAATTATATCCAATTGAGAACAAAAACTAAAAATAGAATTTTAAAAAAGCTGAAAGAAGTTGTACGTAGTTACAAAAAAGGAGAGATTAATGAAACAAGGCTTAATTCTTCTTTACAATCTTATATGGGTGTTTTATCTCATGCCGATGCTTATGAACTAAGCCAAGAAATACAAAATAAATTTTGGTTTTGGCTGAATGAGTAACTAAAGCTTTAAATTACCAGTTGCTTTGATGCTCTCCGGCTTGGGAACTTTTTTCTTATTTTTTATATAATTTATATATCCCGCGATGCCTATCATAAGGGAGTTGTCGCCGGAAAGCTCTTGAGTCGGAAAAAGAAGTTTGATATTTTTATCTACAATCTTCTTCATTTCTTTTCTTAAGTATTTATTCGCCGCGACCCCGCCTGCCACAATCAAAGTTTTTACGCCGTATTTTTCTACTGCCTTTTTTGTTTTTTTAACTAGACATTCAATCGCCGCGTTTTCAAATTCCATGGCAATGGCTGATTTTTTTTCTTCTGTAAGCGGTTTTATTTTTTCAATCAGATACAAAACGGCCGTTTTCAGTCCGGCAAAAGAAAAATCAAAATTCTTACTGTGGAGCATGGGTCTTGGCAGGGAGAAAATACAAGGTCTTGCCTTGAAATTCAAGGCAAGACCTTGTATTTTTCGCTCTTCTTCCGCCAACTTTGAAATCTGCGGACCGCCGGGGTAGGGGAGGTCTAGCATTCTCGCTACCTTATCAAAAGCTTCACCAACCGCGTCATCCAGAGTTTTGCCGATAATTTCATATTTTCCAAAATCTTTCATCAAGACCAGTTGTGTGTGTCCGCCGGAGACCAGCAGGGAAATAGCAGGAGTTTGTACCTTCGGAATCGTGAATTTACCTTTATTTTTGCCAAATACAGAAAGAATATGTCCCTCCATATGATTTACTGGAATAAGCGGCACCTTCCATTTTTCTGCCAAGTTTTTAGCAAACGAAATTCCTTCCCAAAGGCACATTTCCAGCCCCGGTCCATAAGTGACGGCTATAACATCAATACTTTTCTTTGAACCCCTCTCCTTAACAAGGAGAGGGGAAGGGGTGAGGTGTGCCTGTCTCAATGCGTCTCCCAAAACAATTGGCAAATTTTTTGCATGCTCCCTTTTTGCCAATACCGGGTAAACTCCGCCGTATGGAATATGAACCGGTATCTGCGAATTTGAACTGTTTGCCAGCACTTTGAAATTAGCATTTGTCACGCCTCCCTTAACCTCCAATATGCTGATGCATGTGTCGTCGCAAGATGTTTCAATGCTTAATAACTTCATAATTATATTTTTCTATAAACCACCCAGAAGTTGTTCCAGTTCTCCTATCGGCTATATCAAGTCCGATAACATTTAAACCATCTTGTACCATTGGAATCAGAAACTTTCCAGAACCGCAACCAATATCTAAGGCATCTTTAAATTCCGTCCGATGGTCCATGTAAAAATTTTCAAAAGAAGCAGGTAGCTTCGCCCTCTCTCCATCTCTGTATGTCCAATATGTTTTTGCTTTTTCATTCCACCCTTTTTCTATAAGTTCGGACTGAGTAGGGGAATGGGTTATTTTTTCACCTGTATTTTGTTTCATATTAAAATTCTAGCTGAAATTCATTTCTTTCCAGAAAGCTAATTATAGATTCCATGTGCGCGGTGAGGGGATTGAGCCCCCGGCCTACCCCACGTCAAAGGGTCGCTCTACCACTGAGCTAACCGCGCATGCTGATGATATTACATTTTCTTCGCGATTCTTTCAAGGGCAAGAATAAAAGCACCCATGCGCAGAGAGGTTTTAGATTGTTTCGCTTTTTCCGATATCTCCTTTGCCGCTTCTTCCATAATTGTTTTCAATTTTGCAAAAACTTCTTTTTCGCTCCAATGCTCTCCTTTCAGGTTTTGCTCCCATTCAAAATAGGAAACTATGACTCCCCCCCCATTAACCCAAATATCAGGCAATACCGGAATATTTTTTTTGAACAAAATTTCGTCAGCTTCCGGAGTTGTGGGGCCGTTTGCAAGTTCGAGTATGGCCTTGGTTTTCACATTGTCTGCGTTTGTTTCGTTTATTTCGTTTTCAAATGCAGCGGGAATCAATAAGTCGCATTCTGTTGCCAGAAGTTCCACATTAGTTATGTTTTTGCTTCCCGGAAAATCTGAAATGGTGCCGGTAGTTTTTTTGTATTCAGCAAGTTTTCCTACATCTATTCCATCAGGATTATAAATTCCTCCTTTTGATTCTGAAATTGCTATTATCTTGTGCCCAGTTTTGTGCCATATACTTGCAGCATGAGATCCAACATTACCAAAACCCTGAATTACTACTGTGCATTTTTTTGGTAAATTCAGATCATTTTTTAATGATTCAAATGCATAAAATCCCCCCTGAGCGGTCGATGTGTTTCGTCCTTCCGAGCCGCCTTTGTCAAGCGGCTTGCCTGTGATTACCGTTCCGCTGGTGTCTCCGGTAATTTTTCCAAACTCATCTGCCATCCAAGCCATTATCTCCGGCGTAGTGTTTACATCCGGCGCGGGCACATCCTTATGAGGACCCAAAACATCAGCAAGTCCCCGCACCCATCCGCGCGAAAGTCTTTCCAGTTCTCCTTTTGATAAATCCTTAGGCTCCACCGTGATTCCACCCTTGCCTCCGCCCATCGGAATGCCGGCCACAGCGCACTTGAGTGTCATCCAGAAGGCGAGCGCTTTCACTTCGTTTATTTCGGTATCTGGATGATACCGGACTCCACCCTTGTACGGACCGAGCGCGTTGTTGTACTGTACTCGATAGCCCTCAAAGGTTTTCACCTTTCCATCGTCCATTTTCACCGGAATTTCAATTTTAATATTCCGGTCTGGCGTTTTTAGGCGGGCGATTAATTTATTCGGGAATTTTTTGATTTTGGCAACTTTGTCTAACTGCGCCATTGCGTTTTGATACGGGTTTTGCATGGGTGTGATTATATCATCAATTTCTCCAAAATCTCTAATTCTTCTTTGGAATTTGGCTGAAGAGCTTCAATAACATTGGCGATTTGAACAGTTTCAATTTTTTTATTTTGTTTGCAGGCGATTTTTACAAGGTCGGTCAGGTAATATTCTGCCTGCGCATTTTTATTTTTTATTTTATCAATATTAGCCCAAAGCCATTTGGCGTCAAAGGCATACAAAGCCAAGTTTAATTCTCTCTTTTTTTTTTCTTTGTCGCTAGCGTCCTTAAACTCAACAATCTTTTTTATCAACCCGTTAGTTCCGCGGACTATTCTGCCGAAATCATTCAACCCAGTTCTCCACTCTTTAAAGTCAGGCACTACCACTACTCCCAAAGTTATCGTCGGTTTTTTTTTGTTCTGCGTAGAAATAATAAGTTCTAGCGTTTTAGGGGAAATCATAGGCTGGTCGACAGAGATAACCAGCACTATTTCATGTTCTTTTTGCATAGCTTTTTGAGCCGACATAACCGCATGTCCGGTACCCAATTGTTCATTTTGCTCGGCATAAACATGCCCTTTACCGAGGGCTTGTTTTATAATTTCTTTCTTGTGTCCGATGACAATAACTGGCTTGATTTCCGCATCTAATTTTTTGACCGTATCGAGGATGTGCCATATGAATGGTTTGCCTTTGAGTGGTTCCAAAGCTTTCGGCAATTCGCTTTTCATCCTCGTGCCTTTGCCTGCCGCTAGAATCACTATCTTTATTCTTTCTTTTTTGTCCATGTTTTCGATTATACCCGTTAGTTCAATTTTAATCAAAGACATGGATACATTTTGTTTTTTAATAGTAGTAAAATCCCTTTTCTGGAACTTTTTCGGGAATTTTGAGCATGTGGGTATATTATATATTAAAATTAAATTTTATTACTGTGTTTTTGAAACAATCCCTTTTATCATTCCTTTGACTTTATAAAATTGTTGACGATTGTTTACTTTGATGGCTACAGTCCCATATAGTAATGTATTAAATGGTCTTTTATTTTGGCTTGCTCGGCTTACTTGTGTAATGATATAAAATCTATCTTCCGGCAATTTTGTCGTTTTTGCCCAAAATTTTCTTGCTTCATTTTCAGATATTGATGGATATATATGAATTCCAGCCCTTATTTTTTCTTCTGGAATTTTGAGTATTTCTCGAATAAACCGCATGTAAACTGTCACCATTAAGGGATCAGAGTTGCTAAAGTTAAGTGTAATTGTACTTTTTTCTGACTTTGCTCCCTCTCCCCAGTATAAGACTGCTCCAATTAATAAAAGTTCCCTTTTTGTTATTGATTGTATACAACTTTGACCTTCTAAATATGCTTGAGCGTTTTCATTTTCAATCCTAACTCTTCTGTTTTTATTGGCGGTAAATAAACCTCTTTTGTGGGCAAGTTCGTTATTTTTTTCTAAAAGTTTTAGAGATTTTTTGGATAATTTTATGTTCTTAAACCAAAGACTTAGAGTTCCTTTTGATTTAATGCCTAAAATTTTTCTTATGTTATTATAACTTTCTCCGTTTTGGCGAAGGGAAATAGCTTTTTCTTTTAAATTTATATTTGAACCCATTAGTCTATTATATATTACTATTGTACCAAGTTCAACATTTTCTTTTTCTTTGGAAAGTGTTATAGTATAAAAATTGGCTCTATCGTCTAATAGTTAGGACGAGTGCTTTTCAAGCACTAAATCCGAGTGCGATTCTCGGTAGAGTCACAAACGGCGCAAAGCCAAATAAACTGCTTTATTTGCGAGCCGTTTGTGAAGGCGCAGGCATAATTTTTGAGTACAAAAATAGCCGAGCCGGGGTCGGCAAGTACTTACATTTTTTACGATTTTAAGAAGTAAAAAATTTAGTAACTTGTGACCACATAAACTTTTAATGCGGAGCATACGAAATTAATATATAATGAACTAACGAAAACAATGCTAAAAGCTGTTGGTGTACTAGTTGGAATTATTATTATAACTATCATTAGCTTCTTGTTTTTTTATTCTTACAAATCGAGTGATGTATACGCAAGTAAAATTACAGAGCAAGCTGTTAAAGCTAATGATTCTTCTGTTTGTATTAAAATATGGGAACCATTTATGAATGGCGGTGATAGCCCTATTCATAAATGTCACAATCAAGTAGCTATTCAAAATAAGAATTTAAATGCCTGCCCTATTAATGAATGGACTTGCCTCGGCGCTTATTTTTCATACCATAAAACAAGTGATCCAACTCTGTGTAAAATAATAGCAGATGAGAACCAAAGAGATGAATGTTATTTTGAACAAAGCTATGTTGTTCACGAGGATCTATGTTCACTTATCCGTCCAAACAATAAACAGAGCAGTTGTTATATAAATCTTGTTGGAACAAAAAAAGATGCAAGTATATGTGATAGGTATATATCTGGACAGCAAAGTAAGGATATATGTTATGAACGTGCTGCAAGTACTTTGAATGTAAGTTGGTGTCAGAAAATACAAGACCCCATCCTGAAACTTAGGTGCATTAATGTTAATGGAAATGTTAATTAGCAAAAAAATCCTTTTTAATTAACTTGCGCAAGGGCCGTCCTAGCTAGTCTTAGTGTATAATTACTTCACATCATGCTTTCAAATGGCACTATACACAAAATTCCAGCGGACTTGCGAAAAACTCTTACTTTTAATGTCTTTCAATTTCCATCCCATGTTATACTACCTCCATGTCTTATAAAGATACGGTCTTGCCGATTGTTCGGGAATTGAGAAAAATTTTTCTGCCGGAGTGGGGCAAGGCGAAAATTATTGATAAAAAGACTACGCGGGCGACTGACATTGTAACTCTACTGGACCAAAAAGTAGAAAGATTCTTAAAAGAAAAACTTGCCGAAATTTATCCAGATATTCAGTTTGTCGGCGAAGAAGACGGGGGCGATAGGGAAGCGGAGCGTTTCTGGCTGGTTGATCCGATTGACGGCAGTTTTTTGGGAAAATTGTTGAGAAAGCTCCTTTTTTTGCCACGGTTGACACCGGATGGGAGTTTGCCATGGTTGCCTCTGGAAAGCTTGATGCCCGAATTCAATTTGACCCGTGGGGCTATGATTATGACTTTGCTGCAGGATCGCTCCTAGTAGCCGAAGCGGGCGGTGTTGTCACAAACATTAATTCTTCCGAATATGATTACAGAAATTTAGATTTTATCGCCGCAAGCCCGAAGGTTTATAAAGGGCTTCAAAATATCTTCAAGAATTACAAGCGTCCAGATTAGGCATGGCGGAGATGGTGAGATTTGAACTCACGATACCTTTCGGTATGGCGGTTTTCGAAACCGCTGGATTAAACCACTCTCCCACATCTCCTCGCTAAAATTTTTTAACTTTATTTCGTATGCAAAGCTAGATAAATATTTTCCAAAGCCCGGACGGCGTCGCCGGCGGCGATATTGTTTTGATGATAGAGAACATCGGTGCAGTCGCCAGCCGCCCAAATGCCCGGGGTCCCAGTTTTCTGGGTTGTCGGGTCTATTTTTACTCTGCCTATTTTATCTAATTCTAGAATATCTTTGGCGAAACCCGTGTTTGGGATTTGTCCGATTTCCACGAAAATTCCGGAAACTTTCAGTTCCGTTTCTTTGCCGGTGGTTCTGTCTTTATAAACTATGCCTTCCACAAATTTATCGCCTTTCACCTCCAAGATTTCCGTATTTTTCACCGCCCGCATTTTTGGATTTTTCAAAACTTTTTCCACGGTGACTTCGTCCGCGCGGAAACTTTCGCTTCTGTGTAATAGGGTGACGGATTTACAGTAGGCGAGGAGCTGGGCGGCGGTTTCAAACCCAGCGTTGCCTCCGCCGATGACTGCCACATCCATGTCCGCAAAAAGGGGACCATCGCATGACGCGCAGTAGGTGAGGCCCTTGTGTTCCAGAGCGTCCGCGTTTTTCGCTTCTAATTTTCTGCGCCCGCTACCGGTGGCGATTAAAATTGTTTTAGTTAAAAATTCTTCGCCGGACTCTGTCTTTACCAAGAATACAGCGCCTAAGGCGCTGGTTTCCAGCGCCTTAGGCGCTTGCTCAATCGCAGTTACTTTTTCGCCCTCTTTTACTTCCAAAGTTTGTCCGGTACCCGCATTTGCCAACACATGCTTTTTAAAATTTTCTGCTAATTCATTTCCCGAAAGGGAAGCTGTGCCAATCCAATTGTAAATTTGCTCGGAAACCACCGACTGCCCGCCCCATTCGGCGGTCAAAAAAAGCGTTTTTAATCTTTTACGGGAAGCATAAACAGCCGCCGCCGTTCCCGCCGGCCCGCCTCCTATGATTATCAAATCATATACCATGTGACAAGTATACACTATTTGATTTCAAAAGTTTATTTTAAGAATTTTTATTTTTTGCGTCTTAGAAACGCCGGCACGGCGCTCCAGTCGTCGCTGTCGTCTTCTATGATGATTTCTTTGGCGGGCTTAGTGTCTCCCTTTTTTATGAAATCATTACTGCCCATGGCATTACTGATGGTGGCATTTATGTCCTTTTTGATTTGAGCCGGATTCTCGTCTTTTAATAGTGATCCTCCCGCTCCGGCTGTTCCGCTAAAAAGACTTTTACGGGGAAGATCGGCGGGGAAATTCGTGGCAATAACGGTGACTTTAATTTCACCCTTTTTCAATTTATCATCCAAAATCGTTCCAAAAATAACTTTTGCTTCTTTATCTATTGATTCGGTGATAACTTTAGCCGCTTCTTGGATTTCATGGATAGTCAGGTCATCTCCGCCAGAGATGGCAAAGAGCACCCCCTTCGCCCCATGGATAGAAATTTCTAGAAGAGGGGAATTGATCGCCGCCAAAGCCGCATTTTCTGCGCGCTTGTCGCCGGAGGCGGTGCCTATGCCCATCAAGGCGCTACCCGCATCGCGCATAACCGCCTTGATGTCCGCGAAGTCAACATTGATGATGCCCGGGGTGGTGATGAGGTCGGAGATGCCTTCCACCGCTTGGCGGAGAACATTATCACAGCTGGCAAAAGCATCTTTAAAATTAGTGTTTTTATTCGCCAGTTGGAGAAGTTTGTCGTTGGGAATGACGA
>JBBUHH010000005.1:0-3026 GCA_038055775.1 Patescibacteria group bacterium | reverse complement strand
AAAAAGATGAAGATGGAAAAACTGTTTTAGGTGAATTAAAACACTGGCATATTTTCTATTTCATTGCTCAAAAAAGATAAAAAAGGTCTACCTTATACCGGATTATATCACAAAAACTCTTGTAAAAACTAACCGGCAGAGAATGGAATTATGCCCGATTTGGTATTGGGGGGGATTAGGAAAATAAAAAAGGGAATAAAAAAAGCCGAATGTGAATGTTGACTTGTCGGCTCGCAGAAAGGTATAATAAAAATATGGAAAAATCGTTGATTATATCTTTCGGTTCTCAAATCAAAGACAGGGCGACAAGTCGTTCTGATTTTGACTTTGCCGCGCTTGATAAAAGAACCCCTCTCTCCATTTCAAGGAGAACAAAAATTTGCGGACAACTATCAAAAAAATATGGAATAAACGAAGATAAAATCGACCTCGTTGATTTAAACTCCGCATCGCCCCTTTTAAAATACGAAGTGGCCAAAACCGGCCGGCTTGTTGAAGGCAGACAATTTGATTTTACAAGATTCAAAGTGAGGGCGTGGAAAGAATATCTTGACACCGCAAAATTTCGCCGTCTGCGTGAAAAATCTATGAAGCAATATGTCAAAAGAATTCATTCTTAAAAAACTTGAGCAGATGAAAATCCTAGTTGAGGAACTTGCTTTACTCTCCAGTCTGCCTTTTGCCGATTTCAAAAATAAGTTTACTAATATCCGTTCTGCGGAGAGAAACTTTCAGTTGATTATTGAATTGGCGAGCGATATCAATGCTCATATTTCGGCGGAACGAAAATTGTCCGCGCCCGACACCTATCGGGAATCATTCGTTCAAATGACAAAAATTGGCGTATTGCCCATGAGATTGAAAAAAAGTTTTATAGAAA
This sequence comes from Patescibacteria group bacterium, assembly GCA_038055775.1. Classification (GTDB taxonomy): domain Bacteria; phylum Patescibacteriota; class Minisyncoccia; order Phycocordibacterales; family UBA9973; genus UBA9973. The sequence goes on along the minus strand of JBBUHH010000005.1, from coordinate 2,146 downwards.
GCTCCAATTTGCGAAACATTTTAATTCACAAATATGATTTTGACGAAGATAATTTCATTTTTTATAAATCTTTGAAAAAGTTTATTCCTCTGTATCAGAACTATATCTCATTTATCCATGGTTATTTAAACAAGTAGGGGAAAGATAAAAAAGGGAATAAAAAAGACCACAAGTACACTCGAAATGTAGAGGGGTTTTTCTCAGTTGCATTTTTATTCAGCATATGTTAATATAACCTGTACAATAATGTACATATTTTATGAATATAATATATACAAGCAAAAATAATAAGATGAAACAAATTCTCGATTCCGGCGAGGCTATTTTTCGTGATACGGATTTAGCTGTGATATGGGGCATATCCAATAAGAATACTCTATATACAACCATAAAAAGATATGCGCAACACAGACTTTTAAACAGGGTTAGGCAAGGGGTATATACCATAAATATTTCAGATACCCTTAATCCTGATATCGTAGGAGCCAAGATTCTCCACGAGTATTGCTATATAAGCGCCGAGACTGTGCTTGAGCGCGCAGGCATACTCAAGCAGAAAATTAAAAATATTACTTTTGTAAGCGGTTCGTCAAAAAAGTTTTCTGTCGGCGCGAATTCTTTTTCTTCACGACAAATGAAAACGAATTTCCTGTATAATAGTGTTGGCATATACGAGAAAGACGGAGTCAATTACGCTTGTGTCGAGCGCGCAGTTGCTGACCTTCTTTATTTTAATCCTAAGTATTATTTTGACGCGAGTCTAAAAATAGATTGGGATAGAGTAAAAGAGATCAAAAAAATTATTGGTTATTAAGCAATTATGAAAACACAAAAAACACAAGATGTACTGCACAAGGCGTGGCTCTACAAAATACTTTCGGCTATTTATTCAGATATATATTTGGCGAAAAATTTATATTTCAAAGGAGGAACATGCGCTTCTATGCTGGGATATTTAGACAGGTTTTCTGTTGATTTGGATATGGACTTTGTCGGCAAGCCGGAAGATATGCCAGTTATTCGCGAGAGACTGGAGAAAATTTGGATTGAGTTAGGTTTGGAAATAAAAGACCAGAGTAAAAATACCATTCAGTATTTTTTGAAATACCCCAACATGGCTCATGACAGAAATACTGTTGCCATAGACGCTGTTTTCCCGGCGCCAAAAGAAAATATCTATGAGCCGAAAAAATTTGTGGATATAGACCGCACTATTATTTGCCAGAGCAAGGAGACGATGTTTGCAAACAAGCTCGTGGCGGCGCTTGATAGGTGGCAGAAGCATCAAGCAGTAGCGGGCAGGGATATCTACGACATTCATCATTTTTTCTCGCAAAATTTTTCTTTCAACGAGGCAGTTATTCTTGAGAGGACGGGCAAAAAGACAAAAGATTTTCTTACTGAGCTCATAGCTTTTATAGAGAAACATATAACCGAAACGATTCTTGCCCAAGATTTGAGCAACTTGCTTGACTCTAATCAACTGCGCAAAGCGCGCAAAAGTCTGAAACAAGATACACTTATATTTCTCAGGACTTATCTGAAAGCGATATAGTAATTTGCGGATTCTAATAGGGGATTGGGAGAAGATAAAAAAAGGGAATAAAAAAAAAGATCACAAGTACACTCTAGAGTGTAAAAGGACCTTTTTTTCGAAGATATCGAAATTTCCTGTCTATATATACTTATTGAGTTTTTAGAAAAAGTCGCGCTTCGCGACTTTTTCCTTTTCTAGGACTCTTTTTTAATCCGTAACATATTTAACATATTCAAGCTGAATGCGAGCTATTTCGTTTTGATCAAGATGCCCTATCTTTTTTTCTAAAAGACTTATATCAGCGGCAAATGATTGGGAAAGAAGTATGAAAGAAACTGTATGGAGTCCGTTATCTTTCGTGGGTGATGTTTTCAATCAACCATACATCTCCTTTTTGTATATTTTTATGTATTGTTTTTTGCATGAATGAGGAGTTGCTGTTCTAAAGCAATTTTTTTCCAAAACTCAAATTCACTTACTGACTTTCGAGTCAACGCAGAGGCATATTTTTTTCTAGCGCTGGCACTAATTTTCCTAATTACTACTTTATTCATATTAATAATGATAACAAATCGTGTTTGCAAAATCAACAAGATCTTGGTTTAACGA
>JBBUHH010000004.1:0-15326 GCA_038055775.1 Patescibacteria group bacterium | reverse complement strand
ATCCACGCCGCCAGCGTTCATCCTGAGCTAGGATCAAACTCTAATTAAAAGTTAAAATTGCGTAGCAATTTTAATCCCGAGCGAATGCGAGGGATATAAAATCCTTCACTCCGTTCAGGATGAATTTTGCTAGCAAAATTCAGAACGAAACAAAACAAAAAACAGAAGCGCTCACGCTTAATATTTTTGTCATTCGTTTAGAGTTTAATCTTTTGCTCTAAAAAATTATTTTTACTTACTCAAAAACATTTTGAGACTTGCTTCCCGATATTACATCAGGAGTTCTCAATTTTTTCTATTGTCAATGAAAGTTTCATAGAAATGAAAACGCCTATTCAATCGAACAGACATAAGAGGGAGTATATACTAACGAAAAGTGGGTGTCAAGTAGAAAAAATACCCTTATTTTTAGGGTATTTTTTCTACTATTTTGCCTTTTTTGATTTCTTTTTCTCTTTTCTGTGTCCGTCTCCTTTTGCCATAAATTAAAGTTAAACTAATAATAAAATTTCCCTACTAGTGCCCGCCCGTCATCTTAGTGGCCCAGTACAAAAAGACCAATAGCCAGATTCCCAAATTCCCCATCACCCATGTCCAATCAAAATTAAATGCGACAAAAATGATAACTATGGCATAGATGAAGAGAAACCAAAAAAAAGATTGTGTGGATTTGCTATGCACTGCTTTCTTTCACTTACATCATCGCCTTACCATCAGCCTCGGACATAAACTTGAACATATTCCCTCCGCAAACGGCGCAAACGCCCTTCGCAGAATAACGACCTTTCTCATTTTTAGTCGCAACTGGATTAGTCATCGTCTGCATCGTCGGCTTGTTATTCGCGTCCCTGCACTTCATGCACAAAGCTTTTAGTTCTGCCATGTTATTCTTTGGCACGCCGTAGTCCTTCATATTTCAGGACGTAGGCGGCATAATTAATTAATAATCTGCCTACAGTATATCATATCCTTATTTTTTCGCATTCTGCCTGTCTTACGAGAAATATTGTTCTTTTATTGATTGAGCTAAAATTTTTGCCATTAGTGGAGGGACAGCATTGCCAATCTGCCTCCATTGCGCTTTGAAATCACCGCAAAAAATATAATTGTCATCGAAAGTTTGAATCCTTTTTATTTCTGGAACACGTAAAAATCTATTTTTCCAATGAAATGGACCCATATTATTAGAATGACTGGCTTGGATAGTCCACGAAGGACGATTGGGTGATAATTTCAATAAAAAAGACCAATAACGAGACCTCCATTTAAATTTTGGGTTTGGATACCCTTTTTCTTTGGTAAAATATAAATAATTCTCTCCAGGTGGAATTTTTTTTAATAAATCTTTATGTTTTGATCCGGCTTGATTTTTTACATCTTCAGCTAGATTGAAATCTAGATCGCTTATTGCATCGCCAGATGTTACCCATAGTTTTTTAATCTTGTTTTCAAAATTATTTAATCCAGAGTTAAAATGAGTCTCTTCTGGAAAAATAAATTTTTTATTACCCTTCTTGACACCTATACAGAAAAATCTTTCTCTGGTCTGAGGTATGCCATAATTTGCGCAATTTATCACTTTATAACTTATGTCATAACCTAAAAGATCTGATTGGAATTTTAAATAGTCAAAAGCTTCTTTGTGCGGTTTGTAGACAAAACCGAAAACATTTTCAAAGAGAAAAACCTTAGGAGACAATTCCTTTACTGCTCTAAAGTATTCTTCGAGTGTGTAGGAGTTTTCATCTTCCATCGCTCTTTTTTTGTTTTTTAAATAAAATCTAGACTTAGAATATGCAGGACAAGGCGGTCCGCCAATAAGACAGTCTATCCCCTTATGCTTTTTAGAAATTTCAGAAAAATTAACTTTTCTTATATCTTCACATAAAACTTCTTGACTAATTTTATTTTTTTGAAGAGTATCACATGAGGGTTGCCAGTAATCGGTCGAGAAAATATTTAAGAATCCCGCTTTGTGAAAGCCTAAATCAATGCCTCCTGCCCCGGAATATATACTGACAACTTTTATTTTTTTTTGCATAAATTAAATATTTTCAGATAAGAATTCTATCATTTTTTTCCCTAAAACTGGTGGAACCGCATTCCCAATCTGCTTTTGTATGGATCGGCGATTACCTTTAAATATATATTCTTCCGGGAATGTTTGAATAGCGGCAATTTCAGGAACGCGTAATCTTCTCGATGTCCAATGAAACGGGCCGACCCAAGGACCGGGTTGAGCGGCTATCGTCCAAGAAGGTTCGTTGGGATCTAATTTTAGTAAAAAATTCCAAAATCTTTTTCCAGCTTTAAATTTTGGATGCGGACCGAGAGGTTTCTTTGTTAAGGCAATATAATTTTTCCCCCGTGGCACCCTGATTAAATCAGAATAATATGTGCCATTGTTCGCCACTTCTTCTTTTTCAAAATATTTATTTTTATCGAATTTTCTTATGACATCTCCTGTTGTTACGAAAGGTTTTATTTTTGTATCTCTCGCATTTATAAACTTTTTATCGTGGTGTGTTTTTTCTGGTTCACCTTTTATTTCTTTCTTCGATCCTAGAATAATTATTCTTTTTCTTTTTTGAGGCACGCCGAAATCCAAAGCGTTGACTCTAATTATCTTGTAATGATAACCCAATGAAGCGACAAATTTTGTTATTTCTAAAATAACATGTTTATTGGATGGATGTAAAAGACTTTCGACATTTTCAAATAAAAAACCGTCTGGTCTTAATTTTTTGACTATGTTTAAATATTCATTAACCATATTTCTAGGGTCTTTGTCTTTTTTTCTTGCCTTATTGCCTACCCAATATCCAGCTTTGGAAAATGGCTGACAAGGCGGTCCGCCTATCAAAATAAACTTGTCGTATTTTTTTGCTTCGAGTATTTTTTTAAATTCATTGATGTTAAAATCGGTGATATCTTCATGAAATATCTTTGCATCATTAAACATATAATTTGCTTTCAAGGTCTCTGTGCAATCTTTATCAAAATCAAGACAAGCTAAAACTGGAACACCAGCCAAGTGACTGCCTATGTCCAAACCGCCACATCCACTAAAAATACTAAGGGCTACAATTTTTTTTATCATATCTTATTCAACTACATAATGCCTCTTATTTTATTAGCAATCTGAATATATTTCTTTGAAGGATTAAACTTTTCTATCTTTGGCAAAGATATTTTTTCATACTGAAGATCGCTGAATTTTTTTAATCCGCCGTCTCTGCCTATTTTTTCCAGATATTCAACTTTGCCCTTATTTATTTTTATATTATATTCTTCGTCAAGATAAACTAACCCGGAATCAAATGCTTTATGGTGGAGAGGAGATAGACAAATTCCATTCTGAATTTCGTCAACACCCAACTCGTGCGAGTGAGGAATGATATGCGCCGCTTCGACTAGATCAAGTTGGATACCAGTGAAAGCGCACCTGTTATCGTAAGCGAGGTAAACTTTTTTTCTAAAATTAGGATCACGGTCTTGTCTTTGTTTTGTTAGTGTAAATTTTTCACTATTTATGGATATTTCCCTGCCTTTAGCTTCCGTCTCATACAAATTATCTGACTCCTCTATTAAATCTAACAAAGTTTTCTCTGACGACTCGTGCATTTTGGAAAAATTTTCCAAATACAATCCTAGGTATTCTGGACGAAATGATATAACTTTTTGTTTATTGTCATCTTCATAAAGTGCTATACCTTGATTCTTTGCTTTTTCTTGAGTTGAAAATCGTGAATAAACCGATATAGTTTTTTTCTCATTAATGCGTTTTTTTAATAAAAATGGATTCCACGCAGTAAATGTTCCATAATCATCCGAATATCCAAAGAAAAATACTAACTCGGGAGAATTTTGCGCGCTAAAAAAAGAATCTGTCTTATTAATTTGTATTCGGCACTCGTCAGAGTTTCCTCTTCCTGCGCCAGAAGAATGCAAATTTCTGATATAAATAAAAACTGATTTTTTGTTTATTGTGAAATGATATGGATTACTACCATCAACAAAGAAAGAAAAATCTGAATATATTTTCAGGTTATCGATTAGAAGATATCTAAGGTCTCTGGAGTCTAAAATAATGGTTTTAACTTTACTCATACCTACCCATTGTACCTAATTACAGAATTTAATTCAAACTAAAATTTATTCCACAACACCTGATTAGTCACCTCATGATGATAGACAATTTCCGAAGCTTTGATGAGCGAACCTAGAGCCTTGGGACTGCGGTCTGCCGCCATTTGTTTGTAGTCCGCATATTTTTCCTGATTTGTTTTATCGAGAATTTTGCCGACAAAATCGCTTGCTTTGAAGAGTTTAATAGCGTCATTGATATTATCCGGCAAGGTACGCATTCTGTCTCTTTTCTCTTTGTCTTTAATAAGTGGCTCCCCTTCTAGACCGGTTTTCAAAATGGTAAAAAGGGCAAGATAAGGGTTAGAATCCGGCGCCACTGAACGAATTTCAATACGGGTGGAACGCTCGTTGCCAACGGGAATGCGAATCATCGAACCGCGGTCAATCGGAGAAACTTTGATCTGATTCGGCGCTTCAAAATGCGGGTCGAGTCGGCGATAGGAATTCACACTGCTGTTTAAGGTCAAGCAAATTTCCGACGCGTGATTCAAGATTCTCCAAATAAAATCCCAAGCGATATCAGACAAGCCATCTTTGCCTTTTGGATTGTAAAATATATTCTTGCCATTTTTGGAAAGCGAAATATTAGTGTGCATGCCAGAGCCGTTGATGCCAATAAAAGGCTTCGGCAAAAAAGTTGCCGTCATTCCCAAATTGTTTGCCACTTGCCGGCAGACGAGCTTGTAAAGCTGAATATTGTCTGCCGCCCGCAAAATATCCGTGTAAGAAAAATTCATTTCAAACTGCGAAGGCGCGACTTCCGGATGGTCTTTCTCGTTTTTGAAACCCATTGCCCGTTGAGCCTCCGCCGACCGGTCAATGAATTGACGCAATCTATCCAAAGGCAAAGAATGATAGTACCCGCCAGTTGAAATAAATTGCAAAGAATTTGTTTCCCCGTATTTCTGTTCGGAATTAATTCCATCTACCAGAAACCCCTCCACTTCCGCCGAAACGAAAGCTGTCATTCTATTTTTCTTTTTCAACGCTTCCGTGTACAATTTGAGTTGACTGCGAAAATCAGAGACATAGGGCTTGCGGTCGCGATCCAGTACATTGGCGAACATAATTACTTTTCCGGGACCAAATACATCCGAAGGCAAAAAGCGGATACTGCCCCAGTCAATCTCCATCCGCAAATCAGACTCCACATGCTGGCTGAAACCGCGAATGGAAGATCCGTCAAAAGTCAGGTTGTTGGCGGAATCAAGCAGAAACTTTTTGTCGTAATCCAGCATATGAAACCTCCCTTCCAAATCCGTGAAGCAAAGAGTCACCGCCTTTAACTTTTTTTCTTTTTGAAGATATTCTCTATACTCTTTCTCTAACACCGCCGGAGACGCCTTTTCCGCCCGCTCTTTCGCCTTCAAATTCATCGCTTCCAGGTCATTATAAGAAATCTCCAAAAATTCCTTCAGCTCCTTTTTGCTTCCATTCATATTTTATTTTTAGATTAAATTAATAATGAATTAATATAAAAATATATTAATTTAAGTTAATTATATAATGTTTTAATATAAAATGGGAAAATTTAACTGTGGATAACCTTAACAACTCGGTGTCCACCAGGTCTGCGTACAGTTTACTTTTTACACAAAGCCACCCCTTTGTACATAGGAGCCAGCGGCTTGCTTAGAGGCTGGAATTTTTCGAGTTTTTGAAGTTCAAAACCGGAGTCTTGAATTAAATTTTCTACTTCCCTGTCCAAATGACATCCGGCGACGCATTTCGATATAGGCGTAAACAACTTTTGCAATTTCGCCGTAAAATTTTTTGGAGATTTGCCGTGTTCAATAAATACAAGCTTCCCGCCCGGCTTTAAGACTCTAAATACCTCTTTCAGGGCAATTTCCGGCTTTGGGATACTGCAAAGAACCCAAGTCGAAATCGCACAGTCAATAGAATTATTAGACAGAGGAATTTTTTCCGCCGAAGCATTAAGATATTCCACCGGAAAGGAAATTTTTTCAATCAGCCCGCGCGCCATATTATATAGCTCCGCCGAAGGTTCCAGCGCATAAAGCTTTGTCACATTTTTATAGTAAGGCAGATTCAGTCCCGATCCAAAACCAATTTCAAGCACAACCCCGCCCGCCATGCCAACCACGCCCGGACGCAACTTTTCCATCTCTCTGTTTTTCATGACAAAATTCATAAACTTGGGAAATATGTATTTGTTGTAAAAATTTTTGAACATTTTTTAAAACCAAACTTCAATAGTTCCTCTTCTATTTTAACCCGCCTTGAATCTCAACTTATCATCTCACCTCCCATCACTTTACTTAACTAAAGTACTTTAGTTTGATAAAGTAACTCAAAATAGAAATAGCTGATGGATTAATTATGTCCTTCGGATTGCCAAACTCTGACGGATTCTACCGGAGACACCAGCATCAGCACATTCAAGGTTAAATTGTCCCGCACCCAAAAGAGACAGCCGAGTTCCATGGCGATGATAAGCGCGATACTGACCCAAATTTTAGAAAACCGCGCAATCAGGAAACCAAGCGCCGCCATGCCGACATCCGCCACGGAGTTTAAAACGCTGTCCCCCACATACCCAAGGGCAATGGTCACCGCGCGGTAGCGGTTAATAATGAGCGGAGAATTTTCCAGCAGTTCCCAACTAGCTTCAATAATGAGAGCGATTAAAAATCGATACTTCAAAGGCAATCTGCGCGCCACCCAAAAAAGAAAACCGAAAAAGAGAATGCCATGGATAATGTGCGAGAAAGAATAGGCGTCGGCAACTCGCTGGGAATTCTCACTGCTCCAGACATCCCCGTCCCACCAGCCAAACTTCCCGTCCGGGCCGAGCGGAGAACGGCCGGAATAAAGTTCAATCGCCGCAACAATCCCAAAAACCACAATCATACTGATAATCACGAACCGATGTTTTTTGAGAAAAGAAATAACTGAAGACATTGGAATAGGCTTAGGAGTTAGGGTTGAGTAGTTAGAATTAGAGGGAAAAAAATTAGCCTCTTTTTATTTGAGAAATTGAATTTAGCAACACAGCAACAGCGAGCCCCATTATTACCCATGCCAGACTCGTTTCCCCAATATAGGAAAACTCCTGTACAATAACAATGACAGCTATGATCCCCGCAATGTAAGAGAGATATTGCATAAATGTGTAGTTCTTATAATTAATTTATAAATCGACCAAAAGATTAATTTTCAAAACATTTAGGATTAAACCATTTACTAACAGCGTGGCTTGCAAAGCCGAAACATCTGGTGGTAATTCTTCTTTGGAAATTGGTTTTGGAAGTTCAAACATAAATCATCTATAGAAACCCCTTATTGTCAGTACTCCATTTTCTTCCTCAGTAGCTATGTCGAGATTTTTGTATCGAAAAAAATCGATATCTAGGCATAACATTCATTATACTCCTTCGTTAAATCTACACAACCCTCTGGCAGAAAAAAAGGGGGTAAGAAAAATTCAAAGAGGAAGAAGAAAATAGAGGGTCCCCATCAGGTGAACCCTCTGTCTACAAAATCCATTGACTAAAAAGATACCCGGCTGCCATGTACAAGAAAAATAGAACTAGTGTACATGGCATGTTTACGCTCCAAAATTTGAAAAGCGGCATTTTTGTCATGCCTGCCGCAACAATAATGGGCTTTGAACCCACCATTGTTATCTTACCGAAGAGGAGTGCCTTCGGAAGATTTTTCTTAAGTCCCCCATTAAACTGGCTTATCTTTTCTTGCCAGCTTTCCCTAATGAGAAACTTTCCTCCCAACTGACCGATACGCCCTAGGCAGTAGTAAAGCGTATCGCCCATGAAATCCATTGCGACAAAAATCCAATACGCCGCAAATGGATTCAAATAACCTTGACCTATGAAAGCCCCGACCACCAATGCGGTGGCACGACCATTCACTAGAGAGGCCAAGATTATTGTCATGTATGGATGGGCTTTTATGCCCTCCAATAACTCAAGGTGGTTCACACAACCCCCTTTCTTGGTTAAAATTAATGTGCTGATTACGAGCAGTCTAACACAAAATAAATCCGCTACAACGCACTCCTTATAACTTTATTTAACTAAAATACTTTAGTACGCTAAAGTAACTGGAATTAGAAATTATTTCTCCTCCACCACAATCAGTTTGGAGGGATGCCTATGTCCATTCACGATGCGGACTTTTTTGACGGGTACTTTGAAATGGCTCGCTACCAATTCCAAAACGCGGGCGTTCGCCATATTTCTTTCGGCTTTTTCTTTGACGGAAATTTCAAAATGGTCGGGGGATTTCTCTTTCCAAGATTCCTTCCCCGCTCCAGCTATAACTTTCACATGTATATACTGCATGCCATAACTTTATCACAAAATAATGTGTTAAAATACCAAAATGGCAACGAAAATAATATACTTCGTCCGGCACGGCGAGACGGAAAACAACGCAAAGGGTATCAGGCAGGGAGAAGAAGGCGGTCTCTCTCCGCGCGGTCGCGAGCAGGCTTTAGCTACCGCACGCCGCTTCCCCAAACACAAAGGCCGCCCGCAAGTCATCATCTCAAGTCAATACCAGCGCACAAAAGAAACTGCGGAAATCATCGCGAAAGAACTGCATATGAAAGTAAAATATTCCGACCTTTTAGTTGAACGCCGCAATCCAAGCCAAATCATCGGTCATGCTGGTACTGAACCCGAAGTGCGACAGATAGTCGACCGCATCGACAAGAGTTACCACGCAGACGACCTGCGGTATTCGGACGAAGAAAATTTTATCGACCTGAAAGCCCGGGCAAAAAAACTACTGCGGTTCATCCGGTGGCGCGACGAAAAGCGAATCATCATGGTGACGCACGGAATTTTTTTGAAAATGGTGATGTCTTATATGCTCTACGGGGAAAAATTAACCGCTTCGCAGTATAATAATCTTTCTTATTTTAATCCGGTAACTAATGCCAGCATGGCTATTTGTTCATACACCCCGCATTGGTTTCGCCGCGGCGAATGGAAAATTCTAGTTTGGAACGATTTGGGGTAAAAAAAGTTCATTTGCATTTCTGACCGGATTGTGCAATAATGGCGGAATGGGTTTCGTAATGCAAATTCTGCCCTATCTGCAGATTATACTCTCGGTAATACTAGTGACAGCGATTTTGCTCCAGCAATCTTCCGCGGGAGTGGGCGGAGCCTTGGGTGGAAGCGACAGCGCGAGTTTTCATCACACTCGCCGGGGTTTTGAGAAGTTTCTTTTTTATTTGTCTCTTATATGCGGAATTCTTTTTACTTTATCGGCTTTGTTGGATATAATAATAAAAACTCGCGTTTAGTTTTTCCTTTACCTTGTTTCCTACGATGATAATATGGCGCTATGCGTAATTTTAAATTACCTTCAAAAAAAGAAATAAATTTTGCTTTTGCCTCTTTTTCTAAAACCGAGTGGAGAGTATTTATGGGTCTGTTAACATTGCTGGTATTAAGCACGATTTTAATATTGGAGAGTATAAACAAGTATTTTATGGTTACTGTCCCCCTCCGGGGCAGTTCGCTGTCCATCGGCATTGCTGGAGTTCCCCGTTTTATCAATCCGATATTGGCAAATAGCGAGGCGGATTTGGATTTGGTTTCGCTTATTTATTCCGGTCTGATGAGAAAAAGCCCGAAGGGCATCCTGATTCCGGATTTAGCATCCAAGTATGAAATGTCGGATAACGGGCTGGTTTACACTTTCACTCTGAAAGATAATTTATACTTTCAGAACGACAAAGAGGTAACGGCGGATGATGTACTTTTTACCATCAATAAAGTGAAAGACGGAATTCTCGCTAGCCCGCGCAAAGTGGATTGGGAAGGCGTCAGTATTGAAAAAATTGATGAAAAAAACATCAAATTCATTCTGAAACAGCCTTACGCGTCATTTTTGGAAAGCACCACCCTTGGCATCATGCCGGCGCACCTTTGGGAAAACTCTCCGATAGAACTGAACGAAAGAAACACAAACCCCGTCGGCTCCGGCCCCTATATGATAAGCGAAGCGAGCAAACAGTCTTCCGGCATTATAGATTCGTACAAACTGGTCCCGTTCAAGAAATTCATTTTGGGCGAACCTTACATACAAACCATTGATTTGCGATTTTATCAAAACGAGGAGGACCTTGCTAAAGCCCTTGGGAACGGCGAGGTGGATGAAGTCAGTTCTATCACCCCACTCGATGCGGAAAATTTTAAAGAAAGAAATTATCAAGTGGAATCGGCGGTTCTGCCTAGAGTGTTCGGACTTTTCTTTAATCAAAATGTTAACCGTCTTTTTACCGATAAAGTTGTCATCTCCGCCATCAACCGGGCGATAGATAAAGAAAAAATAGTCAGAGATGTTCTTTTCGGATATGGAGTGACTATTGACAGCCCAATACCTCCGACCATGGAGGAATACAAAAAAGAAGCCATAAAAAACAGCCCCTCGCGGCAGGAAATACTCCAAAGAGTAGAGAACGATTTATCCAAAGCGGGATGGAAAAAAAACGCTGAAGGATTTTTAGAAAAAACAATCACGCAAAACAAGAAAAAAACAGTCACTCCCCTCCAATTTTCCATTTCAACCGGCAATGTGTCTGACCTGGAAAAAACCGCGGAATTGATAAAAGAAGACCTGGCGGCCCTTGGCATGAAAGTGGAAATAAAAACTTTTGAAAAAGGAAATTTAAACCAGTCAGTCATACGCCCCCGCAAATACGATGTGCTTTTATTTGGACAGATCATCAACCACGAACCTGATCTATTCGCCTTTTGGCATTCTTCGCAAAGGAAAGACCCCGGACTCAATGTCGCCATGTATACAAACGGCAAAGTGGATAAACTTTTAGAAGATGCGTCCATCACGGTCAACACCCCGGAAAGAATTAAAAAATACAACGAATTGAAAATAGAGATTGAAAAAGATATGCCGGCAGTATTTCTTTTTAGTCCTCATTTCATATATGTTGCGGCGAAAAAAGTTAAAAATTTTAAAATGGAAAGTATTATTTCCCCTTCGGATCGCTATCTAAACGGGTATTTATGGTATATAGAGACCGAAAATGTGTGGAAAATTTTTACAAAGTAACCAGATAGAGCCTTAGACTCTATCTAGGCAAAACAAACATGACTAAAAAAACAAGATTATCGTTCAGTTCATTAAGCAAAGATTCAAGCACGGCGGAGAGGACCGAACACGAACACAAAGTTCTCCCCCCGCGCAGGCCTTCGGGAGAAACCGACAGAAAAAGGCCGATGAAAAGTTCCACCTACCAATACTCAAAAAAAAGATTTGGACTGCGGGGAAGCAGACATGCCTTTGCTCTTAAAAGGGAATCGGTAAATATCGGGAAAATCTCTCCGCCGGAGGCAGGCATCATTAGAATCATCCCGCTCGGAGGGGTGGAAGAAATCGGTAAAAATATGACAGCCGTAGAAATAGGCGAGGACATTATCGTCATTGATGCCGGAATGCATTTCTCAAACGAAGCCACCCCGGGCGTGGACTATGTCATTCCGAACACCACTTACCTTGAGGAACGCAAAGAAAAAATCCGCGCGCTCATTATAACGCACGGACACTTGGATCATATTGGCGGCGTGCCGCTTGTCCTTTCCCGCATCGGTAACCCTCCTGTTTACTCCCGAAATCTTTCTATTTTGATGATGCGCAAGCGCCAGGCGGAATTTCCGCACCTGCCGCCAATGAAAGAAAATATCGTGGAAAAAGACGAGACGATAACCTGCGGAAAAATAAAAATAAGATTTTTCGGAGTAACGCACACCATTCCGGATTCAATGGGCATAATCATAGAAACGGAAAACGGATGGATTGTCACTCCGGGAGATTACAAGCTGGATCAGGTGGACGGAGTTGTTTCTAAAGAAGAAGAAAAGGAGTACTCAACTTTTGATAAAGCCAAAGTGCTTCTTTTGATGACCGACTCCACCAACATTGAAAACGAAGGCTTCTCCCTGCCGGAAGTAAAAGTGCATCAGGGACTGGAAAACTTAATCAGAAAAGTTCCGGGGCGGATGATTATCGCCGCTTTCGCTTCGCACATCACCAGATTGGCGCATGTGGTAAAATTCGCGGAATCCATGGGAAAAAAGATAGTGCTGGACGGACGATCAATGAAAACAAACATCGAAGTAGCCATAGAAGCCGACCTTTTTGCTCCCAAAAAAGATACTGTCATTCCCATTGAAGAATTAGATAATTACCCGCCAAATAAAGTGGTGGTCTTGATGACCGGAGCGCAGGGAGAAGAATTCGCATCGCTCAACAGAGTGGCGAACAAAACTCACACGAAATTCAAATTACGCAAAGGAGACACAATCATCCTCTCCGCTTCCATCATTCCGGGAAATGAAAGAGCGGTGGAAAAAATGAAAGACGGTCTGACTCGCCAAGGCGCGCGCATCATCAGTTACCGCACCGCCGGCGAGGATTTTGTCCACGCCACCGGACATGGCAATCAGGAGGATGTAAAATGGCTCCACCGTAAAACGCATCCGAAATTCTTTATTCCCATTCACGGCAACCATTATCGTCTAGTCTTGCATAAAGAACTGGCTATGGAACTCGGCATGAGCGAAGAGAATATCGTGGTGCCGGATAACGGCTCAATAATTGAAATATCGGCGGACGGGAAAAAAATAGCGGCGCGCAAAGAAAAAGCTCCCGCCGGCGTGATGATGGTGGATGGAGCTTCCATCAGCGACAGCCAGGATGTTGTTATCCGCGACCGCCAGATGCTCTCCCAGGACGGGATGTTTGTCATTATCGCGCTTCTCGACCAAAAAACCGGAAAATTAAAAAAATCTCCGGATTTGATTTCCCGCGGATTCGTTTATCTGAAAGAAAACCAGGAACTTTTGCGCCAAGTCAGAATTATTATTAAAAAGTCAGTAGAAGACGGAGCGGCTAGAATGCCTCATCATGCCGCGGGCGGAAATCCGTTAGACTTTGATCATATCAAGGCAAACTTAGGAGAAACCGTTTCAAAATTCCTATACCAAAAAACTGAAAAGAGACCATTAGTCATCCCCGTTATCCTGTCCGTCTAGTCCAGATAGAGCCTTAGACTCTATCTGGAGTACACTATGTTATAATAATATAGTGAGAAAACAACCAATTATCACCGACGAATACTATCACATATACAACCGCGGAGTAGATAAACGGGATATCTTTAATGATAAAAAGGATGTAGACCGTTTTATTGAAAGTATGCGGGAATTTAACAAAATTGAGGGAATAGAAAGTTTGGCTAATTTAAGAAAAACAGAGATAGAGTCTAAGCCTCTATCTGAGCCTTTAGTCGCCATTGTTGCTTGTTGTTTAAATCCAAATCATTTTCATTTTGTTTTAAAGCAATTAGTGGACGGCGGAATAGCTAAATTTATGCAAAAACTGCAAGGAGGCTATACTTACTATTTCAATGTGAAAAACGGTCGTTCAGGATCGCTTTTTCAGGGACCTTTCAAAGCGCACCATTTAAACAACGAAGGTTATTTTAATAAGATCCTTGGATATACAAATAAAAATTATGGTGTTCATGATATTCCCAAAAATAAACTGCATCTTATTTTCGCCAGCGACCGTGAATACGAGAATGGTAATTTTAAAGTTGTTTCAAAAGAAGAAGGAGAACGAATTTTGGAAATTTTTGGCGGCAGTAATAATTTTAAAAAACATTGCGAAGAAATTATTGATATTATAAGAGAAGAGAGGGGAAAAACTTCTCTCACAGAAGAAGACAACTTCCCAGTACAGATAGAGCCTTAGACTCTATCTAGGAAATTTATGAAACAAAAGAGACATATAATATACTTGGCGGGTTTCATTTTCTCTCTCGCAGTTGCGCTCATGGCTTATATAAATTCCAGCTTCCTTTCCTTGTTCATTAATGAAAAATTAGTGGGAACAGTCTATGCCTTGGGCTCTTTGGCTTCCGTCCTCGCCCTCGCCATAGTTCCCACTATATTCCGAAAAATCGGTGGATATAAATTTCTGATGTGGGCAATAGCCTTAGATGCGCTTTCGGTGTTGCTCTTCGCATTTTCTAAAAATTCCGCAAGCGCGACGGTCCTTTTTGTCGCCGGTTTTACCTTGAATATTTTAATCTATTTCTCCATTGATGAATTTTTAGAAATAGTTTCCAAAGAATCTTCCACCGGCAAAACGAGGGGAAGCTACTTGGCCCTCTCTAGTCTCGCCTGGATAGTATCCCAGTTTCTCCTGGGCACCATGCTCGGAGGATTTTCTTTCCAAATGATATACTTCACCAGTTTTACGATTATGCTCATATTGCTCGCCGTCGTCTATGCCTATTTCCGGCGCATTCCTGAACCGGAGTACGACAAAAAAACCCCGGCAAAAGCCTTTAGGCATTTTTTCAAGAATAAAAATCTTTTCCGCGCCTACAAAATGAGTTTTATACTTCAACTTTTCTATTCATGGATGGTAATTTATACGCCTATATATTTATCTGCCCACATTGGTTTTTCTTGGAGCGAAATCGGCATAATTTTCTCCGTCATGCTTCTGCCTTTCGCGATTATACCTTTCCCTCTCGGAAAATATGCCGATAAAATCGGCGAACGAAAAATACTGATGCTTGGATTTCTCGCCGCCTCTCTCGCAACCTTGCTGATTTTTTTCATAAAAACTTCGGAAGTGTGGATTTGGGCTTTGGTGCTGTTTGCGACCCGTGTGGGCGCCGCCAGTGTGGAAGTCGCCACCGACACATATTTCTTCAAGCACATCAAACCGGAAAATGAAGAATTCGTCGGCGTCTACCGTAGCGCTTCGCCCGTCGCCTACATTTTGGGCCCCCTTTTTGCTTCAATAATTTTTATTTTCATTCCGTCTTTTAATTTTATCTACCTGATTTTGGGCGCATTTATGATTTACGGAATTTATCTCGCTTCGACGATAAGGAAGAATGATATTTAATTATCTTTCTCTCAGATCACCACCTCGCTCGGATTACCGAGCACTCCTCCTACACTAGGAGGAGAGGGTTCAAATTCGGATTCCACCACAATCACGAAAGTTCGGAGAATTAATGGTCGCGTGCTTGCGCGCGAGAATGGCGAGAGGATGGGCGAATTCCGCTCCCGTCTTGCAAGCAAATGCGAATTCGGTGGGTGGGCAAAATGAGATTGAGACGGACTTTTCACGCAATACAG
>JBBUHH010000003.1:0-3351 GCA_038055775.1 Patescibacteria group bacterium | reverse complement strand
TTGTAAGCCAGGCACAACCACTCCACACGACAATTTTACCGCTGAAATATATGTTTTGAAAAAGGAAGAAGGTGGACGGCACACTCCATTTTTCAAAGGGTATAAACCTCAATTCTATATCCGAACGACTGATGTGACCGGTGATGTTACTCTGGCGGAAGGCACGGAAATGGTTATGCCGGGAGATACAGTCAAAATTACAGTTAAATTAGTCACTCCGGTTGCGCTGGAAGAATCTCAAAGATTCGCTATCCGTGAAGGAGGCAAGACAGTCGGAGCAGGAGTGGTCGCAAAGATTCTTGGATAATAAATTTTGAGTTTAAATTGGTTCTATGACAACAACAGAGATAAAAACAAAAAAGCCGAGGGCGACAAAAGTCCCGACCAAAGTTGGGGGCAAAGTTTCTAAATCCAAAATCTCTAAAGTTGTTGCTAAAAAAGAAAAATCCACAGAAAGGGAAAACGGCAAAGTCGTGCTTCGTATTCGTGTGCGAGCCTATGAAAGCAAAATTCTAGATAGTTCAATTAAGCAAATTATGGATACCGCGGTTCGCCACGATGCGGTCATTGTCGGGCCTGTTCCTTTGCCGACTGAAATAAAGAAATACACCGTCAATCGTTCTCCCTTCATTTACAAAAATGCGCGAGAGCAGTTTGAAATTCGTGTGCACAAAAGATTGATTGATATCATAAATCCGAATCCAAAGACCATCGAGGCTCTTACAAATTTGTCGCTTCCGTCCGGAGTGGATATTGATGTGAAAATGCTTTAAAACCATGAAATTCATTCTCGCCACAAAACAGAATATGACGGAATATTTCTCACCCGAGGGGACAGTAATTCCAGTAACCGTGTTTTCCGCCGGACCGGTGACTGTGACTCGAATTTTTTCTAAGGATAAGGATGGCTATGATTCCGTGCAAGTGGGCTATGGAGCGCAGAAAAAAGAAAGAATCACTAAAGGCAGGGCAGGCGCAATGAAAGGCGCTTTTTATAAAAACTTGAAAGAATTCAGGTTAAAACCGACTGATAAAAATGGTGCCAAAGAAGGCGATGTGATAGATGTTTCTGTCTTTGCTCCGGGCGATCTTTTGCAAGTTTCAAGCATCTCAAAAGGTAAAGGTTTTCAGGGCGTGGTCAAGCGTCACGGATTCGGGGGTGGACCGCGTACGCACGGGCAAAAGCATTCCGAAAGAGAGCCGGGAAGTATCGGCGGCGGTCTGCGCACCCATGTTCCAAAGGGTATGAGAATGGCGGGGCGAATGGGTTCTGACCGCATTACCCAGAAAAATCTGCAAGTGATTGCCGTTGATAAAGAAAATAATGTGATGCTGGTCAAAGGAGCGATTTCTGGCAAGCGTGGCAGTTTGGTTGAAATAGTAAGCAGATAGAAATGGATCCCGTACGAAATCGCGGACGCGGGGAATAAATAAAATTATGATTTACATGAAACAGATTATTAATAATAAAAAGAGGAACGGAGCGTAAGCGTCCGCGTCCTATTTCGTACGGGATGGAAGCAAAAATTTACAATCAAAAAGGAGCCGAAGCGGGGACAATAAGTCTTCCGGATAAAGTTTTTGCCGCCAAATGGCGGAGCGACCTCGTGCATCAGGTGGTAGAGGGGATGAGAAGTAATAAAAGAGCCGGTACCGCGGACACCAAAGATCGCGGAGAAGTTCGCGGAGGTGGTCGCAAACCATGGAAGCAAAAGGGAACCGGCCGAGCGAGGCACGGGTCTTCACGAAGCCCTATCTGGGTGGGCGGAGGCGTAACTCACGGTCCGCTAGCGGAGAAAAATTATAAGCGAAAAATTTCCAAGAAAATGCGCGCGCAGGCTTTGTTTTCCGTGCTTTCAAAAAAATTCAAAGATAGAGAAATACTTTTTGTAGATACGCTTGAGACTCCCGCTATCAAGACTAAAGATGCCGTGAAAGTAGTGCAGAATTTAGCAAAAGTTTCCGGCTGGAAAATTGTTGATGCTTCCAAAAAGCCTCGGGTGCTTACCGCTCTTTTTGGGCGTAACGAAAAAACGGAAAAAAGTTTTAGAAATATATCATCGCTTGAAATCGCTTTCCTGAAAAACTTAAATCCGCTGGATGTTTTGAATTATAAATACCTTTTGATAGAAAATCCGGTCGAAAGTGTAAAATTTTTGGAGTCCCGTGGGTAACAGATAGAGCCTTAGACTCTATCTAGAGTCTAAGGCTCTATCTGTAAGAAAAATATCATGATAAACATTATCAAAAACCCAAGAATCACCGAGAAAGCCTCTTTTGGTATGGAACAAAATGTTTACTCGTTTGATATTAAAAAAGGCGTGAACAAAACGGGGATAAAAAAAGCAATTTTTGCGCTTTATAAAGTAAAGCCAATCCGAGTAAATGTTTTGGCTGTGCCAAAGAAAAAAACTTTTTCAAGAGGAATAAAGGGTTCAAAAGGCGGAGGCAGGAAAGCGCTTGTTTATTTAAAAGCGGGTGATAAGATAGAAATCGTTTAATTCATGAAAACATATAATCCTACAAGCAAATCAAGGAGACAAATGAGCCATGTGCCATACAGGGAACTTTTGACGCATACGGAACCGACTAAATCCTTAACTCATGGTTTTTACCGAAGAGTGGGCAGGAATAGCGCGGGGAGAATCACAGTCCGCCACAAGGGCGCAGGGCACAAGCGCCTGTATCGTGATGTGGACTTTTTGTATGACAAAAAAGATATTCCAGCGACTATCAAGTCCATTGAGTATGACCCAAACCGCTCAGCTTTTATTGGTTTGGCTGTCTACAAAGACGGAGAAAAGAGATATGTCATTTTGCCGAAATCGGTGAAGCCCGGCGACTCGTTCATAGTTTCCGAAAAAGCTCCGCTTACGGCGGCAAATCGCCTTCCACTTAAGAATATCCCGGTCGGAACTTTTGTCTACAACATTGAAATCCAGCCGAATGGCGGAGGGAAAATCGGCCGTTCTGCCGGAATTTTCGCCCAAGTGGTGGCGAATGCCGAAGGCTACACAAACTTAAAAATGCCTTCAACAGAAGTGCGAAAGATAAATGAAAACTGCTGGGCATGCGTGGGCACAGTCTCAAACGACGAGCATCATCTAGAAAATTACGGCAAGGCCGGACGAAGCCGCTGGAAAGGCATTCGCCCGACCGTTCGCGGCACCGCTATGAATCCGGTAGACCATCCATACGGCGGAGGTGAAGGCAGGCAGGGACGCGGCACCAAGAGACCGAAAACAATGTGGGGCAAAATTACTGGCGGCAGAAAAACTCGCAAGCCAAAGAGATATTCGCAAGTGTTTATCGTTTCTCGCAGGAAGACGGGGAAGAGTAAGGCGTAATTAT
>JBBUHH010000002.1:0-5799 GCA_038055775.1 Patescibacteria group bacterium | reverse complement strand
CGCCTTGTCCCGCAGTCGTATCCCCTCCTGTAAAAATTCCGGTATCAGCATCCTACCGATAGAATCTATCTCCACTTCCGCCGCTCGCCCGAACATGTAGCGGTTGAAATTTCTCTGGTCGGCTTTGAGAAAAGATAAATCCGAATCCGAACTGGAAAGTTTATGGCTGACTTTTTCCCATTCTTTGGCCGTAAAAATGAACAAGCACTGCCCCAAGCCCGGTGTAATAATAATTTTTCTGCCGAGCTCCTTGCGAAACTTTGCCGGCATGGAAACTCGGTTCTTCTCGTCTATGGTGTGTATGTATTCGCCAATCAGCATAAATCTCGAGAAAAATTATTATTTTATAATTTCCCACTTTTTCCCACTTGATATATTGTACATCCCACCCAAATCTAAAACAAGCGGGGTAAATGCCCGCCTGTGGATAACTTTTTAGTGGTTGACAAAAAATATAATTTGGATGATACTGGCAGTATTATCTCCGGGCTGGTGGAGGAGGTGGGGAGATTCCAAACAGACCTCACATAAAGCACCCCACCTTTCCCCAGCACGGGGACCAGTCGGTGCCAATCGGCACCGACAAGATGCCCCAAGCGGTTTTACCAATTGGGCATTTTCATTTGCGTAATTTTTAAATTTTTTTTTACATGATTTTGGAAAAATTATAAATTTATAGTATTATCAATGTTAGTACCCGCCGCCCGCGAGTCAGCCGGGAGAAAAAGGAGGGGTCTACTGCCGACCACCAACTCTCCCCATAAAAAAGGCTAGCATTGGGGGGATAGGTAGCCGTTCCCGGCGACTCGCGGGCATCCCCTGTTTCCAATCGGAAACAGGAACACTAAAAGACCTGGGGGAAACTTCAGGTTTTTCTTATCCAAGACTTTGACAAATTTAAACTTTTGAGTAGAGTATGTTAGTTGCTCGCGAGGCGCTGAGGATATGCGGGGGCAAACCACGCCTCCCTGCTGCCGAAAGCCCCACACCCTCGCGGGCAACAAATCTGGCACCTAAAGCGGTGCCACCAATTTTCCCCGAGTGTAACCAGGTGGTTCCCGGGGATTTTTATTTGCGTAATTTTTAATTCTTACCATCTTTTACATATGTTCGAGATAGTAAGAAAATTTATTTTTTTTCTTTCAATTTTATCTCTTCAAGCAATTGTCTTTCTTTCTCCGTTAGATATGCATGCTGTTCTTGGCAATGCTTGTCTACTTTAAAATCTGCCTTGGACTCCAGATCTTTTATCCCGTCAACCGTTAGCGTCAGCATGGACTGCAATCTTTCCAGGCTTAAATGCGCATAGACTGGCTCGTCTTTTATTTTTTCTAGATGCAAATTTACTTTATATTCTTTGCGTTCTTTCATATTTTTTTAATTTTTTTCCGGCTTGAGCAGAGGAAAAAGCTGAGTCTCGCGCACAGGCTTGTCCATCAGAAAACTAAAAAGTCTTTCGGAAAGTCCAAAACCAAACGCCGGAGGCATAGCATATTCCAGCGCTTCCACGAATTCCATATCCGCCATCTGGGCTTCTTCGTCTCCCGCATCGCGCAGGGCTTGCTGTTCCATAAATCTTCCACGCTGATCAACAGGGTCATTGAGTTCGCTGAAGCCTTTTCCCATTTCACTACCAGCCAGAACCACTTGGAATCTCTCCACCGTCTTTGGATTATTTCTGTTTCTTTTAGCAAGAGGCTCCAGATAGACCGGAACATTGATCAGAAAACCAGGACCGGCGATTTCTTTTCTGATGCTCTTCCAAAGCAAATCAACTCCCCTTGCCACATTCATATCTGCTTCTTTTTCTATGAGTTTTAATTCTTTTAATTTGGAAACAATTGTGTCGAGCGAAACTTCCAAAGCATTTATGCCGTATTTGGTTTTTATAATTTCCACAAAGTCGTAAACTTCCCACTTCCCTCCTAAATCTATTTCAAAACCTTTTATTTTAAATTTAGTCGTGCCGAAAACTTTCTTGCCGATGAGCCGGTATAATTCTTTGGTCATCTCCATTCCCGTCTCATAGTCCGCGTAAGCCATATAGTACTCAAGCTGGGTATAATCCTGCAAGTGTTCCGGAGAAATACCCTCATTTCTGAAAATGCGACCAATCTCAAACACGCGAGGAAAACCCCCAACTAAAAGCTTTTTCTGCCAAAGTTCGCCGGCAGAAATTCGCAAATATACATCGATATCTAACGCATTGTGATGGGTAATAAACGGGCGCGCATCCGCTCCGCCGGTGGTGTTTTCAAGTACCGGGGTTTCCACTTCCAAAAAATCTTTGGAAAGCATATATTCGCGGATGGTATTCCAAAACTTCGCCCTCTTTTCAAAAATATCTTTCACTTCCGGATTCATGAGTATATCCAAATATCTTTTTCGGAATCTCTCTTCCACATCGGTAAGCCCATGCCACTTTTCCGGAAGTGGCCGCAAACTTTTTGAGAGCATACGCCAGTCTTTGGCTTCCAAAGTTTTCTCTCCTCTTTTGGTCGCAAAAAAAGTACCCTGTATTTCCACGAAGTCCCCGATATCTGCAACCGTGCTAAAAAAATTTAATTTTTCATCGCCCAAAATATCTTTTTTGAGCAGTCCCTGAAAAGAGGCCGTGCCGTCATTTAATGTCAAAAAAATAATCGCTCCCTGTCCGCGAATGGACATTATCCTGCCGGCAATCCATTTTGTTTCCTTCTTTTTCTCCAGCTTCTCAAAATCTTCTACCGCTTCTTTGAGGGATAGTTCCCTTTTTGAGTCTGCCGGGTATGGGCTCACGCCTTTCTTTTTTAAAAGTTCAAGCTTTTTTATTCGGACATCTCTAATTTCATCGATTGAAGACATTATGACACGCTGATTATTTTGTAATTAACCGCTCCGTTCGGAGTTTTGAATGAAACACTATCGCCTTTTTTCTTGCCAAAAAGGGCTTCGCCAAAAGGAGATTTATGGGAGATTTTGCCTTTCGCCATATCGGCCTCTTCCGAGCCTACTATGGTGTAAGCGATATCCTCTTTCTTGCCCTCTTTCTGCACCACTACTTTGGAGCCTATGTCAACCACATCTCCGCCGCGCCTCTTAAAAGTCTGCGAGGACTGCAGAATTCTCTCTATGTAAAGGATGCGCTCTTCCAACTTGCCTTGTTCTTCGCGGGTCTGATGATATTCCGCATTTTCAGACAAATCTCCCAGCGATTTCGCGTACTCCAAAGAGACCAAAATTTCTTTTCTCTTTGGACCTTTCAAATCGCGAAGTTCATTTTGGAGTTCCTTTCTTTTTTCTTCGGTTATGTAATTTACTGATTGAAGCATCTTTCAAATTTAATCTATTTTTGGAGAAAAGTCAATGAATTTTACAAAATTATATTTATATGATAGCCTACTTGAGTATGGCAAACACGGTGATAGAGGTCAGGAAAAATCCAAATGAAAATAATTCAAGCGTTCTGCGCCGTTTTTCTCGTCGAATTCAGGAGTCCGGCATCATCCGCAGAGTTAAAGGTTCCCGCTATAACTTGCGCAAAGAATCAAAACTCAAAGTGAAGAACAGCGCCTTGAAGCGAATGACCCGCAGAAAAGAAATAGAGATACTCAAGAAACTCGGCAAGATAGTGACAAAGTAGGTTATGCCAGGCGGGGTAAACGCAAATAAAATAGAGAAATTAAAAAATGACATCCTGGGCAAGAGGTATGCCCTTTCCGTAGTTTCCGTCTCCGAAAAGAAATCTAAAGAAATAAACAAAAAATACAGAGGGGAAGACAAAGCCACTAATGTGCTTTCTTTCGCTTTGCGCAAAAATGAGGGAGAACTCGTCCTTTGTCCGGCGGTCATCAGGAGGGAAACTAAAATCTTTGGCAAAAGTTTTGACTGGCTTTTCGGATTTTTAGTTATCCACGGCATGTTGCATTTGAAAGGTCATGATCATGGTAAAAAGATGGAAAAACTGGAAAAAAAATACTTGTCCCGTACTAAATTTTAATTGTGTATGGTATAATAAGAGATATTAAAAGCAAATTTTAGTACCGGGATGATACGAAATATTTCAGTCGGGATAGATGTGGGCTCCGCTGTGACTAGAGTCGTGGTGGGAGAGTTTTTCAAAGGAGAAAAAAATCCTAAAATTGTTGGCGTGGGAGAATCTGCAAGCGTAGGCATACGGCGCGGATATGTGGTGGATGCCCCGGCTTTAACGAAATCCATAAAGTCCGCAGTTTTGATGGCGGAAAAATCTTCCGGCATAAAAATAAAGCGGGCATTTGTCGGAGTCGGCGGAGTAACTCTGCGGGGAGAAAACAGCAACGGTTCGGCGATCATCTCCAAAGCCGACGGCGAAGTCACCACTCTTGATGTAAATAAAGCGCAGGAAGATGCCGAAGAAAACCTGAATTTAAATAATAAGAAAGTCATTCAAATTTCCCCCCTTTCTTTCCGCCTTGACGGCAAGGAAGTACTGGGCAGACTGGAGGGTATGCGAGGAACAAAGCTGGAAATAAAGGCTGTTTTTATCACTTACTCTATCCAACATCTAGAAGACTTGCTCGCAACCATTGCCGATGCCGGGGTAGAGACAATTGATATCATACCGGCGCCTGTCGCCGCCGGACACATCGCGCTGTCTGAAAAACAAAAAATAGTGGGGGTGGCATTGGTAGACATTGGGCATCAAACAACATCGCTTTCCGTTTTTGAGAACGGGATACTGATGTCAATCCATACTTTTGGAATCGGCTCCTGCGATATTACGAATGATATAGCCTTGGGTTTAAAAATTTCACTCGAAGAAGCGGAAAGCCTAAAACTTGGAAGCATTTTGCAGGACCAATCAAAGAAAAAATTGGATGAAATCATTGAAGCGCGGCTGTCGGACATTTTTGAATTAATAGAGAATCATTTGAAGAAAATAAAAAGGGCGGAACTTTTGCCGGCGGGTATTGTGTTTGTCGGCGGAGGCTCAAGTATACCGAATTTGGCGGAATTTTCAAAATCTGCGCTTAAACTCCCCTCTAGTGTTGGCATAACCGAGGTTTTCGGCAATTTAAAAACCAAGCTCCGCGATTCCGCCTGGTTTATAACTCTCGGCTTGGTAATTTTAGGTAGGGAGAACAACGGGTATAGTGAAGGTTCGTTCAGAAGCCTTTTTAATGACCTAAAAAACTCAATAAAATCAAGCGTGAAACAGCTGATGCCGTAAAAAATAAACATTTGAAAAAGCAAGGGGGGTTGCCCTGTATCGAGATTGCTCTGGTACGGGGTTGCTTTTTTTTTCTTCGGTGCTAGTATGCTTTCATATCATTAATAACCAAAATTATGCCAAAAGTAAATCAGCCAATAGAGAGTTTCGCCCGCATTGTTGTCATCGGAGTAGGAGGTTCCGGAAAAAACGCCATTAATCATATGATAAATTCCAAGGTGAAAGGAGTGAATTTTATCTGCATGAATACCGACACTCAGGACCTGCATCATTCTTTGGCAGAGAAAAAAATCCACATAGGAAAAAATTTAACCAAAGGCCTCGGTGCCGGCATGGATCCGGAAGTCGGCAAGAAAGCGGCTGAAGAAACAAAGTCAGAAATTCAGGATGTCATCAAGGGCGCGGATATGATTTTCATCGCCTGCGGAATGGGAGGAGGCACCGGCACCGGCGCGGCTCCGATCGTTGCCCGAGCGGCCAAGGAGCAGGGCATACTGACCGTTGCCGTTACCACCAAGCCTTTTTTCTTTGAAGGTAGCCACCGGATGAAAATAGCGGAAAAAGGCATTGAAGAATTATCAAAGGAAGTGGATGCGGTAATCGTCATT
>JBBUHH010000001.1:4835-7959 GCA_038055775.1 Patescibacteria group bacterium | reverse complement strand
GATAGACTCCGCCTGTTCCCACGGCTAGAGCATGTCCAGCAAACAAAGGTGTGACCGCTAAAACGGAGAGTGAGGTAGCTGGATTCGTCGTCCCGATGCCGACGTTGCCTTCAAAGTAAGCCGAGTTGGCTCTGGTGATAGTGGTATTGGCGCCAGCAATTGGTTTCGGCACATACAGAGTAAAAGCATCAGTCACGGTAATGGCATTGGTGGAGGCAAAAGTCGGCGCTCCGAAACTGTTTGCAGTTCTGACAGCTACAGTTCCAGCCCCAGCGGTTGAGATATCGGTATATGTGGCGGCATTTGAATCAAAAGCAATACCGTCAGTAGTCCAAGCTGTGGCGGAGATATTCCCGTCTATCTGCAAATGCGCAGTCGGCCCCGTCGTCCCGATGCCGACGAAGCCGCCGGAAATCTCCAACTCATTGGCAGTATCGTCAAAGAGAACCTGCACTCCTGCCGCCTGACCCACATAAGCACCATTCCCAATCAGGGCAGAGGTAGTAAAAGTTGGAGAAGTTCCAAAGACAAGTAATCCTGTCCCTGTCTCATCATCCATTAAAGCTAATAGTTCCGATGATGTGTCAATCTCAGTTTCTAAGAGGACATTGCCTGTGGTGGCTCCTCCTGTATCCAAGGCGACATTCCCAGTAACATCCGGGAAGGTATATGTTCTGTCAGCGGTTAAGTCAGCAGTAGTGATGATCCCTGCAAATCTTCCTGCTCCAGTAGTAAAAGGCAATATTCTGATGTCATCATCAGTACTGGTAGCAGAGCGAAGGATTAGGGGGGCAGTACCGCCAGTCGCGGTAAATATATTCTGCGCCGATGTCGCGAGGCTTGTGCCCGTAGCCACACCTAAGGCCGGTGTGATCAAAGTCGGTGTGCCATCATAAACCAGTTTTCCCGTTCCTGTCGCGCCGGTGGAAGTGACTCCTTCAAAAGTGGTATGACCGGTGACCGTTAATGCTCCTCCAAAAGTGGTCAGTCCTGTGCCAAGCAAGGCAAGAGTCGGGTTGGTGGTTACATTACCCAAAGTGATAGCTGTTGTTGTCGAGGAACCAGCTGTAATGGTAGACCCGCTTATCGCTGTCGTCGCCCCCACTCTGCCCAAAGTGAGAGCGGTCTGATTTGTGGTACCAAGATTTAATATACCCGCCGAGTCTACTGCCATGGTGCCGGAAGTAGCTGTCTGAATCGTCAAATTTCCAGAAGTGTTCGTCCATGCCGAAGTTCCCCCAGAAGCAAGAGTCAGCGCTCCGGTTGAGTTGCCAATATTTGTTGCCGCTGTTCCCGTGGCATTGATATTCCCTGTACCTGTAACTGTGATTCCGCCCGTACCCTGAATCAATCCTGTGCCGGAATTCACACCGACTCCGGTAATGGCTCCGGCGTTAGTGACCGCGAAATTAGTCGAGGTGATGTAGTTGGTGGCAAAAGTGCCGGACAAATTAATTCCGTTGGTTATATTAGAAGATGTGCCAGCTGTAACCTTGAGACCGTCGGTTGCCACGATTTGGTTGCCGGTTACGGTGTCGTTGTTTTCCAGAGAAAGAATCGAGGTGACGGTGGCATCAAGAGGAGAGGCATCATTTTGTTTGAGAGCAATCCTTCCTGCCGTCTCGGTATTGCCGGCGACACTTGCGTTTTGGGTAAATTGCAAATCGAGACCAGCAATCGAGCCACTCGAAACAGCGGTGGTAGCCTGGGCGTTGGTGACATTCAGCTGGTTCGCGCTCCAAGCTGTGTTAGCGGCAGAATTGTTTGAGGAAGTAATGTTGGTAGCGCTGCCGCTGGAAAGCGCGTTTGCCGTAAGTCCTAGGACTGTCCCCGTAGTGGAAACTCCGGTGAAAGAGAAAGCCGTGCCAGTAGCGTCATCGGAAGTTGCCGCGATTTCTCCGGAAGAAACGGTCAAGTCGCCGTCGGTCAAAGTGACCGTGCCGGTGGTCAAGGTCAGGGAGGCGGTTTCGGCGCCGGCGCCGGCCACGGTAATTAGGCCCGTGCCCAAAAATCCAAACGACGGATTGGTGACGGCGTTGCCAAAAGCCATCGCTCCTGCACCTACTGTACTCACATTGATATAGTTATCCGAACCCTGTTGTATGTCAATTGCATTAGTCAATTCGTCCGGCACATTGCCAGTAATGCCGGCGGTCGAGGTAGCATTAAGGGTCACTCCATCGTCGCCGGTGATGGTGAGGAGTCCGTTACTGGTAGACCAAGTGGAAGCGTTGTTTGCGGTTATTGTCAGAGCCGAAGCGGCAGCCACCGAGACCAGAGGAGTTACGACACTCGTGCCGAAATATCCAGTACGGGGGCGAGTCGCGCCTGAGGCGCCAATGTCGTAGCTATTGTCCACATCTGCGATGATGTTGCCGCGGAAGGTCGTAACTCCATTTATGTCGAGTGCCGAGCCTACGGCCGGAGTTGTCCCGATACCTAAATCACCATCTCTGTCGATGTGAACACCTTCTGCCGTCTCGGTGCCCGAAGCGTTAAGCGGCAAGAACCGAAGCGTGGCTCCCTCATTGTTTATACCAAATCTTTTACTAGCATCCGCGATTGTGGAATTGGAGATGGTAATGCCATCGTTATCGCCGCCTTCGATTGTCAATTTTCCTCTGGCAAGCGGCGTAGCCGTCCCGATGCCGACGCGGTCGTTGGTGGCGTCAATGGAAAGGGTAGTTGTGTCAAAAGAAAGCCCGTTTATTCCGCCGGAGAGGACAAAATTCGTATCGTTGGCCGCCGTCACCGTGGCCGCGTTTAGAGTTATGGTATCTGCCGACGCGTCTCCGAGGGTGGTACTACCTTCTACAGTTAAACTTCCCACGATGGTAGTATTGCCAGTCGAAGTTGTACCTGTGAGGACTAAGTTGTTTCCATAAATGTCTCCCTCTTGATCAACGATGAATCTGACGGAACCGCCTACCGCCGCTCCGATTAGATTACCGTCGCCCGGCGAAGTTGCAGGGTTGATGTAAATGGTGGAAGCGGAAACATTGGAGTTGGCGGCGCCTGATCCCCAGGAAGAGAAAGCGTGGGCTGTCGGCACATGAGTGGCGACGACTTGATTTGCCGATCCGCCGTTGTAGGTGAGGGTGCCGGTAACAACCAAATTTCCGCC
>JBBUHH010000001.1:0-4735 GCA_038055775.1 Patescibacteria group bacterium | reverse complement strand
GCTCCGGGCGTGGTGGCGGAACCGATAGTGTTGATAGAGGATGCGCCGGAGCCAAAGGTGTTGGTCAGACTGGTTCCCGTCCCTATAGTTGCGGCGCCATCAATTGTCAAAGCGCCAGCGGCTTGTATGTTGCCGGCGGTGGAAACAGTTACCCCTGTAGAAGCATATCCTCCGCCGATAGTTGTCTCGCCGGCTATGGCCGTCGCCCCTGTCAGGGTACTCGTTCCATCAATGATTAAGGTGCCATTTGCTTGTATGTTTCCGGTATTGGAGATAGTCACCCCCGTAGTGCCATACCCGCCACCTATGGTCATGGAATCAACAATTCCGGTGGTGATGGTTACGGAGGGAACGGTGACGGTCCCGGTGACGACCAAAGTCCCGCCAATGGTCGTATTTTCCCGGACGGTCAGTTCGGTAATGGTGGCGCTACCGGAAGAAATATGATTGGAGGAAACATTGGTAGCTCCGGCGAAGATAGCGCCGTTAAAATTATTTGTGTGAGAAGGGGAGGGCTGGATGATGCCTACGGGCATGAATACTTGCGGGATAAGAGCCGGGGCGGATGGAGTTAGGCTGGCCACCGGCTGACCCGGGTACATGGCATTGGTGGTCGGGGTGCCGGCCGGGCCGGTCGCTCCCGCTGGCCCGGCGGGTCCTTGCGGACCGCGCAACTGGGAAGCGAATTCTTTATTCTTCAACAAATTTCGGAGAGCGTCGGCAAGCGATGCGTCAAGGGCATTAGCAGAAAGGGAAGAGCCGAAATATGCAGGCTCTGTTTTCGGCGCTTGCGCTTGTGTTTGCGCGGGATCGGCTTTTGTCGACGCGGAAACGGGAGGCTCTTGAGCGGGAGTAACATCTCTTATATAATTTTTGAAAGCGTTTAAGACATCTCCTGAGACAAATACAACCTCTCCCGACCTCTCCTTATCAAGAGAGGCGTTCTCCCCCCCTGATAAGGGGGACGAAGGGGGTTGTATAAAGGCCGGCTCGGGCGGAGCGACTGGAACATCCCTCACATAATTTTTGAAAGCGTTTTGAAGATCAGAGGCGTTGATAGCCAGTCTAGAATCCACCTCACCCCCGCCCTCCCCTTGCAAAGGAGAGGGGACTGACTCCGCGACATAGCCCTTGTAGGCGTTTAACAGGTCGTTGCTTGAATAAGTTTGAGCTGACGCGCTGGAGGCGAACAAAAATACAAAAAATCCAACAGCAAAAAAGCTGGAAGGAGAAAATTTTATCCTAAAATTATTTTGCTTATTCTTTTTGTTCATTTTTTCTTTTTAGGACACCTATATTTTACCAAATTCAGCCTTATGGCGGAAGCATAAATGCAAGAAAAAGTGGGGATAACTCCGCTTGAGAAAAAGCAGAAGTATTCTCTGGGATGCCCGCATAATTTTCTGCTGAAAATTTGCTTTGACTTCGGTCCGTCGACCTCCGTTTGACATCCCATAGAACACTTCTGCTTTTTCTTTTTTTTTGCAAAAAAAGTTAATTTAAACTAGTATGTTTAGATGCCGTTATAGCTCAGGTAGTAGAGCACGCCCTTGGTAAGGGCGAGGTCAACAGTGCAAATCTGTTTAACGGCTCTAGGTTTGCCGGAGTAGCTTAGCGGTAAAGCAATCGCTTCGTAAGCGATAGACCGTGAGTCCGATTCTCACCTCCGGCTCCAAGTTATGGAACAAGACAAAAACGAGATACAAAAAGAAATTGAAAAGTTGGAGGCGCAAATGATGGCGCCGGAATTTTGGAGCGACAAAAATAAAGCCCAGAGTGTTTTGAAAGAATTACAAGACTTGAAAAACAAAAAAGAGGGCAAAGAAGGTCCGCGGAAATATGATAGAGGGAATGCGGTAGTGACAATTATTTCCGGCGCGGGCGGGGACGACGCGGAAGATTTTTCGGCGATGCTTCTCCAAATGTACCTGAAATACGCAGGTAAACAAGGCTGGAGCGTTTCTTTGATTCATGAGAATAAAAATGAACATGGGGGATACAGAAATGTGGCATTTGAAATCTCAAGCCTCACCCCGTCTGCTAAAGCATCCACCCCTCTCCATAATGTTAATTATGGAGAGGGGAAAGGGGTGAGGGTAGGTCCCTACGGGACCTTGAAACATGAATCCGGTGTACACCGCCTGGTCAGAATCTCGCCTTTCAACGCCAAAAAACTCCGCCACACTTCTTTTTCGCTGGTGGAAGTTTTGCCGAAATTTTCCAAACTTGAGGAAAAAGATATCGTCATTTCGGACGCCGATTTAAAGATAGAATTTTCTCGCAGTAGCGGACCCGGCGGACAGAATGTAAACAAGCGGGAAACGGCGGTGCGAGTGGTGCATGTTCCGTCTGGTTTGTCTGTACATGCTTCGGGGGAGAGAAGTCAAGAACAAAACAGGGAGCAAGCGCTCGCCATTTTGCGCGCTAAAATTTTCAAAAGAGCGTCCGAGCAGAAAAAAACTTTTGAAGAAAGCATGAAGCTGAAAAATACGGAAATAGAATGGGGGAATCAAATTCGCTCGTATGTTTTGCATCCCTACAAAATGGTCAAAGACCACCGCACGGATGCGGAAACGGCAAATGTGAACGCGGTTTTGGACGGCGAGATAGACTTGTTTATTGATGCGGAGAAAAATTTGTAATTATGTTTTTTTATAATTTATGTTATAATAACTATATGGTTACGGTAACTATGCCAAAAGTTGAATATATAAGCTTGAAAAAGAAAGCAGAAGCTTTTGACAGC
Organism: Patescibacteria group bacterium; assembly: GCA_038055775.1. Lineage (GTDB taxonomy): Bacteria > Patescibacteriota > Minisyncoccia > Phycocordibacterales > UBA9973 > UBA9973. The sequence continues at coordinate 1,989 of JBBUHH010000001.1, read as the reverse complement.
ATGATCGCTGGAATAAATCCAAGCCTTTTTTTTGTGCCTCTAGAAAAAAGCCGAAAAAAGATTATTTCTGAATTTTCTAAAACTAAACTCTACAGCAAAGAATTTATAAAAGATATAGAAAAAGGCATGAAGCGTTCTTCTTTTTTCACCAAATAAAATGAATGTTTTGCCTGTTCACAAGGATATCTCGGATTATTTAAAGAAACACAATTTAGAAAAGAAATTTTCTAAGCAACTAAATTTGTTTTTAATGAATATCTCATATCCCAGTCTAGAAGTTGAGCTTTTGGAGCCGAGGCACTTAAAATTTTGGAGTTTTCGGGTGGATAAAAAGTATCGGGCTATTTTTATTTTTCGCGAAAATGAAGAAATTGAAATTTTGGATGTAAATAACCATTATAGATAGTCTATGAAAAATAAAATCGAGAAATCAGAGGAAAAGAGGTGTGGTGAATATCCTTTCTGTATGGAACTGTGATATAATGGGGAAAGTTTATTATAAGTATAAATAAATTTTTATGAATAATTTTAAAAGGGGCGGGTTCACCCGCCAAAATTTTTTAAAGAAAATTTCAGGCGGGTTTACGCTGATAGAGCTTTTGGTGGTGGTTGCCATTATTGGTATTTTAGCTTCTGTCATTCTTGCGTCGCTCAATTCTGCGCGAAATAAAGCTACTGATGGAGTAATCAAAGCTACGATGGGTAATGCTCGCACACAAGCGGCACTGTATTATGAAACTCAGGGGAATGGCTCATACGACTCTATGTGTTCTTCAGGTCAACCGGGCGGAATTTATGATATGGTTTTAAGCGCTTCTCAAAAACTTAATCCAACTAGTGTAGTTGGTCCGTTCTCGACACATGTATATACATATAATGCCAATGGTTCATCCGGCTCTCCTTATGCATCGGTTTGTCATGAAAATGACACAAGTTGGGCGGCTATTACTTCTTTGAAAAATCCTACGCTTCCAGTCGGAGGTCCATATACTGGTGGATGGTGCGTAGATTCTACTGGCGCTTCAAAGGAGTCTCCTTCTCTTGGAAACGGAGTAGTTGTCTGTCCGTAATTTTAAACAATCTTGACTTTGTAGATACATTGTATATACTTAATTCATGACAACTAAAATACAAAAGTGGGGAAATAGTTTGGCGGTAAGGATACCGAAAATATTTGCCGAGAATCTTGGATGGAAAAAGGGTACCAAGGTTTATTTTCGGCAATTTGGAAACTTACTAGTTATTAGTTCAAATCCTACTTTTAGTAAAAGAAAAGTATTTTTAAGAAAACTATCCTAGCGAGATTTGGCAGGCATAATTTCTGTGTTAGAATAAAGGAGTGATCTATTTCAACAATGTTTCTAAAGTTTACAAAGACGCGGTGGCGCTCGATGATGTGACGGTGGCTATCACGGCGGGGGAGTTTGTTTCTATTGTCGGGCATTCTGGGGCGGGCAAGACCACTCTGACTAAAATGATTTTAGCCGATGAAAATCCCACTGATGGCTCGGTCTTTTTTGAGTCTATCAATGTACATCAGCTAAAAAATAAAGAGCTAACCAAACTGCGCCGAAGAATCGGGGTGATTTTTCAAGATTTCAAATTATTACCAAATAAGACAGCTTACGAAAACATCGCTTTTGCCATGGAAGCGGTAGGCAAGACAGACGAGGAGATAGCCTCGGATGTGCCGCATGTGCTGGAACTCGTGGATTTGAGCCATCGCTTGCATCACTTTCCGACTGAACTTTCCGGCGGGGAACAACAGAGGCTGGCGATTGCCCGGGCGATCATAAACCAGCCGGAGTTGATTATTGCGGACGAACCCACGGGAAATTTAGATCCGATAAACACCCACGAAATCGTGCAAATTTTAAAAAAAATAAACGATCTCGGCGCCACGGTAATCTTGGCTACTCACAATCGCGGGGTGATTGACGCAATCGGGAAAAGGGTGATAACAATGGAAAACGGAAAAATTGTGAGGGA